>JBDSDH010000126.1:0-12481 GCA_039920665.1 Ilumatobacteraceae bacterium
CGGCACCCTCTGCGCCGGCTGCTGCTGGGCACTGATGGCAATGCTCTTCGTACTCGGCGTCATGAACCTGTGGTGGGTCGCACTCATCGCCGCAATCGTTTTCGTCGAGAAGGTGCTCCCCTTTCAATCCTTCAGCAGACTGCTCGGCCTCGGCCTCGCAGGGTGGGGAGCGGCGCTCACCGTCGGACTCGGACACTGACCGTCCGAGACGACTTCCCGCCGGCGCGCCGTCGCGTCCAGACGCGCCGTCCACTCGAGAGAAGCACACCAAACAGCTTCACCGCAGCTGTTCTAGGCCTCGACTCATCGCTCCGAGCACAAACCCTTGCATCGTCAGGTGACCGCCCCTCGGCCGAGTTCGACGAGCAGCCTGTGCCGCTGTTTGCGCATCATTGGTCGCTGTCGAGACGAACCGTGTGTGTACCGTTTTGGGTGACCCCCTATCGTGAGGACGGGGAAACCCTGACGACGACGACGTCGCCTCTCGCGTTTGGAAGGCAAGTTGTGCGGATCTCGGAGCAACCACCGTCTGCGAGAAGACCCGACGCGAGCCGTCACGATCCCAGCAGGGGTCTGCTGGCTCGCCTGCTTGCCGTTCTCGTCGGTGTCTCGTCAGTACTCGGTTCGTGTTCGAGTGGATCGGCGTCGGGGCAGGCCAATGAGGAGGGCGTGCCAGCAGTTCTCAGCATCGATGAAGCATCCGTTCACGGCAACGGCGGCGTCGTCCTGCACATCAAAGTTGTTGGACCGGACTCCGCTGCTGACACGCTGATCACCATCCATGGCGGACCGGGTCTCAGCCTGGAATCAATGGACGGCTACAACGCGTTGGCGGGACCGAATTCACGCGTCGTCAGCTACGACCAGCGCGGAGCCGGGCATTCTGGCATCCCCGATGACCACGACTACGACCTCGCTGCACAGGTTGCCGACCTCGAAGCGATCCGCATCACCCTCGGTGTCGAGACCGTGCAACTCCTCGGCCAATCATGGGGCGGCGCCATCGCAGCTGCCTACGCAGCAACCCATCCCAACCGTGTGAGCGCACTCGTACTCGTGGGTGCCGTACCGTTGGACCGGGCGGAGTACCTCGCAGGACAACGCCGATTCCGGGCACGAGTCGGCGAGCTACAACGACTCGGCGTGATCGACGACGTCATCCCCTCCATCAATGACGGTTCGTGCACAGCCGCCTTCTCCGCCGTGCTGCCGGCGTATCTTGCCGAGCCCACCTCGGACATTTCGGTGGATGTCGCCTCCTGCACCGCAGAAACCGCGCGTGCCACCTACGAATCGTTCCTCGCCGATGAAACCGTTCCGGAGTATGCGGACAAGCTTGCGTCGTTCGACTCACCGACTTTGTTGGTCGCAGGAGACCACGACGTGTTCGGACCCGAATGGCTGGAGCGACACCGCGAGATCCTCGCCCTCGCACCCACCGAGACCGTGCTCATCCGCGACGCTGGACACCTCGTCATCGCCGAGCAACCGGTCGCCACCCTGGCCGCCATCTCCTCATTCCTCAACCAGCATCCGGGGTCATAATGGCCTTCGACGCAGTGATCCGCTGGACGCCGACACCGGTTCGAGAACCCGACGCCGTGAAGGTCATTCACGACGTTGACGACGACCCCGCCCGGATCGTCAATGGGTTCGCTCAATGGGTTCGCTCAGCGCGTTGTGGGCAGCCGTAGTCAGCCACATGCCGGTTGCGGGCGACGCTGGTGGAATTCGATGTTTGTCTCACTTCGACCGCTGATCTGCCGATGAAGAGCCGTGGTGGAGTTGTGTCTCGTTGCTCATCGCGCTGACGTCGATCAGGATGGTGTCGCCATTTCTGTGTCGGCGGTCATCCGTTACCCGTGTCGCTGGGTCTGGCGGCTTCCGTCGAGAACTGGTCGGGTTTGCTGATGGTTGAACGTTCCTTCGATCAGATCTTGGAGAAAGCGAAGGCCGGCGACGGTCGGGCGTTCGAGGAGCTGTACGAGTCCATGCATCGTCGCGTCTATGCGTTCGCCGCAGCTCGGGGTGCGGCCGACCCGGAAGCCTTGATGAACGACGCCTTCTTGAAGGTGTTCACCAACATCGCCGTGTTCGTCGGTAACGAAGCCCAATTCGGTGGCTGGGTGTTCAAGATCGCCCGCAACCAGATAATCGACGAGTTCCGCCGCCAAGAACGTCGCGTCGATGAATCAGACCTCGACGAAGCCAACGAGGCGTCGGCGGCCACCGGCAACGTCGAATCCGAGGCCTTCGCCCGCATGGGTGACGAATGGGTCGCCGCCCAACTGGAGGTGCTGACCGCAGAACAACGCGACGTCGTGGTGTTGCGGGTGGTCTCAAATCTGACGATCGAAGAGATCGCCGACGTGATGGGCAAGCGGATCGGAGCGATCAAAGCCTTGCAACGTCGCGCCTTTCGCACCCTCGCCCGACATCTCGACCGTCAGGCCGTACCCCAATGAGCGATTTCGACGTTCTTGACGATGACATGATGAACCGAGCCCTCACCGACGCCGACATCGAGGCTCTGATCGTCGGGGCACCCGATACCGGTGCCCCGACCCTGCTCGCCGATCTGGTCGTGTCGCTACGTCAACGGGCAGCCGCTACTCCAAGCATTCCCCTGTCCGGAGCTTTGCTCGAATTCATCCCCGGAAGCGTGCCTGCGCTGACGCCGGCCGCAGCAAGCGATCCACATCGTGGACCTGCTGTCACGCCGCGACGCCGGACGTCACTGCTGGCCAGAGCGAGCGCGCTACTCGGGCTCGTGCCCGTCTCTGTCCTGATCGGCGCGACAGCGGCGACAGCTGCGGTCGGCGGCGCACAACTGCTGGGGTGGGTCGATGTCCCATTCCTACCCGGTCGAGGCCATCACGTGGAAACGCCGGCACCAACGCATCCGGAACCGGTCACAGCTGTTCAGCCGGTCACCGCAGAGCCCGCGACATCCCCGGCGTCGAGCACAGCCGAAACGATCAACCACAACACTCCGGCACCCACGGTGCCGGAACCGCCGACCACCCAGCGACCAGGACCAGGACCAGGACCAGGACCCGGACCAGCGCTACCGGTGCTTCCTGAGCCATCGGACCCGAACGCCACCACGGTCGGCTGCGTCGGGCCCGTCCTCACACAACCCGACGGCCATCCAGCCAGCCCGGTTGCGCCGCAAAGCGGTCTGCCGGCCATTGCGTGCGAACCCGGAATACCGACCGCGACGACACCCGGAACTCGACCCGCCGAGCCAGGCGCCCCGCCGAACAGTTCCCAACCGCTCACCTCAGCAACACCGGCCGCACCGGCCATACCGGCCGCGCTCGCCCCGGCCACACCGCTCACCTCAGCCACACCGGCCACACCGGCCACACCGGCCGCCGACAGTCAGCCAGGTCAGCCGGCGATCGCACAAAATCCGGAAGTCATCCCCCCGAACGCAGCTCCGCCCACCACGGTCAATCAGCCAGCACGTCCGACGGCATCTTCCCAAGAGGCCCCGCCGAGCACGTCGGCAACAAATCTCGGTGCAGGCCGTACCCCTGGGCCGTGATGGCTCGTTCTCACCGTCGAGAGGCTCGTCCCTGTCGACGGACAACGCCGACAGGCCAACCGATTCTCACCGAAAAGGCGACCTGGCTGACGACCAGAAAGCAAAGCCCGCAGACCCGGCAACGGGCATCCGGGCTA
Source organism: Ilumatobacteraceae bacterium (assembly GCA_039920665.1). Lineage (GTDB taxonomy): Bacteria > Actinomycetota > Acidimicrobiia > Acidimicrobiales > Ilumatobacteraceae > WLMZ01. The sequence continues at coordinate 3,688 of JBDSDH010000126.1, forward strand.
CCGAAGCGAGAACCCTCAACCCGAACAGGAAGAAATCCTATGCGCACAAGAATTCTGCCCGCTGCCACTGCGATCCTCGCGACATTCGCACTCGCTTCCGGTCCCGTCTACGCCGACGACGGAACCGGTGACGTAACCCCCGCCGTCTGCCCGCCCTCGGGCGAGGTCGCCGCTACCGATACAGCCACGCTCGAGGATGCCGCACAAGCGGCAGCTGAGGCTGCGGAGAATCTCACCGTCGACGACACCTGCCTGGCTGGGGAATCGGAGAAGGCGACAGCGGCGCTGCACGCAGCCGTGGATCGGCTATCAGCGCACGACGCCGGTGGCAGCGGGGTGGCCGCACAAGTGCTCCAGGCGCTGCTCGACGGGGAATCACCGTCAGCAATCGGTGCCCGGCATGGTGCCGCCATGGCCCTGGCTGCGAAGGAGCGCCGCGCTGAGCACGCCACCGCTCAGGACCAACCGGACGCCGCCGAAGCGACCGAGTCCCCGGTGACCCCCGCAGTCCCAGCGACCCCCGCAGTCCCAGCGACCCCGGCGGTCCGAGCGACTCCGGCAACGCCCGCAGTCCCAGCGACTCCGGCGGTCCGAGCGACTCCGGCAACCCCCGCAGTCCCAGCGACTCCGGCAACCGCAGCGACCCCAGCGACCCCAGATGCTTCCGCCGACCCTGCGATCCCAGCAAAACCTGCGCAGCCGGCAACGCCGACCGCTCCCGAAACACCCGGCCGCCCCGCCCATCCCGGCCGGCCATAATCTCGGCGCACGCTGCCCGGTTGCATCGGTCCGCCGATGCAACCGGGCAGTATCGCGTCACCAACCCACAGCTCCACGAACTCGACAACGCGAACTCTTCTCAGAAAGACCACCACCATGCACCGATTGGTCACACTCGCCGCCGTGGCAGCCATCGCCCTCACAGCCTGCTCCGACTCCGGGACGACCAGCAACCAGACCGCCCCGAACGTGACCATCACACCCTCCAGCACGTCCACCACCACCTCGGCTCCACGAACCCCAGAAACCGCAAGCTCCCCAACTGAAGCCGACACTGTCGCAACCACCGCCACGACAGCGCTCTCCGCTCCAGGCATCGTCACGCAAGACGATCTCGTCCGATTTGTCGCTGCCACAGAGTCGGTGCTGATGGGAACACCGAACCAAGGAATCGTGTACGACTCCCCCGAGATCTACATCGCCATCGCACAAGCCGCATGCGCCCGACTCAGCGAAGGCAAAACATTCGATCAAGTGTCCAGCGACCTCCTGACCCAACTGGCGAGCACACATCCAGACGACGACAACCGACTCGTCGGAGCGATCCTGGGAGCAGCGACACACACCATCTGTCCCGAACACGCAGCCTGACCCCCCTGAACCGCCGGATGCCGCACATCGGGGCGATGCGGGGATCAGTGCTGCCAGGAGTTGTTCGGTGGGGGCCTGATCGTGAACTGGCCGGCGGTGACCAGCGCTGCCGTACCAATCGAAGTCGGTGGGGTGAAAGGCGCAACGATCGCCGCAGGATCCTTGGGTGCTGGAATCGTCGCGGTCGGCGCTGGAGTCGTTGTGGTCTCGATGAACCGGCGTGGTCGTCGGGGTCACCATGGTCGATGTCGACGCGGTCGTGCCCACCACCCGTCGATCGACCATGGACGCTCATCGGTTCATTGAGCCGAATGGCCTTGGCGGAGACGAGGCGCCCTACCGGCAGACCGAGCGACGTGCAGTCGGCCAGCTTCTCGGCCTTGTATTTGGCATCGATGACCGCAAGCGCTGGTTCTCGGCCACGTCGATGGTGGAGTCGTCGTACCGCACGAGGAGCGGGGTGATCTGGCCGAAGCATCGGGTGACTTGCTCCCGGTAGCGCATCCGGCCTCGCACGACGGCCAGTTCGTCGTCACGCTCGACGTAGCCCTGGATGACTCCACGGTCGAGTGCCCGATCAGCCTGACGAGCGAACGCGGCGTCATCGACTGTCATCAGCTGAGGAAGCCGGCGTAGAAATAGACGGTCATGACGCCGGCGCCGTCGACCGACACGGCGGTGGGATAGATCGACTCGAGCTCGATCCCATCGTTCGGTTGCAGCGGCGGCTGACCGTCGACGGTGAACAAGTTGAGCGGTGCCAGGATCGACGGGCCAGCGACTGGGTCCCAGGCAAAGGAGGTCCACGTCGGACAACCGGGGTCGAAGAAACCACCGGTCATGTTCGCGGTGATGTCGCTCGCGATCTGTTCCGGGGCCACCCCGTTCCGCAACGGGCCACCGACCGCGATCTCGTACGCGTCACCGAGCTGTTGGTACAGCGCCAACAGGTCCGATCCGGTGCCCACCTCTCGTACATCGAACAGTTGGTCGGCTGCGCCGTTGCAGCCGAATCCGGTGACTGCGACCCGTACCGTGTCGTCCAGGACGACGTCGATCAGCCGTGACGGTTCATCGGTCGTGCCGAGTGCGTTCGCCGGGTAGGGCTCGTCGCCGCTGCAGCGGACGACGCCGTCGCTGCACCGCCCGTACGAACGGATCTCCAGCGTGAGCACACCGTCGTCGACGTCGTCATCGGAGCGGATGCCGTCCGAGCGCGGCGTCTGGGCGTTGTAGATCCCCTCCGCCAGCGCGACAGCCGGGTCCGCCGGCACCGGAGGCGACGGCTCCCCCTCCCAGTCCGTCCCGCAGCATGCGATGTAGGAGAGCGCCGGGAACGACTCGGTCGCTGCTGCCCACGTCAGCTCGGCGATCGGCTGGCTCGAGGTGGTCGTCTCTGCCGCGACGGTGGTCGGCGTCGGCTCGCTGGTGGTGGTCGTCGGGTCAGACGCGACAGTCGAGTCAGTCGGAGCGCCGCTGATCGGTGGGGCATCACTGGTGAGGGTGACGTCGACGCTTCCCGGTGGCGGGGTGACGACCACGCCGTGGCCGTCGGAGTTGCGGCCGACGACGACGAACAGTGCGATCGCAACGGCGGCGACCACGGCTCCCGCAGCGGCTGCTCGCACGGTCTGGCGGCGCCGATGCGCCGACTGCAGCCGGTCAACACCGTCTGCCGGCGCAGGTTGGCGCAATGCGGCGCCCGCTGCCCTGGCGATCGAGTCGATCTTCGAATCCTCGTCGCGGTCGCGGTCGCGGTCGCGGTCGCCGTCGACGGGTCCGTGGTCTTCGGTTCCGTGTCGGTTCGTCATCTCAAACCCCCAGTTCCTTGACGAGCGCACTCCGAGCACGGCTCAGATCGCTGCGAACGGTGCCCTCCGGGACGTCGAGGATCCTGGCGACCTCTGCCGTCGAATGATCACCGGCGTAGTAGAGCGTCACCGCGAGGCGGGGGCGCTCGGGAAGCTGACGGACCGCGGTCCAGAACGCGATGACGTCTGCTGATGGACCGGGACTGCTCGGCTCCTCGCGTCGTTGTCGAGCCAGGAATCGGGCATGGGTCACCCGCCGCCGCCAACTGCTGCGGCACCGATTGATCAGGACCCGATGGCACCAACCACCAGGCCGCTCCAGTACGGCGACACGCTTCCAGTTGACCAGGGCCTTGATCATCGCGTCGTGGACGAGGTCTTCCCCGTCGTCACCGGCGAGCGCCGTGGCGACGGCCACCAGCGACGGGTACTCGCGCCGGTACACGTCCTCGAAACGGTGTTCGAGGAGGACACGTTGTGTGGCTTCGGGCATCAGGAGGACATCTCGTCTGTTCGTTGGTCGGTCGGTCGGTGGCAGGTTCGGGTGGAGAGCAATGGTGTGCATACCGACACACACGCCTCAGGTATGGTCCGCGCTGCAAACTCTTCCAGAAATCTCGGGTGTGAGCGGGACGTGCTGGTCGGCGGGTTCGACGGCGAGGTTGGCAAGTGACCGGAACGGTCCTGCGTTGGATCGGCGACGAGTGATCCGGGGCGAAGGTGGTGGCTGTTGGTGGATCAACAATCAGGAGCAGCGTCGCAAGCACGTTGACGACGAGCGGTTCGAAGCCGGGCGCGTCGGGTTGGACCCGCCGTCCTTGTCAGGGCTCACGTCGCACCACTTCGGGATCCCCGGCCTTCACATGCTGCGGTTCGTGTGCAAATCCATCGGACGATGCTGCCGGTCTGCACACAGCCAGGAGCACCGATCGCTGCAAACCGTCTCGGATCGACAGGTTCCGACTGACACCGAGGGCGGTTGACGGTCGAAGTGGTGTCTGGACGTGTGACAGAATTTGCCGATGCGGGGATACCGTCGACTTTTCACAGTTGTCCTGTTGACCCTCGTTGGTTCGTGCGCATCTGACCGCGACAAGTCGGCGCCCCCCTCGGTGCCCGACCAGGCGGCCCAAGCCACGGGCGATGATGTGGCTGCCGTTGTCGTCCCCCGAGCGGTGTGTCTCGGCAATTCGGGTGAGCTCTTCTTCGGATACGACAACTCGTCCTCCACTCCTCTCGTCATCGCCGAAGGCAGCACGAACAGCCTGAGCGGCGCCGACCCGAACGACAACCCCCTGCTGACCACCCTCTTTGCCCCCGGCAGTGTCGACGCTGCGTTCTGGGCCTACAACGGCGACGACGGGCCGGTGACGTGGACGCTTGCGGGGCCTGACGGAATCAGTCGTACGGCAACTGCCGACGCCACCCTGCCTGCTTGTCCGGCGAACTATCCGGACAGCTCGACCGCCGACGACCGAGAACCCACGATCGAGGTCGTCGGAAGCGAACTCAACGACGATCAGAGCGCCGCGATCGTCGAACTCCGACTCGCCGGCATCCCCGAGACCAGCGTGTGCAGTGCCGCGTTCGAGGCTGAGCCGGTGCTTGCCGGAATCGGTGACGGGACCACGCTGCCGACTGGCTTCGAACCGACCGTTTCGCTCACGGTCGAACCGTTCGGGCCGTCGATTGCTGGCGGACAGTTGGCCACAGCCCGGGTCTATGCGCTCGTTGTCGATCAGTGCCGGGTCGGAGACGTGATCGTTTCATCGTGGTCACCTGCGCCGGCGGTGAGAGCATTGACATTCGGGATGCAGGTGTGCGCTCGACTCGACGACGCTGGCGCGCTTTCGGTCGAGTTGACACTCGGCCTGTGTGATCTCGGGGTCACAGGCGGCACGAGCATTCGACCGAAGTGAACGCCGTGAACCCTCGACGGTTCACAAGCCGACTCGCCGAGTCGTTGGTGGCCGACGATCGGGCTCAACCGTGGAGGTTCGTCAACGGCACGGTGGTCTTGGCCGATCTGTCGGGCTTCACTCGCCTGACCGAGAGACTGCAGAGCGCTGGACCCGAGGGAGCCGAACGGCTGCACGATGTCCTCCAACTGGCGTTCCACTCCCTGCTCGGCGACAGCATCGCTGGCGGAGGCGACGTGATCGGTTTTGCTGGGGACGCTGCACTGGTGTGGTTCGACGGAGACGACCATGTCGTCCGGGCGGTCGAGGCGGCCGCGTCGATGCCGCGTGAACTCGCTCGACTTCCGGCGGCTGTCACCGGTGGTTCTCGCCTCGGAGTCAGCGTCGGCGTTCACACGGGAGAATTCTTGGCCGTCATCGCCGGTCCTCACCAGTGTGGTTTGTTCATCTGCGGAGAGGCGATGTCTCGGGTGGTGACCTTGGAGTCAGAGGCCCGATCCGGGCAGGTGTTGATGAGTCACGCCGTGGCCGCCGCTGTCCCCGAGGTTTGGCACGGCGACCCACACGGGTCTGGTGTCGCGGTGCGCCGTCTCCGGAGACGGCAACCCCGAACCTCGACGGTCGGCGGCACGACGGCCGTGCCAGATCCTGCCCAGGATGTCGGCAGTCGGACACGCCGTCTGCTCGCACCATCGGTCTGGGACGTCCTGAATGCGAGCCAGGTGAGTGCTGACCACCGGACCGTATCGGTCGGCTTCCTGGAAGTCAGCGGGCTCGATGCACTCGTCGCCAGCGATGGCGGAGCAGCTGTTCACGAGGTTCTCGATCGCGTGGCCGCGAGGGTCGGAGTCGAGTCGCAGGAACTCGGGGTCGAATGGATCGACGTGGACGCCGGCGTCGACAGCGTGCGGTTCATTCTCGTTGCTGGAGCGCCCAGGGCCATCGATGACGACGAGGGCCGCCTGATGCTCGCTCTCCGGCGCATCATCGACACCTGTGACGCCCCGGTCCGTGCTGGAGCGCAGCGGGGTCAAGTTTTTGCAGCGACCCTCGGCGTCGCCGAGCGTCAGACGTACACGGTGCTCGGTGACCCCGTGAACGTCGCAGCGCGAGCGCTCGGCATGGCCCGCGAACACGAACTGGTGGCGGCTGATGGGATGGGGGTCGACACCCGCGTCGGTGCCGTGTTCGTGGCCCTCGGCCCGAAGTTGCTCAAGAACCGCCGACGTCCGATGCCGATGTGGAGTGTGCGTGACGTCGCCGCGGTCTCCACATCGTTGCGCCCGCGGCAGCGACTCGTCGCAGAGGAGCGGGGTCGCGCCGACGAAGCGCAGCAGCTCATCGACTCGTGGAACAAGACGATCCACGGCATCGGATGCAGCATCGTGCTCGTCAGCGAACCGGGGATGGGCGCAGCGGGCCTCATCGAGTCACTCACGACTCGTGCCGGCGATGCAGCCACTTCGCTGGTCGCACACCCGTTTCTGCAGTCGGTGCCATACGCGGCGTTGTCCGAAGTGTGCAAACAGCTTGCCCGGTTTCGGGGTCAGGTCCCGGACGACCCGATCCTGTGGCTGATGGCGCACGCCGACGAGCTGCCCTCCGAGCTGCGCCGCTGGGCCGACCTCACCCAAATCGAATTGACTCGATCCGAAGTCAGCGTCGAGCCGGAAACGCGACGAGAAGATGCTCTCAACAGAGTCATGAGAACGCGGGTGGTGCTCGCGGCACTGCTCCGACTGGTGACGCCTCGCCCATGGCTTCTCGCCGTCGACAACTTCGATCGGATCGACAGTGTGTCCCGAGCGGTGATCGTCGAACTCATGACGACGGTCTCGGGTGAGGCCGTGATGTTGCTCGCGTCGGTGGAGCATCACCTCGACGGAGCAGGATCGCCCCGGGGTGCGACGGTGATCCAACTGACCGCACTCGATGATGTGGGTGCCATCGCGTTGGTGGTGGAAGTCGCGCCACGGCTCCGAGACGACGTGATCGGACGCATCGTTCGGGCGGGCAAGGGCAACCCGTTCGTGCTCGCCGAACTCGCCCGGAACCCCGACCTCGGCGGGCTGCCCGACTCGCTCCAACGCTTGAGTGTCATGCTCGTCGACTCGTTGCCGGTTCCGATTCGCACCGTGGTTCGCGAGGCGTCGGCGTTCGGTTCGACGGTGTCGCTCTCAGCCCTCGCAGACGTGTTGCAACGACCCGAGCTGGCCGCCTCCGCATGGTGGACCAACGCTTTCCCGGTGATGCGGCCCGGCCCTCACGACACGGTGCAGTTCCGTCACGATGCGTTGCGTGTCGCGGCGCACGACTCGCTGACCTTCCGCCGCCGCCACGAGCTGCACCGGGCGATTGCAGAACACCAACAGCGTCTCGGAGACGCCAGCCAGGCCGAATTGGCCGTTCACTTCGAGCATGCCGGCATGCTGCCCGAGGCGTACGCGGCATCGCGGGCAGCCGGGCTCGCGGCCAAGTCGGCAGGGGCGATGGCGGAGGCGTGCGGTCTTCTCCGCCAGGCACTGGGTCTCGCTCGCTCGGTCGACCGGCCCGGCGAAGGTCGACTCCATCTCGAATTGGCAGAAGCACTCGACGCGCTCGGCGATCTGGATGCTGCAGCAGAGTCGTTCAAGTCGGCCGGTCGCCGCCTCAGCGACAATGCGGAAGCGGCGCGGGTTTGGCACGGACGCGCCAGCCTGGCACTCACGCGCGGTCGTTTCGCTCAGGCGCGAGCGGCGGTCCGAAACGGCTTGCGCGCCGTCGAGGGCTCCGGCCCGGGTGGCGACGAGATGCGAGGCCGACTCTTGCTCGACCTCGCGGCCGTCCGCGACCTCGCCGGGCGCCACCAGCGAAGCCTCGGCCCGGCCGGCGAGGCACTGGAACTGGCGAAGCAGTCCGGGAACCGCACGCTCGAGGGCATGGCACACCTGCACCTCGGAATGGCGATGGTGGCGATGATGCGCCACGAGGCGCTCGACCACGTGACGAAGGCGGTCGAGATCTTCGAGGCTGTCGGCCACGATCGGTATCTCAACAGCTCGCTGAACAATAGCGGGCTCGTCGCGATGTACTTGGGCCGGTGGGACGAGGCGATCGAGCGCTACCGGAAGGCTGCGATCCACGGTGCTCGCTGTGGACTGGCGAGCGATACGGCGATCGTCGAGATGAACATCGGGTTCCTGATGTTCCGGCAGGGTCAGCTCGAAGAAGCCGAAGCGCAGGCGAGGCGGGCGATGCACACGTTCGACGCGATCGGCGTCCGATCCCAGAGCGGTGTCAGCCGGTATCTGCTCAGCGAGATCGATGCCGCTGCTGGACGGTCGACATCAGCTGCGACGTGGATGTCGTCGGCGCGGGAGGTCTTCGTCGCACTCGACGACGACGCCATGCTCGTCGACTGTGACGTGACCGAGATGGAACAGCATGTCCGGGCCGGGCGCCTCGACGAGGCCCGAGCACTGCTCCCGGCCATCGAAACTCGTCGTTCTTCGGCTGAGGTCGCGATCGCGATCGCTCTCGACCGCACACTCGGGCGTCTCGCGATGCGTGAGGCGGACTTCGACGGTGCTGTCCGACTCATCGAAAACGCGTTGGTCGTCGCGCGCGAACATCAACTTGCCTACGACGTGTACCTGTGCCTCGAAGCACTGATCGAAGCGCTCGACGACGTCGAGGTTCGTGATCGGGTCGACA
>JBDSDH010000127.1:0-8281 GCA_039920665.1 Ilumatobacteraceae bacterium
CGGGAGAGGACCCTCGATACCGATCGGGCGGTGGACCCTGACCGTGAACTGGTGTCCGTCGGGGGAGCAGAGCGTGTGATCGGTGCGCTCGACTTCGCCGGTCGGTTGATAGGTCTCGGCCATCCGCCGTGACATCGTGCGGATGGCGTGAAGGATGTCGTTGGACAGTGGGCCCGTCGGCGGCATCGCGGCGAGGAGTTCGGCGATCTCGGGATCGAGCAGGCGAATGATGTCCATCCGGGTGACGCTACGAGCCACGGCGTCAGCAGGTGGGCGTCGGAGCGCCACAACCTCGTTGACCTGGTGTTGTGTCGTTCAGGAAACTGTCGCGCACCCTTCTGTCAGAGTGCAGTCATGCAGTCCGGCAATGCCATCGAGTTCGCCCAAGCGGCACGAACCCTGACCACAGAGGCCCACAGTCGTGGGCTGGTCGGTCCCAGCTACCGCTGCCCACCGCGCATCGTCGGGGTCGATCGCTCGTTGCGTCGCCACGCCGGCGGAGTCACGATTGCCGTCAAACTCAGGGGGCGCCCGTGGGCTGCCGTGCTCGCCGACATGATCGAGGGCGTGATCGTCGGCAATGGCATCGAGCCGGCCAAGGCTTTCCGCCTGCGCTCCGAGTTGTGGACCGCCCTCGGTTACGAGGTCGCCACGCCAGTTTCCACCCGCGTCGCGTAACCTGATCGGTCCACCCGCCCGGGTGGCGGAATTGGCAGACGCGGGGGGCTTAAACCCCCCTGGAGGTAACTCCATACGGGTTCGAGTCCCGTCCCGGGCACAATAAATCGCGCTATCTACCTGGTGCTATGTCGATCGGCGTGATGTATGTTGGTTTACGTGGACTGGCCCCCAAACCTCGACTTTGGCCCCCGCTGGCCCCCGGTTGGCCCCCGAGTTGAGACGGCTCGCTGCACTCGTCGGCCTAGCTGGGGCGTGGACGACCTCACAATTTCGGTGAACGACGCGGCCGCGCTGTTGGATTGTTCGGCGGCGACGGTGCGTCGGAGGATCGACGCCGGTGAGATCGAGGCGTTCCCGCAGCGAGGGGCGTGGAGGGTGCTCGTCTCGTCGTTGCGTCCGAGCGAGACGCCTACGGCTGCCGACGCGGCCCCGCACGATCGAGTAGCGGTGCCGTCGCTGGTGGACCGTTTGGCGGGCAGGCCGTGGTTGCTGTCGCCCGAGGACGTGGCGGAGGTGATCGGCTGGCCCGAGGATCAAGTCCGCTATTACATGCGCCGCCGGCTCCTCCCGGCCCGCAAGCTCGGCGCGAAGTGGGTGTGCCCGCAGGACGTGTTCGTCGCATGGTGCGCCGAGGTAGCGGCGTGAAGCGTCGGGTCCGCGCCGAGCCCGGATCGGGGCATGTCGAACTGAAGAACCACAAGTGGTGGGTCCGGCGCACGGTGGTCGGCCCGAACGGCGAGCGACGTCGCTGGCGCGAAGGCCCATATGTGACCCAGGACGACGCCGAAGCAGCGTGCGCCACGGTGACACTGACCTTCTCCGCAGCAACACCGATCGCCGAGTGGCTCGACGGATGGGTTGAGAAGGAGGCCAAGCGAGCGTTGCTCGGCCAACGCGAGGATCACGCTCGCCGGGTCCGCACGGACGTGAATCACGTCAAGCCGTATCTCCAGAACATCCGGATCGGCGATGTGAAGCCGTCGAACTGGATGGATGTGTGGGACGAGCTGTTGGCGGTTCCGAGTGACAAGACCGGCAAGCCGCTGTCCCGCAAGACGGTTGGCAACATCAAGACCACGTTGTCGGGTGCGATGAAGGCAGCGATGCGCGATCGCCTGCTGGATTCCAACCCAGTCCGCGACGCGCCGTTGCCGACGTTGCACCGGGGCAAGGAGGACTCGGTTGGTCAACTCCGCAGGATCCGCCCCGACGAAGTCCTGTCCACTCCCCAGGTGCTGATTCTTCAGCGATGGCTCGTGGAGAACCTTGACGCCGATCCGTTCGTACTGCCCGCGTTGTTGATTCTCGAGACCGGGATGCGCCGCGGTGAAGCCCTCGGCGTGGCCTGGGAGTACGTCGATACCGCCGCCGAGACGCTGCACATCGCCCAACAAGCGGCGCGTATCCCGAGGGTCGGCTACGAGATTCGGCCGCTGAAGTCGCTGCGCTCAAACCGCGTCGTCCGTCTCACGCCGATCGCGGCCGACGCGCTACGTCAGATGCGCCGTCTGCGCGGAGTGCGTGCCATCAACGGTCTCGTGACCCACAAGGACGGCAACGTCTGGAATCCCGACGAGTTCACGCGTTGGGCGACCGCGACGCTGCGGCCGCTGGTTCCGGACGGCCCGAAAGACTGGACGCTGCACACGCTGCGTCACACCCACGCCAGCCACCTCCTCGCTCGCGGTGTCACGCTCGACGATGTAGCCGACCGGCTCGGACACTCGTCGACCGTCGTCACCCAACGGGTCTACGCGCACGCCCTGCCGGAGAACCGGACGCGAGCAGCAGCCGTGTGGTCGGGCCTCGGAGTCGGCATTGGCTGACTGGTCGTTGGAAGTCTTTGAGGCCGACGACGGGACCGTCCCGTTCGAGCGGTTCGTGACGCGCGAGTTGTCAGCGTTCCAGCGCCAGTCGCTCGATGAGGCACTGCGGTTAGGGCTCGCCCGCGACGGGATCGACCTCGCACGATCCGAGTGGCTGAAAGCGCTCGGTACGGGACTTCACGAGTTCCGGGTGCGTCACACCGCTGCCGAGATCGCCGAGATGTTCGGCGGTAATCCGCCCAACGTGCAGCATCCGCCCGAGGCGATTCTGCTGCGCGTGTTCGTCCACTTCCACGGCAATCGGATCGTGCTGTTGATGGCAGGCTACGACAAGGGAGCGGACCCCAGTGCGAAGCGGCAGGGCCGCGAGATCGCGCGGGCACGCAAACTGCTCACACAGTTCAAGGAACGTCAGCGACGGGAACGGTCGAGGCGGCAACGTTGACGACGTATGTAAAAAACGCCATACTCGATGGTGGAGGTGGAGCGATGGCCCGGACCTACGAAGACGTAATGGGGCCGCTCCGTGCGGCCGACGACGAACTGAGCAAGGCACAGAGGGCAGTCTTCGAGCGCGCGTACACGCTCGCCGCGGAGGTCGCCGCGCTTCGCGAGAAACGTGGACTCACCCAGCAGCAACTCGCCGAGCTGGCAGGGGTCGATCAGGCGGCTGTCTCCAAGATCGAGCGAGGCGTGACCCACCCGTCATCGCGCACGTTGCACCGCGTGGCAGAAGCCCTCGGCGCCGACCTTCATCTCGTCGAACGAGAGAGCGCGTAGCAGCGGCTACTGAGCTGACCACCTCCGTCGAGCGGAGCCATCCCCACCTTGGCTGGTCTGGTGTGTTTTGATGGGCGGCAGGCGCGGGTCATTGTGGTCGGCTGCCGACTCGCGACCTGTGACCGCCCTTCCGGAACCTCGATCGCCGGCAGCTGGGTCAGGCGGGCGACAACCTGCCCGCCGACGCGAACGGACGTGGATCGCCGATCTCCGGAGCGTTTGGTCTACCGCCGCGGCGACTACTTGTATGAGTGGCAATAGAACTGCCCACTGGTCAACAGCCCCGGCTTCAAAATGAACGCACTGTGATGAACCTTCGAGATTCAGCCGCCTGGGCGACCTGGCTAGGCATCGGATGGCCGCCGCAGCTCGCTGCAATCCGGCGATCGGTGACATTTTGGACGGTCTGGCTACTCGGGATTATGTGATGTGTGACTTGGGCCGCAGTCGCACACCTTGGCAAGCCGGGTGGCCATGGTTACGCGGAGCGATATGTGCGGCTCAGGCCGAGCGATCGGCGATCAGAATGCCGGATACGAGCGGGTGTGCATCGGGCCTCGTCCCGTCGTTATCGAGCGGTCGCCGTGCGCGCCGTATGGCGGTGTGTTCGTTGCTGGGTCGGTGTGGTGGGGTGGCGTTGCTGACGGTTCCGATCTGACCGTTGCGACTTGTTCGGTGCGGCAGCCGGGCCTCGTTGGTGTCGGCGTCATCATGTGGGCGCCGTCGCCTGTCTGACGTCCTCGGTGGATGGGGCGGGTCCGTGTCGATCGAGCCTGAATGTTGCGGACGCTCGTTGACGTCCACGACGCCATCAGGGAACGTGGCCGGGGTGATCGCGGTTGCTGATCCTTTACGCGGTTGGGTCGAGCGGTTCGTGTGGCTCAGCTGAGGTTGTCGGTGTGGGTGATGGGTGTGGTCATCAGCGTTCGGGAGACGAGCGCGAATCCGGTGGTGCCGGCGGCGAGGAGGAGGAGTCCGCCCATGATGTAGACACCGCGGATGCCGAGTTGGTCGGCGAGGATGCCACCGGCGCCGATGCTGATGAGTCGTCCGGTTTGCCAGACGATGTCGTAGAACGCGAAGACGCGTCCTCGGTATCGGTCGGGGGTGGTGGTTTGGAGCACGGTGTTGTAGGTGACGTTGCCGGTGCTGGTTCCGATGCCGTAGAAGGCGAGGCTGGTGAGCGCGGCAGCGAAGTTCGAGACGGCGGCCAGGATCAGGTCGACCAGCCCGCGCAGCAGGTAGGGGCCGAACAACAGGATCGGTCGGCGGACATCGGTGACGTAACGTTGGAGTACGAGCGGGCCGAGAACGGCGCCGACACCGATGGCTGCGAGCAAGAGCCCGAATCCGGTGGCGTCGATACGCAGGTGTCGTTCGGCGAGCACGACGAGCAGGGCGCTGGTCGCACCCGCTGAGAGTGCGGCGAGGCCTTGCACCGCGGCGAGCGTGCCGAGCAGGCGGCTGTTGCGGATGATTGCGATGCCCTCGACGATTTCGGCGCGGCGGCTGCCTCGTTCGACCGGGTCGGTCGTAGGACCGCTCAGGCCGCTGAGTGCGATTGCCGAGGCGAGGAATGTGGCGGCGTTGATGCCGAACGCAGCGCTTGCTCCGAGCGTGACGACAACGAAGCCGGCGACGGGTGCGAGCACGATCTGGGACATCACGGCCGCGGACCACACTGCGGAGTTCGCGGCGACGAGTTCGTCGTCGTCGACAAGCGATGGCATCAGGCTGGACGCGGCAGGGTTGAAGAAAACGGTCAACGCGGCGAGTCCGAACGCCGCTGCGTACAGCGCCCAGAGTTGGTCGGAGTTGAACGCAACGAGCGCAGCGATCACGGCCCTTCCGAGGTCGGCGGCGATCATGACCTGGCGGCGCGGGAGCCGGTCGACGACGGTTCCGGCAACGAAGCCGAGCAGCAACACGGGGGCGATCTCGAGGGCGACGACACCGCTGACGTTGATCCCCGAGTTCGTGATCTGGAACACGACGATGACGAGCGCGACGGTGTTGAACGTGTCGCCCCATCGGCTGATCGTCTGGGCGATGAGGAGACGCCGAAACCCGCGATGACGCAGCACCTTGCGAATCCTGACCCGCGGCGACTCGGAACGATCTGCGGGACGCGCGCTCAGAGCATCGACCCGAGGTCGGAGGTGACGGTGGGGTAGGCGGCAGTCATCGATGTGAGTCGTCGGCGAGGATCTTGATCGCTCATCTGCACACCGACCTGCGTGCCATCACGGCATCACGGAGCTGCCCGATCGTCGGGGAGCCTGCTGGGCCGTCGGGTGTCTGGTACATGCGACACGACAACCCGACCGGGGCGTCCTTGGGTGCGAAGACGTCGACATTGTCGATCAGGATGCTGGGCGAGCCGTGGAACCCGACTCGCTGCGCGTCTTCGTCGGTGTCAACGAGGCGGTGGGTGATGTTCAAATCGGGGAACTCGCGGGTGAGGCCGTCGAGGTGTTCGGCGGCCTGCTCCCAGTTCGGGCAGTCGTCGAAGTACAGCAGGGTGATGTCCACGACCTCATGGTAAACCTTCTCCCGCAGGAGAATGTCAAGTCTCTTCTGTGCGGTCAGCCGGTTGGCCGTTATTCGCCTTCGTCGCTGGTGCTGAAGATGTGGCAGATCTCGCCGCCGGCGCAGTCAGCGGGATTGAGATGCTCACTGCGATCGAGCAGCTGGATGAGTTCGGCTTCCAGCTCAGCGAGATGGCGTCGTCGGTCCCGGACATCGGCCAACTTGGTCTCGAGGAGGGCGTCGACGTGGCTGCACGGCGCAATGCCGTCGTCGCGGACGTGGATGATGCTGGCGATCTCGGCGAGCGTCAGTCCCGCGGACTGAGCACTGCGGATGAACCTCAAACGCGCGAGCGTGGTGTCGTCGTAGACGCGGTATCCGTTCTCGGCGCGTGCGGGTTCAGGGAGGAGGCCTCTGCGCTCGTAGAAACGGACGGTTCTCGTGGGGATACCCAGTGCGTCGGCAACCTGCCCGATCAACATCTTCTCGATCGTACCTATGAACCTTCGTCCAAAGAAGAAGGCTGATCAGTCGCGTTTGTCCGGACGTTGCTGCGGCAGGGGAGGGTTGAGTGGATCGAGCAGTTCGGCGACGGAGTCCGCAACGCGACCGGGGTGGCTCAGGGCAACATGATGG
The DNA here is from genome assembly GCA_039920665.1 of Ilumatobacteraceae bacterium. GTDB lineage: Bacteria > Actinomycetota > Acidimicrobiia > Acidimicrobiales > Ilumatobacteraceae > WLMZ01. Next base: position 6,453 of record JBDSDH010000127.1, read on the forward strand.
TCTCCGCTGTCAATGCGTCGGAGCTGGACGTGTGGGAGGCGGGTTGCGAGGTCTGCAATGAGGCCGATCGGTGCGACTCGATCCGCTGAGCCGTGCAGGGCGATCGTCGGTGAGGTCACGGCCGCGATGTCGGGTTCGAGCCGGTGTTGCAGCAGCACTCGTCGGATGGTCTGGCTGTAGGAATCCCAGGTGTGGCGAACCGAATCGGCCGCCACGGCTGCGGGCACGTCGCGACGCAGCAGGGGAGCGGCACGCATGGCGAGAGGTCGGAACGTGCACATGATTCCGCACAGCAGGCGAGCGGAACGCGATTCCTCGACGGTGGCCGCAGCGAGCCAGCCGAGTTCGCGGAGATGCGACTTGGCATCGGCAGCGGTGGCGTAGGCGGGTGCGCCGATCAGAAGCGTGGGAGCGGAAGGTGCGTGTGTGCGGACGTACGCCGCAGCGACGATGGCACCGATCGAGTGCCCCACGACCACATCGGGAATCGGGCAGACGTGATGGATCGCGTCGATCTGATCGTCGACGTCATAGGAGAAGTCACCCGGCTTCGGGGACAGACCGAACCCGATCAGATCGACGGCGACACCGCGAAAGCCGGTCGCAACATTCGCAACGGAGTCCCAGTACCGCGATGACCCGCCGAGGCCGTGAATGAACAGCACGATCGGCCCGTCGCCCCATTCGCGAACGAATGGCGTCGGCACCGAGTTGTTGGTCAACTGTCCGACCAGGTGCGGCCGGCGTCGGAGCTGGTGGACACGCGCACCCGGTCCCCGTCATGGATGCCGGCATACATCGTGTCGGCATCGTCGGGTGACAGTTCGACGAGCGACGCACCCGGTGGTAGTTGAAGCGGCTCCCATGTCGTGCCACCGTCGGAACTGAGTGCGGCTCCGGCGCCACCCGATGCGACGATGGTCTGGCCGTCGGGTCCCGACCGGCTGATCCACGTCGCGGACGCGAGACCGCTCGGCAACAGTTGCCAGGTGCGTCCACCGTCGGCGCTCGCAGCGACGCCGTTTGCTGCGTCGGCCGCAATCAGCACGTCGGGCTCGGTCGGGTCGACGAGGATACGGCCGAAGAACGACTGTCCGGCCTGTGCTGTGCGCTGTTCCCACTGCCCGTCGGTTTCGGTGCGTGCGCTGACGCCGACTCCGGGCCCGGCCGCGTACAACACGTCGTCGGTGCCGCCGAGTGCGTGCAGGTCGGTATCGGGGAGTCCGTCGTTGACGAGTTCGAAAGAACCGGCTTGGTCGACCGACACGGTGAGCCCCGGGTGTCCACTGACATAGACGTTGTCGTTGGTGAACGCCCAACCCATTGCGTCGGCATCGCGCAACGCTGGGATTTCGCTCCATGTCGCGCCGGCGTCGGTCGACTCCGACACTGCTTGGTGTCCGCCGACGAAGATGCGGTCGGGGTTCGACGGGTCGACCGCGATGGAGTAGAAGTCTCCCCCGGTGAGACCACCGCTCGCACTTTGCGCGATCGGGTCGTTCGATCCTCCACCGTCACTGCGCGTGGCAACCAAGGCCACGAGGACGCCGCTGGCAACGACAGCAGCAGCGATCACTGCGATCGTCGTTGCCCGGAGCCCCGTGCGCGATGAATCGGGGTGTAGATGTTGGTCGTTCTTGTGCCGTGCTTGTCCCATCGGTGATCAGGAGCGCTGCGTCGGAGGCGCGAATGTCTGCGCCGACGACGCTGCTTTGGCGACGTGGACACTGTGCAGCATCCCTGATCCCGTGGCCGCAGTACGCGAGATCCGCCGGGTCCTCCGCCCGGGAGCGGAGTTCCATTTCGTCGAACACGGCTGCTCGCCGGAT
>JBDSDH010000128.1:0-6538 GCA_039920665.1 Ilumatobacteraceae bacterium
AGATGGTGATGCCTGGTGACAATGTGGCGATGACGGTGGAGTTGGGGAAGCCGATCGCGATGGATGAGGGTTTGCGTTTCGCCATTCGTGAGGGTGGTCGTACCGTCGGCGCCGGCCGCGTCACCAAAATCCTCAAGTGATCATTCGATAGCAACAGCGAGTACGGAGAGGGCGTCATGCCAAAGAACGACAAGAGGGTCAAGATCACCCTCGAGTGCACCGAGTGCAAGCGGCGCAACTACATCACGATGAAGTCCAAGGTCAACGACCGCGAACGGCTCGAGATGAAGAAGTACTGCAGTCACGACCGCAAGCACACGTCTCACAAAGAGACCCGCTGAGGGCACCGCCCGGATGGCGACATCCGGGCGGTGGCTGCAGCGCGAAGCAGACAACGAAGCAGACAACGAAGCAGACAACAAGGAATGCCGCCTCGGCGGACAACCCTTCGCAGCGGATTGGTAGCCTGAGGTTCGCTGTTACAGAGGGCAGTAGCTCAGCTGGTAGAGCAACGGTCTCCAAAACCGTCGGTCGGGGGTTCGAATCCCTCCTGCCCTGCCCATAAGCCCCATAGGGGAGTACACGAATGTCAATGGACGATCTCAACCGGGAACAGAAGCGGATGCTTCGCAAGCAAGGTGCCCTCGACGAGCAGGGCCAACCGACCCGCGTCCAGCGTCAGGCTCCGGTCAAAACCCGCGAAGATCGCGTCGGCCCCGTGCAGTATCTCGGCGAGGTTCGTGACGAGATGCGCAAGGTCGCCTGGCCGAAGTGGCCAGAGGTCAAGCGCATGTCGATCATCGTCTTGCTGACCGTCATCTTCTACACCGCCTATATCGGTGGTCTCGACTCGCTGTTCGGACTGTTGTCCGGCTGGCTCTACGAGTCCAGGTAAGCGGATCGCCATGTCATCGGAAGAGAACGAAATGACCACTGAAACCGAGTTCGAAGCAACAGCCGACGCAAATGCCGACGCCGTTGAAGAGACCATCGAAGAAACCATCGAAGAAACCATCGAAGAAACCGTCGAAGAAACCGTCGAAGAAACCGTCGACGAGGCCGGCGACGACATCGTCGATGCTTCGTTCGACCTCACCGAGTCGGCCGACGCCGATGGCGATGTTGGCGAACAAGACGACGAGCCGGTCGATGATCCGTGGACCAAGCCCGGTTCGTGGTACGTCGTCCACTCGCAGTCGGGCTACGAGAAGAAGGTCACCGCCAACCTCAACGCTCGGATCCAGAGCATGAACATGGAGGAGAAGGTCTTCGAGATCGTCATCCCCATGGAGGAGGTCACCGAATTCAAGAATGGTCGCAAGCAGACCGTTCAGAAGAAGGTCTTCCCTGGGTACCTGCTCGTTCGCTGCATCATGGACGACGAGTCCTGGTACTGCGTTCGCAACACCCCGGGCGTCACCGGGTTCGTCGGCCAGAGCCGACAGGGCCAAAAGCCGACGCCGCTCTCGCGCCGTGAAGTGATGACATTCCTGTCGGCCAAGGGTGACGGGCAAGAGGTCTCGAACCGCAAGAAGCCGAAGCTCGATTTCGAGGTTGGCGAAAGCATTCGGGTCAAGGAAGGCCCGTTTGCCGACTTCAACGGCCAGATCGCCGAGATCAACGCCGATCACATGAAGCTCAAGGTTCTCGTCAACATCTTCGGCCGGGAAACCTCGGTCGAAATGGACTTCAGCCAGGTCGCCAAGCTCTAGTTCCCGGTTTCCGCAGCAATCCGAATTTCCCCAGCAATCCGAAAGAAGTACCGCAATGGCAAAGAAAAAGGTCGCCGCGATCATCAAGATCCAGATCCCCGCAGGCAAGGCCACACCGGCCCCGCCCGTGGGTACTGCTCTCGGACCGCACGGCGTCGGCATCATGGACTTCGTCAAGCAGTACAACGCAGCGACGGAGTCCCAGGTCGGCACCATCATCCCGGTCGAGATCACCGTCTTCGAGGACCGCACGTTCACATTCGTGCTCAAAACCCCTCCGACACCGGTCCTCCTGCGCCAGAAGGCGGGCCTGCCAAAGGGCTCGAGCACACCGGGCAAGACCATCGTCGGCACCGTCAGTGAGTCCGACATCGAAGAAGTCGCCAAGATCAAGATGCCTGACCTCAACGCCTACGATCTCGAGGCGGCCAAGGAGCAGGTTCGCGGCACTGCCCGCAGCATGGGCCTCAAGGTCGGCTGACCCCGGGCGGCCACAGGCCGCTCACCAGATTTCACAACACAACCACTCGTCCGGGACAACCTCGCCCGGCGGTGTCACCACTGAGGGAGACAGACATGTCAGGTAAGAAGTACGCCGACGCGGCGAAGAAATTCGATCGCGATCAGTTGTTCACACCCGCCGAGGCACTCGCCTTGGTCAAGTCGCTCGCTTCGGCGAACTTCGACGAGACCGTCGAATTCGCCGTTCGCCTGGGCGTCGATCCCCGCAAGGCCGACCAGATGGTGCGTGGCACCGTGGCTCTGCCGGCCGGGACCGGCCGCGATGTTCGCGTTGCGGTGTTCGCCGCTGGCGAAGCCGCTCAGGCTGCTCGTGATGCGGGAGCGGAGTTTGTCGGTGCCGACGACCTCGCGGCGTTGATCGAGGGCGGGATGATGGACTTCGATGTCGCCATCGCAACCCCCGATCTGATGCCGATGGTCGGCCGTCTCGGTCGGGCGCTCGGACCGCGCGGTTTGATGCCGAACCCCAAGACCGGCACCGTCACCCAGGATGTCGCCAAGGCTGTTGGCGAGTTCAAGGGCGGCAAGGTCGAATACCGCACCGACCGCTACGGCAACGTGCACGTGCCGCTCGGCAAGGCCAGCTTCAGCGAAGAATCACTCGACACCAACTTCCGGGCCGTCCTCGACGAATTGCAGCGCGCCAAGCCGGCATCGGCCAAGGGCCGTTACCTGCGCAAGATGACCGTTTCGTCCACCCAGGGCCCCGGCGTCAAGATCGATACCCAGCGACTGCGCGTCATCGACGCCTGAAGCTGCATCAACAATCGGCGTGTCGGCGTTAGCCTGCACGACCGACAACCCAACCGGTTGCTCGCCGAAGACATCTGGTCCCGCTCGTCGGGATAATGGAATCCGAACGGAAAACCACCAGACGAGGTGAACACCCTCAGGTCCGCGCTCCCGCCTCAGGCTCGAGTGTCGTAGCTGGGTGGCGTTCGCTGCAATGCGAGTGCCCCGCACGACACATTCGAGAGGAGGTGTACATGAATCAACCAATGGAAAACCCCCGCCCGGAAAAGGTGGACACGGTCGCTGAGATCACCGCCAAGCTGCAATCAGCTGACGCTGCGTTCCTCACCGAATACCGCGGTCTCACCGTCGGAGCCCTGGCCGCACTGCGCGTCACGCTCCGTCAGTCCGGTGCCGAGTACAAGGTCTACAAGAACACGTTGGCCCGTTTCGCCGCCCGCAATGCCGGCATCGACGGTCTCGACGAGTTGCTCGTCGGCCCAACCGGCATCACGTTCGTCAGTGGCGACGTGGCTGCGGCTGCGAAGGCGCTGAAGGATCTTGCCAAGGCCAACCCGCTGCTCATCATCAAGGGCGGCTCGCTCGGCAAGGACGTGTTGTCCGCGAAGGACGTCGAAGCACTCGCCGACCTTCCGTCGCGCGAAGTGTTGCTCGCCCAGTTCGCTGGCGCGCTGCAGGCTCCGCTGGTCAAGACCGCTGGTCTGCTGCAGGCATTGCCCCGCAACATGGCTTACGGTCTCAAGGCCCTCATCGATCAGAAGGAAGCGGCCTGAGCCGCACGCTTCACCCCGAATATCACATCACACAATTTTTAAAATCAGGAGAACAACATGTCGAAGCAGGATGAAATCCTCGACGCAATCAGTGCCCTTACCGTCATCGAGCTCAAGGAGCTCCTCGACGCATTCGAAGAGAAGTTCGGCGTCACCGCTGCTGCTCCTGTCGCCGTTGCCGCCGCTGGTAGCGCCGCTGCTGCCGCCCCGGCCGAAGAGGAGAAGGACGAGTTCGACGTCATCCTCAAGGAAGCCGGCGCTCAGAAGATCCAGGTCATCAAGGTCGTGCGCGAGCTCACCAGCCTGGGTCTGAAGGAGGCCAAGGATCTCGTCGACAGCGCCCAGAAGGCCATCCTCGAAAAGGCCAGCAAGGAAGACGCCGAGAAGGCCAAGGCTGCTCTCAGCGAAGCCGGCGCAGTCGTCGAAGTCAAGTGATTGTCGCGGTCGACTGACCGCTCGAATTGCAGTGAGCCGGTCGTTCGTACCCTCGGGTACGGCGACCGGCTCTCGCCGTTTTCGCCCGACGGTCGCGCGGTTGCTTTCTGGGTCGGGTCGTGTCATGCCACAGTGGGACGATGAGATCCGCCATCGACCCGCAACGACATGTTTGGAAGACGCCGTTGATGCTCGTCGCGTTGATGGGAGTGGCGGTGGCATGCGCCAGCACCGACAGCGGGGTGGAGACTCTGCGTGCCGACGGAGCGGCTGAAACCACGACGCCGGCCACCGATGTCGACACGACGACGCCGGTCACCGATGTCGACACGACGACGCCGGACACCGATGTCGACACGACGACGCCGGACACCGATGTCGACACGACGGCCGAGACCGTTGCTCCCGACACGACCCCGCCCGACACGACCCCGCCCGAAACGCTCCTGACCGACGGTTCGCCGCTGCCGTGCCCGGCGCCTGATGGGTCGTCACCGGTCGTCCAGTCGTTTCCGGCCGCACCCGAGCAATGCATCGACCTTGCCAAGTTCTACTCGCTCAATCTCGAAACCAGCCTGGGACCAATCACGATCGAGCTGTTCCCGGTGAAGGCGCCGATCACCACGAACAGCATCGTCTACCTCGCTCGCTATCACTATTTCGACAACACGATCTGCCACCGGGTCGTGCCGGCCTTCGTGGTTCAGTGCGGCGATCCCACCGGCACCGGAACCGGTGGGCCCGGTTACGAGTTCGTCGACGAGCTCCCGTTCGCAGGTGAGTACCAACTCGGGACGGTTGCGATGGCCAATGCCGGCCCCGACACGAACGGGTCACAGTTCTTCATCATCTCCGGTCCTGACGGTGTCGCCCTGCCGCCTGCCTACACGTTGTTCGGCCAGGTCGCGAGCGGAATGGAGGTGGTCGATGCGATCAACGCGCTCGGCACCCCGGACCAATCACCGTCGCAAACCGTGACCATCATCTCGGTGACCGTCACCGAGAGCTGATCGTTCGGCGGGGTCAGGCGGTGGAGTGGGTGCGGTTGAACTCCACGCACTCGGCGTACGTGACGCCGGTGCCGCCGAAGATGTCGAGTGCCGATCCGATCGTCAGGTCGACCTGACCGTTGCTGGCGTCGTGGACGGTCTGCAGGTCGGCCAACGACCTTGCTCCGCCCGCATAGGTGGATCGAATCGGCGAGTGTTCGGCGAGCAAGGACACCAATTCGAGGTCGATTCCCTGTGACAGGCCCTCGACATCGACCCCATGGACCAAGAATTCGGCACACGAATCTGCCAGCTGCGACAGAATTTCTCGGTCGACCCGGACATCGGTGAAGCGTTGCCAGCGGTCGGTGACCACCCAGTAGGCACCGTCGCGCCAACGGCACGACAGATCGATGACCAGCCGGTCACGGCCGGCGGCGTCGACGAGTGCGCCGAGCCGGGAAGCGGACAGCGAACCATCGACGAACAACCACGAAGTCACGATGACGTGTGAAGCGCCAGCGTCCAGCCATTGCCGCGCGTTCGTTCCGTCTATACCGCCGCCGATCTGCATTCCTCCTGGCCAGGCGCTCAGCGCTTGCAGGGCGGCTTGGTCGTTGCCTGGTCCGAGCATGATCACGTGACCGCCTTCGAGTCGATCGTCGCGGTATTGCATCGCATAGGAAGCGCTCAATCGGGTGCTCACGAAATTGACTTTTTCGGCCTCGCCCCGAGTGGGATCGTCGCTGAACGTTCCTCCCACGATCTGCACGACAGAGCCGTTGCGAAGGTCGATGCACGGCCTGAACATGCCCCCACGGTAGCCAGCGCCGGGTCGTGCACGGCCACGTTCGTTCGGTGTCAAACGCGTTGGATGCTTGACCTGGGCGCGAGAAAGGCTTACCGTTCCCCGAACAACTTCTGTTGCCGCTCAGACCTGTTGGTTTTGGGCGTTGATTCGCCATGTGCCCGACGATAGGATCGTCTGTTGCCGTGCGTCTGTCTGTTGTCCTCCTCTCAGTGAGTTGGGTTCAGCGCGCCCCGGATTGTCCTCCCTTTGTCACCGAGGAGTTGTAGTGGCTAATCGTCCATCCGCCCGTGAGCGTTATTCGTTCGCAAACCTGGAAGAGCCACTGGCCCTTCCCGATCTGATTGCAATCCAGCGTGAGAGCTTCGAGTGGTTCTTGAACCACGGCCTCGCGGAAACGTTCCGGGACATCTCCCCGATCAAGGACTTCTCGGAGGCTCTGCAACTGGAGCTCGAGTTCGATCCCGACGACGAAGACCTGCGTCCGCCGCCGAAGTTCACGGTCGCGGAGTGCAAAGAGAAGGACATGACCTACTCGGCGCCGAT
>JBDSDH010000129.1:0-4178 GCA_039920665.1 Ilumatobacteraceae bacterium
GATCGATCGACAGCGCCGAAAGGCCCATGCACGCCGCGACGACACCGACGAACTTGGCCGGCGAAAGCGGCGTGATCGGCTCGCGCTCGACCTTGGTGCGGGTACGGGCTCCGATCCGGCCGGTCGAGGTAACGACGGCGGTTGGTTCAGGCACCGAACGAACGTACCGGCCGACAGCGGATCCGACGACAGTCGGGGCCCAAGTCACAGATCATCTGGTGGTTCCTGCGCCCATGTTCCCAAAAACCACCGTGTGACGGGGTTTCGCGGGAACATGGGCGCGAAATCCACCACTGGCGGGAACGCCCGTCAGGAGTCGGCGGATGGCGGGGCGGGTTGGAGTTCGACGACAACCGACAGTTGGTCGGCCTGGACCAGCTCGATCGCATCGATCACACCCGCTCGACGGACGTCGCCCTCGGCCTCGCGGAACGCGTCGAGGCGATCGGCGGTATCGCTCAACGACAGCTTGTCGACGGGAGTGACCATGCCCCGCTTGGCGACGGACTTGGCCTTTCGGACCTCGGCCAGCACGGCGGCTGCGACGTCGAGCACCTCGGCGGTGGCGCCATGGGCCTGGGCGTGGAGATCTGCGGCCGAGGGCCACGGGGCGCGATGGATGGAACCCTGTTGCCACCAGCTCCATGCCTCTTCGGCGGCGAATGGCAGGAACGGCGCGAGCATCCGCTGGAGCGACGACAGCGCGATCGCGAGGCCTGCCTTGGCCGACTTCGAGGCCTCGTCGTCGCCATAGGCGCGTAGCTTGACAAGCTCGAGGTAGTCGTCGCAGAAGTTCCAGAAGAACGTCTCCGTACGCTCGAGCGCACGCTGATACTGATAGCCCTCGAACGCCGTGGTGGCCTCGGCGACAACGCCGGCCAACTTGGCGAGCATCGCCCGATCGAGCGGTTCGGTGACCACGCCGCCGACTGCACCCGCAATGTCGTCGCCTTGGCCGAGCACGAAACGTGAGGCGTTGAGCAGCTTCAGCGCGAGCCGGCGACCGACCTTCATCTGGTTGTCGTCGATCGCAGTGTCGATACCGGGTGCCGCATTCAAGGCCCAGTAGCGCACGCCGTCACTGCCGTGCTTGTCCAACAGCGGCGCGGGGGTGACGACGTTGCCCTTCGACTTGGCCATCTTCTTGCGGTCCGGGTCGAGGATCCAGCCGTTGATGCTGGTGTTGGTCCAGGGCTCGGTGCCGTGCTCCAGCTGACTACGCAGCATCGTGCTGAACAACCACGTCCGGATGATCTCCGGACCCTGCGGACGAAGGTCCATCGGGAACGTCCGAGCGAACAGGTCTGCATCTTCTTCCCAACCGCACACGATCTGCGGCGTGAGCGACGACGTGGCCCAGGTGTCCATGACATCGGAGTCACCGATGAACCCGCCGGGCATGCCGCGCTGATCTTCGCTGAAGCCGACAGGCGCCTGGCTCTGCGGGTCGACCGGCAGCGCCGATTCGTCGGCGACGATCGGGTCGGTGAACACCGGCTCGCCACTCGCATCGATCCGGTACCAGACGGGGAACGGGACACCGAAGTGACGCTGGCGGCTGATCAGCCAGTCGGTGTTGAGCCCGCCGACCCAGTGCTCGTAACGGACCCGCATGAAATCGGGGTGCCAATCCAAACGGCGGCCGGCGGCGACGAGTTCGGCGGAACGGGCCGGATCTTTGGCGCCGTTGCGGATGTACCATTGGCGGCTGGTGACGATCTCGAGCGGGCGGTCGCCCTTCTCGTAGTACTTCACCGGGTGCTGGATCGGACGAATGTCGCCGATCAGTGCGCCTGCTTCGGTGAGCAGATCGACGATCTTGCGTCGAGCCTGCTTGGTGCCCGAGCCGGCCAGATCGGGCCACAGTGCAGCGCCCTCGGCGGGCAGCCATTCGGGCGTTTCCTCCAGGAGGCGACCGTCGCGGCGCAGGATCGAACGGGTCGGCAGGCTGAGCTCGCGCCACCAGATGATGTCGGTGGTGTCGCCGAAGGTGCAGACCATCGCAATGCCGGTGCCCTTGTCGGGATCGGCGAGCGGATGCAACACGATCGGGACACGAACACCGAAGACCGGGGTGACGACTTCGGTGCCGGCGCGATCCTTGAACCGTGGGTCCTCGGGATGGGCGACGAGCGCGACGCACGCCGGCAACAGCTCGGGTCGGGTGGTGTCGATCTCGATCACGCCGCTGCCGTCGGCGAGCGCGAACGCCAGCTTGTGATAAGCGCTCGCCGTGTCGCGGTCTTCGAGTTCTGCCTGGGCGACCGCAGTCTGGAAGTCGACATCCCACAGCGTCGGCGCTTCGCTCGCATACGCCTCGCCGCGAGCGAGGTTGCGCAGGAACGCTCGCTGGGCGACACGACGGCAACGGTCGTCGATGGTCGCGTAGGTGAGATTCCAATCGACCGACAGTCCAACGGTGCGCCACACGTTCTCGAACGTGACCTCGTCGATCGCGGTCAGTTCGTGACACAGCTCGAGGAAGTTCGAGCGCGACAGCATCTGAACCGGCTTGTTCTTGTCGTCCTTGCTGTCGGTGAGCGGAGCGACGACGAGGCCCGGCTCGTACGGCAGCGACGGATCGCATCGCACGCCGTAGACGTTCTGCACGCGGCGCTCGGTGGGCAGGCCGTTGTCGTCCCACCCCATTGGGTAGTAGACCTCGCGGCCGCTCATCCGCATGTACCGCGCCATTGCATCGACCTGGACGTAACCAAACACGCTGCCGAGGTGCAGCTCGCCGCTGACCGTCGGTGGCGGGGTATCGATCGAGTAGACCTCGGAGCGGGTCTTGGTGCGGTCGAAGTGATACGTGCCGGCGGTTTCCCAGGCGGCATCCCACTTGGCCTCGAGGCCTTCGAGGGTCGGCTTCGGCAGCTCCGGCTTGGGACTGGTCGTTGATTCGGCACTCATGCGTTGCTGCTTTCGGTGGTCCCGGCCTTGGCCAAAGAGATCTCGTCGCCGTCACCGACGCTGAGTTGGAGCGTGAGGGTCTCGGCCTTGATCCAGTCGGCGTGATCGACGAGATCTGCGTCGGCGGCGGGCAGGGTGAGGTCGATCCGGTCGGTGATTGCCAGCCCGGTCTCCTTGCGCAGTCCGTTGACCTTGTGGATCACGTCGTAGACCCGCGCCTCGAGACGAAGCTCGTCGGTGAGGGTGGTGTCGAACGCGACGGTGATCACATTGTCGCCTTCTTGATCATGGGCGTCGGACGCAACGGCCCAGCCCTCTTTGTCGGTGCGCTCGACGAGCAGGTCCGCCGGTGGCAGGGTGTGGCCGGCAACCACGCAACTGCCATCGGCGAGCATCTCGAACTCGCCGGCTGCGAGCGCCTGGCGGACGGTGTTGACGTCTCCGCCGAGCCGCGGCCCGAGGGTCTTCAAGTTGGGACGGACCTTGATCTGGGTGGCCTCGATCGGTTCGAGGACGACGAGCTTGACCCGCAGCTCCTCGGCGATCTCGTCGACGTATCCGGCGAGCCGATCGGCACCGTCGACGACGAGCTTGGCGAGCGGCTGACGCAGCGGCAACTTGGCCAACGAGCGAGCTCGACGGCCGAGGTCGATGACGGTCCGCATCGCAGCGACGTCGGCAAGCAGTTCATCGTCGGGAGCCTGGGCGACGGGCCAACCGGCCAGGAACACCGATTTCGGTGCATCGGCGCAGACATCGCTGACGAGCTGCTGCCACAGGTGCTCGGAGAGGAACGGCAGCACCGGCGAGGCGACGCGCAAGCCCTGGACCAACGCGACCCACAGCGAGCGCAGCGCATCCTGGTCGCCATTCCAGAACCGGCGACGCGAGCGACGGATGTACCAGTTGGAGACGTCGTCGATGTACTCCTCGAACGAGCGCAGCACGTTGACGGTGAGGTAGTCCTCGTAGCCCTGGGTGGCCGACGCGATGAAGCGATGGGTGAGCGACTGCAGCCATGCGTCCATCGAGTGGGCATCGGCTCCATCGCCGGCGGGGTCACCATCGGTCGACGCGTCATCCGCCGAGATCGGTGCGTCGATGTCTGCGTATGACGGTTCGAAACCGGCGACGTTCGCGTACTGGGTGAAGAACGCGACGCTGTTCCACAGCGTCAGCACCTTGCGTTGGATCTCGTAGCCGGGCTTGAACCCGAACAGCAGGTCCTGGGACGGCGGCTGCTGGCAGAACTGCCAGCGCATGAC
>JBDSDH010000130.1:0-16791 GCA_039920665.1 Ilumatobacteraceae bacterium
CGAGCATCGTCTTGCCCGAGCCCGGCGGCCCGACGAACAACAGATGATGTCCACCCGCAGCGGCAATCTCGAGCGATTGGCGTGCCAGCGGCTGCCCACAGACATCGGCGAGATCCGGGAACAACTCGACTTCGTCGGCCACCGTGTCTGCTGGCGGACTCGGCCACCCGGCGTCGCCCTTGAGCGCATCGACGACCTCACGCAGATTGCGGGCGACGAAGACCTTCTTGCGTGCGATCACCTCCGCTTCCAGACGACCGGCGACGGGCACGACCGGGTGCAGATCTCCCAGCGCCGCGACCGAAGGGGCGATACCTGCGACATGACGCAACGAGCCGTCGAGGCCGAGTTCGCCGACGAATCCGAACCCGACGGTGCAGTCCGGTGGCAGGTGGTCGGATGCAATCATCACACCGATCGCGATTGCGAGATCGGTCCCACTGCCGACTTTGCGTTGGCTGCACGGCGACAGGTTGACCGTGACCCGGAGCTGGGATGGCCACGACAATCCGCTCGAGATGATGGCAGCGCGCACGCGATCGCGCGCTTCGCGACACACCTCGTCGGGCAGGCCGATCATCGTGAAGCCGGGGAGCGCCCCGTTGGCCGCATGGACCTCGACGGTGACGTGGTGGCCCTCGACACCGAGCAGAGTTGCAGAAGAAACGGCAGCAAACACAGCGACCTCCAAGAGACGCGGCCTCGGCCGCTCGGATCTCGGAGGGGAAGACGTCCCCACGACGTCCGCTCAACATACCGCACCGGTGTGACATCCCAACCGGTGATGAGCTCGGATGATCTGGCACGGCGGCGGCCAGGTGGTTGACTGAGCGAATGCGTTTCCCCGCCCGCCGTTCGGGCTCCTCCGTTGCTGTCGCACTCGCCGCCACCGGAACGGTCCTTGCCGGCCTGGTCGTGGCCGGATGCGGCGATGCCCCGACCCGCAGCGCCGAGCGGTTCTGCGGCGAACTGACCGCTCATCTGACCGAGATCCAGACCGGACCGGAATCGGCCGATGCCATCCCCGCGTTCATCGTTCTGTTCTCCAAGATGGGCGAGGCCGCTCCACTCGATGTGCAGGAAGATTGGGAGGCGATCTACACCAACCTCAAGACCGCCAACACCGTCGACCCCAACGATCCGGCCTCGTTGCAGGCTGTGTCGGACTCCGCGATCGCCCAGCAACAGTCCTACATCAACGTTGCCGCTTGGGCCCAGAAGACGTGCGGGCTCGACATCGGCCCGGTCGGCACCGTGGCTGGGGGCGCCGACGTCGCGACCACCACAACGTCATCTCCCGGCACAGAAACGACGATCAGCGGCGGATGAACCGCCGCTGATCGTTCAGCACTCTGAAATTCGTCGGCGCTGCGCGAGCGGCGCTGCGATCAGCGGATCTCGTTGCGCTTGTGGATGACCTTGTCGACCAAGCCGTACTCCTTGGCATCGTCAGCGGTGAACCACCGGTCACGCTCACTGTCGGCCTGGACCTTGGCGAGTTCCTGCCCCGTGTGGTGAGCGGTGAGCTCGGCCATCCGGCGCTTGGTGTAGGTGAGCTGCTCGGCCTGGATCGCGATGTCGGTGGCCTGACCACGCAGACCAGCGAGCGGCTGGTGCATCATCACCCGAGCGTTGGGCAGGGTGAACCGCTTGCCGGGGGCACCGGCGGTGAGCAGGAACTGGCCCATGCTCGCAGCGAGGCCCATACATACGGTCGCGACTTCGCAGGCGACGAATTGCATGGTGTCGTAGATTGCCAGACCCGCTGTGACAGAACCGCCAGGACTGTTGATGTACAGCCAGATGTCGGCGTTGGGGTCTTCGCCTTCGAGGTACAGCAACTGGGCGCAGAGTTGGTTGGCGATCTCGTCGTTCACATCGCTGCCGAGCAGGACGATCCGGTTCTTGAGCAACCGGTTGAACACATCGCTGCGGGGATCGATACCGGACTCGGCCGCCATGGGAGAAAGAATTTCCGACATGCGCAGCAGGCTACCGTGCGCTCTCACGGTCACTCGTCCTCGCTGTTGCCGGCCGGCCCTCGCAGTACCTGGCCGGTCGGTGAGCGTCGCAGACTGTCGTTAGCGTGACGCAATGCAGTTGGACGATGCCCTGACCTTCGCTCGAACCACCAATGACGGAGTGCTGACGACCCAGAAGCGCGACGGTCGGCCGCAGCTCTCGAACATCACCTACCTCGCCGACGACGACGGGACCATCCGGATCTCGATCACGACCGATCGGGCCAAGTACTTCAATCTCAGCCGGGATGCTCGGGCCTCGTTGCACGTCACTGACGCGAACTTCGGGTCCTGGGTCGTCATCGAGGCCGACGCCGTCGTCGCACCGGTCTCGGCCGCTCCCGATGACCACACGGTCGAGGATCTGGTCGACCTCTACCGTCGGGTGCTCGGTGAGCACCCCGACTGGACCGACTACCGCGCGGCGATGGTGCGCGAACGACGCACTGTCGTACGCCTGACCCCGACCCGGGCGTACGGCCAACTGCGCTGACCGGAAACGAACGTCCGAGAACTTCCGAGAACGGAATCGAGAACGTCCGAGAACTTCCGAGAACGAAATCGAGAACGTTCAGCGACGCGCGCCGCTGAAGATCATCGCGACCTTCTCGTGATTGCTCACGGTGTCCCGGATCGCGAGCAGTCCGGCCAGCCCGGCGGTACCGGTGATGCTCGCGTCGATCGTGGTGGTCCGCAGACCGAGTTCGCCGGCGGCGATGATCTCGGATTCGGTGGCGATCACAGGAGCGCCGTGGCTGGCAGCCATGCCGGACACGACACCGAGCCAATCGTAGGTCTCGTCATCGAGGATGCCATCTGCAGCCGACTGCGGCACCGTGTCCCAGGGCGTCATGTACTCCGACCAGTGTTTCGCAGCAGCTTTCACGCCGCCCTCACCCACCGCAGCGCGCTTCCACGCGCGAGCGAGCGGCGCGCAACCTTCGGCCTGCACGGCGCGCAACTTGGGCAATGGGCCGCCGACTTGTGAATAGCCACCGATTGTGCACCGGGCGAGCGCTCCCCCGCCAACCTGCACGAAGAGGTGGTCGACCGCGAGCGACAACGCCATCTCCCAACCAATGGTACGACCGCCGTCGAGACACCAGACGTTCTCGGGACCCTGCACGCTGAATGGCAGCGCTCCGGCGGCAATCGCCTCGCGGTAGCGCAGCACGCATGGGTCACCGGCCGGGTCGAGGTCGCGTCGTGGACAGACGGTGATCGTCGCGCCCAACTCGCCGAGACGAGCCATCACGAACGGATCGGCCACCGGCGGGACGAACACGTGGATCGGCCAATCGGCGGCGCGAGCGAGCGTGGCAGCTGCGAGCGCCGCATTACCGCACGAAGCAATCGCGAGCGGTGGCCGACCCGCGGGGCCGGTTCCCCAAGGCGCCAGACCGGCGATCTCCACCGAACGCAGGTAGAGCAGGGTCGAAAACAGGTGACGAGCCTTGTGGCTACCGGCCACCTGATGGGTCTCGTCCTTGATCCACACTCCGCCGAAGCTGACGAAACCGAGCGCATCGGACATGGTGTTGGCGCGGTGGAACGGAGTCACCACGAAACCGGTGCCGTCGACGGCAGCGATCTGGGCGTCGAGTTCGCGGACCAGACCCCACCGAGTTGGTTCCGTCAGCCCGACAGCAGCAGCAAACGAGTCCCACGCGGAATAGGGACGGTAGGCAAGGAACGGGTTGGCGGATTCGAACACCGGTTGCACCAGCGCGTCGCGTTGGACGATTCGCAGCGAGTGGTGGGGATCCTCGGCCGTCCAGTTCGGACAGCGAAACACGAGCGGCTGGTCGATACCGACCGACGCGTCGCACACGGCACAGCGGAACCCGACGACGCCGACTGTGGCAGTGTCGAGCGGACCAGTGGTCACGTCAGGTGGGGATGGCGTGAACACCGTCAACTCGATGCTGCGACGCGGCCGTTGAACTCGGTGATCATCTCGTCCCACACCGGCAGGTACCGGCGTAGGCCGCGCCAGAAGTCCTGCGAGCGGCGGGCCTCGAACAGCTCGAACGGCGTTCCCTGCTGTTCGACCCAGGTGTAATAGCCGAGGTTGAAGATGCGGTTGCGGTCACGATTCGTGCACTCGATCGTGGCGTCGATGTCGATGTCGGCAAGGTGCTGGCCGTACACGCCAGCAGCATCGACCTCGGTGAACTCTCCTCCGAAGCGGGTCTCGATGGTCGTGATCCGATTGCTCGGGTACATCGCCCCGCCATCGGTGGCGATGGTGACAACGGCATCGTCGGGGCCGAAGCCGAGCAGCTTGGCAGCCTTGATCGCAGCCAGCACATTGCACGTGGATGAGAAACCGAAGTGCTCGAGCGCATCGAGCAGGGCCGGAGAGAAGCCCTTGCGATCGGCCAGGTAGGCCTTTCCGGCGGGCGTGTTGTAGAGCACGTCGAGTTCGTCGGTGGCGTGATAGCTGATGCCCACCACGACATCGGTGTTGGTGACGTTGTGGATCAGTGGGATGTGCTTGTCGCCGATGCCCTGGATGTTGTGCTCGCCAAATCCGTTCTCGAGCATCGTCGGACACTCCAAGGCTTCGACCGCGACGATCTTGGCGCCGTAGTCGTCCTTGAGCCGATCACCCGCCGCGATCGTTCCGGCCGAACCAGTTGCGCTGACGAACGCTGCCAAGCGCAGCGCCGGGCGGCCGAGGCTGACCACGGCGCTCTCGAAGCAGTGGCCGAGTGCCCGTCCGGTGACCTCGTAGTGACCGAGGTGGTTACCGAACTCGCAGAACTGGTTGAACACGAAGTTGCCGGGGTCGAGTGCGAGCGCGTTGCATGCGTCATAGATCTCCTTGACGTTGCTCTCGGTGCCGACGGTACGAATGACATCGTCGGCGGGATTGGCGCACCATGCATCGAGCCAGTCGAACCGCTCCTGGCTCATTCCGGCCGGCAGGATGGCAACGCCTCGGCTGGCCATGATCCGGCTGATTGCGATACCACCGCGAGCGTAGTTACCGGTGCTCGGCCAGATCGCGCGATGACGGGTGGGGTCGAATTGCCCGCTGACGACACGCGGTGCCAGACAGCTGTACGCAGCGAGCACCTTGTGGGCCGTGATCATCGGGAAACGATCACCGAACGCGACGATGATCGGCGAGTCGATCCCGGTGAACTCCTTGCCGAGCACGATGTAGTCCGGCGTATCGACTCGATTGCCATCGAGGTCGTTGTACCAATGCACCCGCCACAGGTTGCGAGCGTCGGGATCGTCCTTGCCGACCCCGTCCGTGAGCGCTGGATCGATGGTGCTCGGATCGGCGAGTTGAGCGAACGTCGGCAGCGTGATGCCCTGCTCGCGGAACCGAGCGACGCTGTTCGCGAGGGCATCGGCATCGACCACCGTGTCGGTCAGACCGAACTGATTGATCAGTGCGTCCTCAGCAATCGAGTTGGCGGAGTCGGCGGTCGAATTCGCAGTCAGGGTCACCTGCCCATTCTGTCAAAGCGACGAGCCGATTGCCGCTTGCTGTCGAGAACATCGACCCAGGTCCGCCGTCGTGCCGTCCGACTCTGTCTCCCCCGGCTGTCTATAACGAAGGTGACGCTTGCTCAATTCCGTTACGATGCCGCCATGGCTGAACTGTCCGACGCGAAGCGCCGCATCATCGAAGCCCTGAAACGCTCCGACTCGGCGACGGCCAGCGATCTCGCCGAGCTGTTCACCACCACCACCACCGCGGTCCGCCAGCATCTCGACGCGCTCGAGGCTGCCGGCCTGGTGCACCGTTTCGACGGACCGATCAATGGTCGCGGACGCCCGGCACTGCGGTGGCGGAACACCTCGCTGACGGGCGAACTGTTTCCCGACCGTCACGGTGAACTGACGGTGGAGTTGATCGAGTCGATCCGCTCGACACTCGGCGAGGCCGCGCTCGCGACGGTGATCGACGCGAGATCCGCCGCCCAACTCATCAGCTACCGAGCAATGCTGCCCGATGCTGCCGTGTCGGTTCGAGTGCGAGCGCTGGCCGAACGCCGCACCGCAGAGGGCTACCTTGCCGAGGTCGTCGACGACCCGGGCAGCAACGACATGTACCTGATCGAACATCACTGCCCGATCTGCGCCGCAGCGAGCTCGTGTCAGAACCTCTGCCAGTCCGAACTCGATGTGTTCCAAGCCGCGCTCGGACCGTTGGTCGCGGTGACACGCGAACAGCATGTCATGCGCGGCGACACCCGCTGCACCTATCGCATCTCGCCCGTCCAGGTGGCCCGGGCGAACTGAGCGGCGCTGCAGACGGAGCGTGTCAGCAGCACCGACCAGCGCAACGGATCAGCGGTCCCAGTCGGGCGGGGGCAACTGGCTCGGACCAACATGGGTGTCGAGCCACTCCGTCATCGCGGCTGCACCCTTCCAGACGTTGCGGATCTTGGTGACGACCGACGTGGTGTGCAGCCACGGTTCCGGTGCCCACGCGACGGTGGCAATCAGTCCCTTGCGACGCAGGAGGTCGATCCGCGGGTGGTCCTTGGCAATACCGCGCGGGGCAGTCTTGAGTTGTTCCATCGCGCCGAGCGTGTAGCCCTGTTTCTCCAAGGCCGCACAGATGGCAGCGAGTTCCACCCCTCTGTGTTCGTCGTCGACCGCTCGTCGAAACGCCTCCAACTGGTCCGATGCCATCGAGTAGTAACCGGTGCCGGTCATCAGCCCCGACGCAGAAAATTGGATGTATACCACCGAGCCACCTTCGGACTCGCCGGCCGCGCCGATCTGTTCCTTGTACGGCGGGCGGCCCTTGGCAAAGCGAACATCGTTGTAGGGCCGGAAGACCTTGAACGGTCCGTACTCTTCGAGGTCGGCGAGTACGGCTTGCATCGCCGCCTTGACCTCGACGTCGTAGACGGCCTTGTTGGCCTGCCAATAGACCTTCGAGTTGTCGGCTGCGAGGCCCTCGAAAAAGGCGAGTGCAGTCGGAGAGAACCCGGTCGAGGTGGTGGCGGTCAGATGACTTCGCTGATCTGCATCACTGGAGTGATGTCGGTGTAGTTCGGGACGTCGGCCATCACAGCAGCTGTCCCTTCTGCAGCGAGTGCGGCCTGCATCTGGTCCATCGACTCGAAGAAGAAATGGACGGCCGCGACGTTCGGGCCGTTGATCCCCTTGTCGATCTCGGCCCCGACGTTCCACGTCGAACAGGCCAGAGGGACATGCGAGTTCTTGTAGTAGTCGTGGTCGAATTTGGCTTCTTCGCCACCCGGGTACAGCACGCTCATACGGATCATGTCGGCGAACATACCGCATCTGCCGAGCGCACATCGCTCCGAGCGTGCGGCTCGTTGTCTTCGTCGAGGGCAGACCGCGTCATAGTCTGGCCAGATGGCAGATTTTCTCATCGGCGGTCAGATCGATCCGGCGGCACATCAACGCAATGGCACGCTGACCACGGTCGCGTCCAGCGATCTCACCACCCATGGAGTGATCGTCGGAATGACCGGATCCGGCAAGACGGGACTCGGTATCGTGCTGATCGAGGATGCATTGCGGGCGGGCATCCCCACCCTGTTGATCGACCCGAAGGGCGATCTGACCAATCTCTGCCTGACGTTTCCGAATCTCGCCCCGGCCGACTTCGAACCGTGGGTCAACGAGGGTGATGCAACCAAGGCGGCCATGTCGGTGCCCGAGTTCGCAGCCGCACAAGCAACGGCCTGGACCAGTGGCCTCGCCGGCTGGGACCTCGGCCCAGCCGACATCGGCGCCCTGCGCGAGCAGGTCGAGTTCACCATCTACACACCCGGCTCGTCGTCCGGTGTCGGGATCAACATCATCGGTTCGCTCCAGGCACCGGCCGATCTCGGCGACGGCGAGATCGTCGGCGACGAGATCGAAGGCTTCGCCAGTGGTCTGCTGGGCCTGGTCGGCATCGACGCCGATCCACTCAGCAGTCGCGAACACATCTTGATCTGCAACCTGATCCTCAACGAGTGGACCAACGGCCGCAGCCTCGACCTCGCTGCGCTGATCGGGATGATCCAGAGCCCCCCGATCCGCAAGCTCGGCGTGTTCGAACTCGACACGTTCTTTCCCGCCAAAGATCGCACCGAACTGGCAATACGACTCAATGGCCTGCTTGCGTCGCCATCGTTCGGTGCCTGGCTGGCCGGGCCGAACCTCGACATCGACTCGATGCTGCGCTCGCCGGACGGCAGGCCGCGGTGCGCGATCGTCTGTACCGCACATCTCAGCGACGAGGAGCGACAGTTCGTCACCACGCTCGTGTTGTCCAAACTCGTGACGTGGATGCGCCGTCAGAGCGGCACCACCGATCTGCGGGCGATGCTGTACATGGACGAGGTCGCCGGGTATCTGCCGCCGACCGCCGCCCCGCCGACCAAGAAGCCGATCATGACCCTGATGAAGCAGGCTCGCGCGTTCGGGGTCGGCGTTGTCCTGTCCACCCAGAACCCCGTCGATGTCGACTACAAGGCGCTGTCCAACGCTGGCACCTGGATGATCGGGAGACTGCAGACCGAGCGCGACAAGATGCGGCTGCTCGACGGGATGAGTGCTGCAGCCGGGGGCATCGATACCGGTGCGGTCGGCGACATCATCGGCGGACTGGGCAAGCGGGAGTTCGTGATTCGCAAAGCGGGCAAGGATCAGCCCGAGGTGTTCACCACACGGTGGGCAATGAGCTACCTGCGCGGCCCGCTCGCCCGCGATCAGATCGCGACGTTGATGGCCGATCAGAAGGCCCTCGTCGTGAATCAGGTCGGGACACCTGCTCCGACTGCTGCTCCGACTCTGCCGACTCCGACCGGCATTGCTGCCGCCATGCCGGCTCCGACGGGGCCGGCGAGCGCCGCCCCGGCGCCCACCGCTCAGCCGGCCGCTCAGTCGACCTTGTCGGATCCCGACGCCACGACGTTGATGCCCGATGTCGCCAGTGGCATCGCCGTCCGCTGGGCCGACGTGGCCTCGCCGTGGTTGGCCGAGATCGGCGCCGATCCGGCCGGCACCCGTCGCGAGCCGGCCGTGATGGCTCGGGTCTCGTTGCGCTACGACGACGACAAGGCCGACCTGATCCACACCGAGGACTACGAGGCGGTCATCTTCCCGCTCTCGCAGCACACCGACGCCACGCGCGCCAACGCCGTCGACTACGACGATCGAGACCTTCGTCTCGACCCCGTCGCCGGCGCGTCGTATGTCCTGACGGGTGCACCGATCAAGGACAAGCAGTTCTGGACCGACATCCAGCGGGATCTGATCGACCACCTCGTCCGCAGTCGCTCGATGGACATCGTCGTCAACCGCGACCTCAAGCTGTACAGCCGTCCCGGCGAGACCGGTGAGGCCTTCGGCATCCGCTGCTATCAGGCCGCCGATGCCAAGGCCGACGCCGAGACCGCCAAACTGCGCGGCAAGTACCAGATCAAGGTCGACCGGGTCCGGACCCAGATCCAAACTGCTGACGACCGAACCAACGTGCTCGAGACCCAGCGCGATGGCAAGCGCAACGAAGAATTGCTCTCGACTGCCGGATCGATCCTCGGTGGGCTGCTCGGTGGGCGCAAGTCGCGTGGCGGGCTGCTCGGATCCGTCCTCGGCAAGGCTGGCACCGCGGCCGGCCGGCGTTCGCGCACGAGCGCGGCCGGTGATCGTGTCGATGCAGCCCAGAACAAGTCCCGCACGTTGCGCCAGCAACTCGAACAGTTCGAGACCGAACTGACCGACGAGATCTTCGAGATCGACACGCGCTGGAACGCCGTCTCCAAGAATCTCACGACGATGTCCGTCCCGCTCGAGCGAACCGACGTCAAGATCACCCAGATCTGTCTCGCCTGGGTGCCCGTGCCCTGATCGACCGAGCCCTGGGCAGGGCTCGTCAGTGGGTGCTGGGCTCAGTTTCGACCTCGCTGCGGTCACCCGACCAGAGGGTGTGGAACACGCCCGGTCGATCTGTTCGGCGATAGGTGTGCGCACCGAAGAAGTCACGCTGCCCCTGGATCAGCGCCGCCGGCAGCCGGGGAGATGCGAGCGAGTCGAAGTAGCTCAGGGCCGATCCGAAGCCGGGCACCGGGACACCGGACAGCGCTGCGATCGAGACGATCCGCCGCCACGAAGATTCACCTTCCGCCACCGCCTGGGCGAAGTACGGGTCCTCCAGCAAGGTGGTGATCGTTGCGTCGTTGGCGTAGGCGTCGACGATTCGGTCGAGGAACTGAGCCCTGATGATGCAACCGCCGCGCCAGATCTTGGCGATCGACCCCTTGTCGATGTTCCAGCCGTGCTCGTCGGCGCCGGCAACGATGGCGTCGAATCCTTGGGCGTAGGCGACGACCTTCGATGCGTACAGAGCAGCTCGGACATCCTCCTCGAACCCGTCCGACACAGGCTGGGCGAGGGGCCGGTCACTCAACGCGGCCTGAACGGCCGCTCGCTGCGCAGGGCGGCTCGACACCGACCGAGCGAACACCGCCTCGGCGATACCACCGACCGGGACGCCGAGTTCGAGCGCATTCTGCACAGTCCACGCTCCGGTGCCTTTGGCTCCGGCTTGATCGAGGATCACGTCGACGAGCGGCTGACCAGTCGAAGAATCGATCTGACGGAGCACCTCGGCCGTGATCTCGATCAGGTACGACTCGAGGTTGCCGCTGTTCCACGATTCGAACACATCAGCGATCGCTGCTGGATCGAGCCCGGCAATTCGGCGAAGCAGGTCGTAGGCCTCGGCGATCAGTTGCATATCGGCATATTCGATGCCGTTGTGAATCATCTTGACGAAGTGACCGGCGCCGTCGGTACCGACGTGGGTCACACACGGCTCCCCGTCGGCGACCGCTGCGATCGAGGCCAGAATCGGGCCGAGGGTCTTGTACGCCTTGGCCGAACCGCCTGGCATGATCGAAGGCCCGTGCAGAGCGCCTTCCTCGCCACCGGAGATGCCGGTCCCGACGAACTCGAGGCCCCGCTCGGCCAGTTCCTTCTCCCGCCTGATGGTGTCCTTGAACAACGAGTTGCCACCGTCGACAATGATGTCGCCCGGCTCGAACACGGTCGCCAACTGCTCGATCACAGCCTCGGTTCCGGCGCCGGCTTGGACCATGATGATCGCCGTCCGGGGCTTGGAGAGGCTGGCGGCGAACGCTTCGATGGTGCTCGAGGCAACGAAGTCCGCTTCTGGATGAGCTGCCACGAACGCAGTCGTGCGTTCGGTCGAGCGGTTGTACACCGCGACCACATTGCCGTCACGACTGGCGAGATTACGGGCCAGGTTCGACCCCATCACCGCCAATCCGACGACTCCGATATTGGCCTGCGCTCCGACGTTGCTCATCCCTGTCTCCTCCACTGCCCACAGGGGACTGTAACGGCCACCGGCAATTCGATGCGCTGACGAATTGCGGTTGCCGGACCGGGACGATTCACGGCAGGCTGTGTCTGTCACGCGGGCGTGGCGGAATTGGCAGACGCGCAGGGTTTAGGTCCCTGTATCGAAAGATGTGAGGGTTCGATTCCCTCCGCCCGCACCGAATCCTGTTGACCTCGACGGTCAGCCGAACTGCACCGAGCCGCTTGGGCCGCGAATCTCAACCACCAGGCTTTCGTCGCCGTGCTCGACACCCATCGTCACGCCGAGCGCTTCCAGTGCCGCCGACAGCACGATCGGATCGGGATGCCGAGCGCGGAGCTCGGCCAGCACCAATCCCGGCGCTGCCGTCTCGGCCGGATGCGGAGAGGCACCCCAATCGATCAGAAATGGAATTGTCTTCGATCCGCAGAACGTCAGTTGCCAGCTGAGCAGGACATCATCGGGCCGACGCCGCTGCATCGCTGCGGAAGCACCCGGGTCGTAGCCGGCCGCACGAGTTGCTGCGAGTGCAGCTTCCATATCGGGCACTCCGATCGCCCACCCCACGAGCGCCGGGGCGGTCAGGTCGTCGACACCGAATGGCCGAGCGGGGGTGATGTCGAGTTGATCAGGGTCCGGCCCGACGATCTCGAGGTAGCTCGTCGACGACAGCGAGCAGAGCATGTTCCTGGTGCCCAGTCCCACGTGCTGACCACCTGCCGACGGCCACACGCCAGTGTGCTCGGCAACCCACGCGGCCGTTCGAGCCAGATCGGGAGTCGCGAGAACGAGGTGATCGAGAGCAGCCGGAGCCAGACGCATCTGATGTTTGTATCAGACGAGCGGAGGGTTCAGCCGGTCTCGACTGCGGCCTTGATCCGTTCGAGCGTCGTACGCATTCCGGCACGATTGGTCTTGCCCCGTGCCCATCCGAGCAATCCCCAATAGATCCGCAGGGCGGTCGTCTGAGCCAACTCGAACGACTCGGTCACGTCGGTTCCGTCGCCGGTCGGCTCGAGCCGGTAGGTCCAGGTGTTGATCGGCTTCGCGACGGAACCGACCGCGAACGCGAACGCCTTGCCCGGCTCACATTCCGTGACGGTGCAATGGGTCCAGTAGGTCGGGCCCTTTCCGTTGCGCTTGACGTGACCACGGAACTTGGCGCCGACCGCTGGACCGGTTGCACCCTCCAACCACTCTGCCTCGAACGTCTCCGGGCTGTAGCGACCGATCGTGGTCACATCGCTGATGAGATCCCAGATGACCTGAGGTGTTGCGTTGATGTGGACCGTGACGGAATCATGCATGGCCGCACCATAGGTCCTTCCCGTCGAGACGTCGCTGACATGCGGGCGCGGATGGGGATCGTCACGGGTCACACACGTACGATCGACCACATGGAGTTTGCATGGACGACCGAGCAGATCGAGTTACGCGAGCGAGCGCGACAAGTGGCCGAGAACGCAGTCGTTCGGTACGGCCGCCACAATGACAGCTGGATCAATGGCTACAGCAAGGAGTGCGCCAAGGAGATGGCGACCCATGGGTGGATCGGGATGACCTGGCCCACCGAACACGGCGGCGGCGGACGGCCTGCGATCGATCGACTGATCGTCGGTGAAGAACTGATCAAGGCCGGCGCCCCGATCGCAGCGATGTGGTTCGCCGACCGTCAGATGGGCCCGACCCTGATCGCGTACGGGCGCCCCGATCAACAGGCCGCGTTCCTCCCCCAGATCCTGTCCGGCGACACGACCTGGTGCATTGGCATGTCCGAACCCGATGCCGGCTCCGATCTCGCCAGTTTGAAGACTGCCGCCGTACGCAGCGGTGACGACTGGGTCATCAACGGCCAGAAGATCTGGACCAGTTTCGGCGAGGTTGCCGACTACTGCTATCTGATCTGTCGCACGAGCACGGAGGGCCCTCCCCACGCCGGGATCAGTGAGATCATCGTCCCGATGGACACGCCAGGCATCGAGATTCGCCCGATCAAGGACATGACCACCAACCGCCACTTCTGCGAGGTGTTCTTCACCGATGTGCGCGTCCCCGCAGTCAACCTCGTGGGGACCGAGGGCGCGGCGTTCAAGCAGACCATGGCTCAACTCGAACACGAACGAGGTGGCGTCGACCGCCTCGTCTCCAATCACGCGCTGTATCTCCAGGCTCGAGCAGTCGCTGACACGTCGGACCCCCTCGTGCGTCAGGCAATCGCAGAGTTGGAGATCGCGTATCGGATCGGCCGGATCCTGGTGATCCGCGAAGCACTCAAGCAAGCGCCCAAGGGATTCTCCGCGGCGACCAAGTGCTTTTGCACCGAACACGAAGTACGCGTCGCGGACTTCGTGTCACGCACCCTCGGTGCCGAGGCAACGCTGTGGAGCCAGACCACCGCCGGCCTCTGTTACGCCCCCGGGTACACGATCATGGGTGGCACCAGCAACGTCATGCGCAACATCCTCGGCGAACGGGTTCTCGGACTCCCCCGAGGCTGAGGATTCAGGCAAATCCGGACGCGAGTGCACGAAGCGCCGCGTCGAGGTGGTCGGTGAGGTCTGACCCGTCGATCACGATCCACTGCTCGTACGCCGCCCGACATGCAGCGAGCGTGGTGCGACCGATCGCGAGGGGGATCAAGGTGTCGGCGAGCTGCCCGGTGCGTATGGCTGCGAAGTCACTGACGGCTCGCTCCCAGGCGTCGTAGTGCGGCGCTGCGCTGGCCTGCAGCGCCGGCACTGATCCGATCAGATGCATACGCGTTCTGAGTTCGGGCATGTCATCGGCCGTGTATCGGTTGACAAGCACCACGACGTGACGAATGGCCTCCATCATCGGGACGTTGTCCGCAACATCGTCGAATGCCTCGCGGAGTGCAGCGACCTCGTTGTCGAACTCGTTCCACAACACAGCGGCTTTGGAATCGAAGTAGCGAAAGAAGGTTCGCCTGCTCACTCCGCCGGCCGCGGCGATGTCCTCTACGGTGGTCTCCTCGAAGCCGACGGTGCTGTACAGATCGAGTGCGATGACTTCGAGCGCCCGGGCGCTCGTACCGCGCGGCCTGCCACGTGACCGGCCACCCTGTTCGTCCTGCACCGAAGCAACCTACCCGTTTCCTACAATTCGTCACGGCGTGCCATAATTGTCCCGATTCAACTCTGGAAGAAGGTCATGCACATGGGGAATCCCTGGTTCGAAACCGTTGCCGTTGCCCAACAGCGGGCCAAGAAGCGTCTGCCGAAGTCGGTGTACGGAGCGTTGGTCGCCGGTTCCGAGCGGGGCCTCACCGTCGCCGACAACGTGGCAGCGTTCGACGAGCTGGGTTTCGCACCGCATGTGGCCGGGTTGTCTTCGGAGCGGGACCTGAGCACCACGGTGATGGGTCAGCCGATCTCGATGCCGGTGATCATCTCCCCGACCGGTGTCCAGGCGGTTCATCCCGATGGTGAAGTCGCTGTCGCCCGCGCCGCTGCGGCCCGAGGTACCGCGATGGGTCTCAGTTCCTTCGCGAGCAAGTCGGTCGAAGAGGTCACTGCCGCGAATCCGCAGACGTTCTTCCAGATGTACTGGGCGGGCAACCGCGCTCAACTGATCCAGCGCATGGAGCGCGCTCGCACTGCCGGCGCGGTCGGCATCATCCTCACGCTCGATTGGTCGTTCTCGAATGGTCGAGACTGGGGAAGCCCGGCAATTCCGGAGCGAATCGACCTGAAGGCCATGATTCAGCATGCGCCGGAAGCAATCCTGCATCCCAGGTGGCTGCTCGAGTTCGCCAAGACCCGCAAGATTCCCGACCTGACCGTGCCAAATATGGCGGCGCCTGGCCAACCGGCGCCCACCTTCTGGAACGTCTACGGCGAATGGATGCAGACGCCGTTGCCCAGCTGGGACGATGTGGCCTGGCTGGCCGCAGAGTGGGGTGGCCCGTTCATGCTCAAGGGTGTCACCCGGGTCGATGATGCCAAACGTGCGGTCGATGCTGGTCTCACAGCGATCTCGGTCTCCAATCACGGCGGAAACAACCTCGACGGAACCCCCGCCACCATTCGGGTTCTCCCTGCCGTCGTCGACGCAGTCGGCGAGCAGATCGAGATCGTGCTCGACGGCGGCATCCGCCGTGGCAGCGACGTCATCAAAGCCGTGGCGCTCGGCGCCCGAGCCGTGATGATCGGTCGTGCCTACCTGTGGGGACTGGCTGCGAACGGGCAGGCCGGGGTCGAGAACGTGCTCGACATCTTGCGTGGTGGCATCGACTCGGCACTGCTCGGGCTCGGCCACAAGTCGATCCACGATCTCAGCCCCAGCGACCTCGTCATCCCGGACGGCTTCACCCGCACACTTGGAGCAGGAAAGACGTCGTGATCACGCTCCGGACCCGGACCGGTCTGGAAATGACGGCTGAGACGGCCGGCAACCCGACAGATCCAGCGGTGCTGTTGTTCCACGGAGGTGGACAGACCCGGCACGCATGGGGCGGCGCCCTCCGAGAGTTCTCCGCGAGATCGTTCTCTACGGCCTCGTTCGACCTCCCCGGCCACGGCGACAGCGGCTGGGTTGCCGACGGCAACTACGATCTCGAACTCTTCGCCACTTCCGTGGCAGACATCGCAAATCAATTTCCGAGGCCTGCGTTGGTCGGAGCGTCGCTCGGCGGATTGTCTTCACTGATCGCGATCGGTGAAGGTCTCGTTCCGGATGCATCTGCCTTGGTTTTGGTCGATGTCACCCCCACCATCGAGCCCGCAGGTACCCGTCGAATCCGCGACTTCATGCGGCTCGGCGTCGACGGCTTCGCCTCGCTCGACGAGGTGGCCGACGCCATTTCGTCGTATATCCCTGGCCGCAGCCGCCCCAAAGACCTGAGCGGGTTGAGCAAGAACGTTCGCCAGCGCCCTGACGGCCTCTGGGTCTGGCACTGGGATCCCGCTTTCTTCGACCATGTCGATCAAGACGGCGGCGAACCCACCGCTGGACGTTTCACGCCACCCGGTCGGCTCCAGACCGCGAGCCGCAACATCAAGGTGCCCACACTCTTGGTCAGGGGCCAGACGAGCGACGTCGTCAGTGACGACGGAGTCGCCGAACTCCGTACATTGATCCCGCACCTCGACGTCGTCGATGTCGCAGGGGCAGGACATATGGTGGCCGGCGACAAGAACGACCGCTTCAATGCGGCAGTGCTGACGTTCCTCGATGCACACGCTCGAGTCGACTGATCCAGGCGCCGCAGCGCCGACCTCGTTGGCACTGGCCACATCCGAAAACGTGAATACCCCGCAGCCGAATGGCTGCGGGGTATTCGAGATAAATTCGGCGGCGACCTACTCTCCCAGGGGGTCTACCCCCAAGTACCATCGGCGCGATCAGTCTTAACTTCCGTGTTCGGGATGGGAACGGGTGTGACCCTGATGCTATGGCCACCGAAATCTTGTG
>JBDSDH010000131.1:0-5560 GCA_039920665.1 Ilumatobacteraceae bacterium
TGGACGGCTCTCGATCCTCGCCGTCGAGTTCGTACGGTCGCGGCTTGTCGAGTTCGACGACGATGAGCGCGCCTTGCGCGCGGCGGGCGAGATCGATGCGTTGAGGTCGCTGACGAACGAGCCGCCACAGAATCGATGCCCACTCGCGTAAGGTCGAGGCAGACATCACGGCGATGTCCAGCTTGCCGTCGTCGGGTGCTGCGTCGGGAAAGATCTCGAGTCCGCCGGTCACTGCGCCGAAGTTGCCGACGAGCACCATCGTGGTGCGCCCTTCGAACCATGTGTCACCGTCGACCGTGACCCGGGTGAAGATCCGGTCGGCGCGCAAACTCTTCGCTCCCGACAAGACGTACGCAGCCGTCCCGATCAGCGATTTCAAGCGCTTGTTCGCGTCGCGGATCATCAATGCGTCGAAGCCCGAGCCGGCCATCACGGCAAACGCTTCGCCGTTGACCTGACCCAGGTCGATGTGACGTCGTTCGCCGCGGCCCACTCCCTCGCCCGCCTCGAGACCGGTGGTGATACCCAGGTTCCCCGCCAACAGGTTGCCGGTGCCGAGGGGCACGATCCCGAGAGCCGTCTTCGCGCCCGACAGTGGTGCCAGACACGCTCGAACGGTCCCATCGCCACCGCAGGCGACGACGATGTCGGCGCCGTTTTCCACAGCACGGGAGGTCTGGCCGGCGCCCGGGTCGTCCTCGGTCGTTTCAACGAGTTCGACGTCCGGCCCGAGCGCGTCACGCAATGCCGACTCCTCCGGTGCGCTCCCGCTCTCAGGATTCCAGATCGCAACGATGCTCACGCCATCGACCCTTGACGTCTGACCCGGTGGCTTATCGGTGGTGTCCATCCACAGGTGTTTCCCATGCCCTCACCGGACAAAACGCCGATCGCGCAATTCGAGGGTCGATCGTCCTCGACCATCGCATGGCTGACGCTGCGGATCAGCCGTCGAGGGTGGCCTCGAAGGTCGTGATGATGTCGCTCGCCCCGTAACCGGATGACCGGATGTAGGCCAGGTCAGCGGTGGGGTCCAACTCGCCGGTGCGTCGATTGGGATCGGTGACGGCGTCGAACACCCATGCCGTCGATGTCGCAGATGCTCCGGTGATCGGCCGATCGAAGTCGAGGGGCACTGAGATACCACTGTTCGTCGTCACCGAGCCGTGGAAACCGAAGGCCTGGCCGTGCAACTGCGGCGAGAACCCACAACCGCTGTACACGCCGTCGACGGATCCGATCCCCTCGCCCGTGCCCGTCGCTCCATTGACGGTGAAGAAGAAATTGAGCGTGTACGTCCCACTCGTGACGGCACCGTTTTCAACCGTCAACTCAAATGGTGCGATGGCGTCGTGACGGGTGCCGGCCGTGCCGTTGGGCGTGTCGACGTTGAACACCGACGTGGTGATCGCTCCTGTCCAGTGGCCGTCGGTGAACGCAACGTCGTTCGGGATGTGGAGGTCGTAGGTGGTGCTGCCGCCCTCCAGCAGGCCGGCAGACACGATGAGCTCGCGTGATCCGTCTTCCAACTCCGACCCAACCGAATCATCGACACCGCACCGGCATCCACCGGGGTCGAGGCAGAACTCGCGGTGCAGACTGTCGAGGAAACTGATCGGATCGTGATCGAAAAACTGCAGAGTCCCGACGTCGGACTCGACGTTCACCGAGACCCGCTCACCACCTTCGATCGTCACCAACGACGGCCCGCTGCGAGTGAACGCACCACGATCGAGCGCGACCTCGAACGGCATCTCCGGCGTCAGTGTGACGGGGTTTCGATGTCCCCGCGCCGGCACGATGGGCGGCGTGAAGTCCCAGACGCCATCCACCGGCAGCGCCGGACCGACGCCGCGTCTGGCGAGTGAGGTGCCGACCCGGTTGAGGATCTGGAGCGGATCGCCACCGGTGGCGGTCACGGCATCGAGGTTTTCGTGTCCGAGCATCGCGAAGTTGGCCTGCCACGGGTCGATACCCGTCGACTCGAGCACCCAATAGAACCCGATCGCCCTGTAGTCCAACCCGTACAGCGACTGGGTGTTGGAGCTCCACTGGTTGTACCTGGCGCCGCCGAGGTCATCGAGTCCAGCGACGGTTTCGCCGGCCCACTCGGCTGATCCTTCGATGATCCAGCTATGACCACCGAGCACGTCGCCAACATCGGCGGCGTTGTCGAATTGAAAGCAGTGATACACCTCGTGGGCGACGGTCACAGCATTCGCCGGTGGCGTCGTGCTGAACGAGATCCGGCAGGAGTCCATGCGGCCGGAGGTCACGAACTCGCCGTCGAGTTCGGGCCAGGAGAGTCCCAACACCTCGCGCGCGTCGCTTCGCAGGTGCGCGATCTGATCGGTCCGAATCGGCACCGACAGTGTCCGCCCGGTCAGGGCAGAGATGGCAGCGACAGCGGCGTCGACCTCATCAGCCACGGCGCGCTGCGCCGCCATCGTCTCGGCACTCGGGCCGCGACGAGATTGGCCGACGGTGTAGCCGAGCGCTCCGCGTACCGACGCTTGCTGATCACCATTGAGCTCGTCCCAATATGTGCTGACCGCCGACAAGGCCGCCGTGCCGTCGACAACGTCAGCGATGTCTGCCAGTGCAGACCCGTCGCCGCCCTCGATCGGTTCGAACGTGGCGGCAAACAGGTCGAGCGCATCGTCGAGTGGCAACCGCCCGTTGTTGGCGAGTCGTTGGGTGACGAAATACCCAGCAGCGCTGGAGTCCGGCAGGACCTCATCCTCGATCAGGATCTCTTCCGGAACGGCGGTCGTTGTCGTCGTCGACGAGGATGGCTCCGATGACGGCACCGCCGCTGTTGAATCGACGGTGGATCCGGAGCCGGCAGCGTCCGTGCCGGGTCCACCAGGGTCGGTCGTCGAGACCGAAGCTGTCGGAGTGGTCGAGGTGTCCTGCCCGGAGCCCGGATCGTCCGAGCACGAGACAAGCAACAATGCACCAACCAGTAACAGACAACGGCCAGCCCTCATCCGCCGAACCGTAGTGCGCTCGATGGCAACCGATGACCAGAATGAGTTCGGGCTCAGACCGCGAATCTCGATCGCGGCTACCGATCGGGGCGGTCGGAGAACTTTCGATCCTCGGCGGCCAGTCGCTCGAGCAGTGCCGCCGGCTTCCACTGCGGGCCCGCACTGATCTCCAACTCGCGCAACCGGGCGACGATCGTCGCGAGGCTGATCTGGTCGGCGTAGTACATCGGTCCGCCACGGTAGATCGGCCAGTTGTAACCGCTGACCCAGATGACGTCGATGTCCGATGCCCGAATGGCCTTGCCCTCTTCGAGGATCTTGGCGCCCTCGTTGATCATCGGGTAGATCAACCGCTCGATGATCTCGGCGGAGGTGAACGTTCGCGGCTCGTTGCCCGACTTGGCGGCGAACTCGCGAACGATGCCTTCGGTCACCGGTGACGGCGAGGAGTTCCGATTGGTGTCGTAGTCGTAGTAGCCGGCGCCGGTCTTCTGCCCGCGTCGGTCGAGTTCGCACAACCGGTCGCGGATGGTTGCGCCGGTCGAGCGTTCCTTGTTCCAGCCGATGTCCAGTCCGGCCAGGTCCATCATCTGGAACGGCCCCATCGCGAACCCGAACTCGTACAGCGCCAGGTCGACATCCCACGGCATCGCACCTTCGTCGAGCAGCGCCTGTGCTTCGCGTCCCCGTTGAGCCAGCATCCGGTTGCCGACGAAACCTGGGCAGACGCCAACGAGGGCGGCGATCTTGCCGATCTTCTTGGCGATCTGCATCGATGTGTTGATCACCTCGAGCGACGATCGATCGCCGCGTACGACTTCGATCAGGCGCATCACGTTGGCCGGCGAGAAGAAGTGCAACCCGATCACCGATTCAGGTCGCGAGGTGACGGCAGCGATCTCGTCGATGTCGAGTGCGCTGGTGTTCGTCGCCAGTACGGCACCCGGTTTGCAGATCGCGTCGAGCCGGGTGAACACGTCCTTCTTGATGTCCATCCGCTCGAACACGGCCTCGATCACCATGTCGACAGTCGCGAGATCGTCGAGCGACAACGACGGCGTGATCAGCGCCATCCGCCTGTCCACCTCCTCGATCGGGAATCGACCGTTGCGCGAACTGCGCTCGTAGTTGGCGCGCACGACGCCGAGGCCACGATCGAGTGCCTCCTGCTGGGTCTCGACCAGCGTCACCGGAATCCCGGCATTGACGAAGTTCATCGCGATCCCGCCACCCATCGTGCCCGCGCCGATGACGCCCACCGAGGCGACCGGAATGGTCGGCGTGGTCGACGGCACGTCGGGCACCTTCCATACCTCGCGCTCGGCGAAGAACATGTACCGCTGAGCGGCTGACTCGGGACTCGTCATGAGCTCGGCGAACAGTTTTTGTTCGACGCGGATGCCTTCGGCGAACGGAAGGCCGACTGCCGCCTCGACGCTGCGGATGATCGCCTCCGGCGCCTTGAAGCCGCGGGTCTTGCGTGCGTTGGCGGCCCGGAACGCGGCGAAGTCCTCGGCCGACATCGGCTCGACTGCACGGTCGCGCACCTTGGTCAACGACGCGTCGGCGGCGACGAGCCGTTGCGCGTACTCGATCGCGTCGGCGCGCAGGGCGCCTTCACCGGCCATCTCGTCGACCAGTCCCATCGCCAGGCATTCCGCCGCCGACACGTGAGCGCCCGACGACATCATCTCCAACGCCCGTCGCGGTCCGGCGATACGCGGCAGTCGCTGTGTGCCACCGGCGCCCGGCAACAGGCCGAGGTTGACTTCGGGCAGGCCACACTTCGCGCTCGGCACAGCAATCCGGTAGTGGGCGCAGAGCGCTACTTCGAGGCCGCCTCCGAGCGCCGTGCCGTGGATCGCGGCAATGACAGGCTTGGGCGAATCCTCCATCAACTGCTGCACATCGAGCAGGCTCGCGCCCTTCGAGGCGCCGCCGAACTCGGAGATGTCGGCACCGGCGATGAATGTCCGGCCCGCACAGATCAACACGATCGCGCCCACAGCCGTGTCAGCGATCGCTGCGGTGAAGCTGTCGAACAATCCGTCGCGAACCACGGCGCTCAGGGCGTTGACGGGCGGCGAATCGATCGTGATGACCGCGACGTTGGCCTCGATCGTCAGGTCGGTGACCTCGTTGACAGCAGTCATCAGTACTCCCAGCAGCAGCGGTTGCGACGGGTCCGTTCGCCTCGTCACAGCGATTGTGGCACCCGGGCAGCTGACTCGCCGAAGCCGCTGGCAGATTGAGGTTGTCAACGAATCATTCGACCCGCAGAGCCGATTGGCACTGTACGACATCATTCGCGAGCTCAACGCCGAGGGCCAGACCGTGCTGTTGACCCCTCACTACATGGAGGAAGCCGACTCGTTGTGCGAGCGGTTGGCGATCATCGACCACGGCAAGATCCTCGCTCTCGGCACACCCGCCGAACTGAAACGGATGGTCGGTGCCCACACGATCGTCACCGTGATGGCCAACGGCGATCTCGACCAACTGGCCGTTGTCCTGCGCGACAAGGTCGAAGGCGTCCACGAGGCCAAGCAGATCGGCAGCGAGCGCGATGC
>JBDSDH010000132.1:0-3873 GCA_039920665.1 Ilumatobacteraceae bacterium
GACCCGCTCAGGGTCGTGCTCGGCCGAGCACCCGCCGTCGCCCGAGTCCACCCGTGCCTCGAATGGACCGGTGACATCCCGGCGCTTCTCGACGAACTGGGTCGACGCGACATCGTCCAGGTCATGATCGAAGGCGGCTCGGCCGTCGTGCGTTCGTTCTACAACGACGACCTCATCGACCGATACGTCATCTACGTCGCACCCGCATTGCTCACCGGTCGCGACATGGTCCCACTACTTGCCGGCCCGACCGCACCCTCGATCGATGCGATGTGGCGGGGCCGCTTCGGCGACGTGCGACGCCTCGGCGACGACCTCCGCCTCGATCTCATCCCCCACACCAGGAGCGCCACCATGGCAATCGACTATTCATCCAGCGACGACGACACGGAGGTCTGAGATGTTCACAGGAATCGTCGAAGAACTCGGCAGAGTGGAATCGTTCGACAACGGCCGACTGAGGATCAACGCCGCGGTCGTTCTCGAAGACGTCCGACTGGGCGATTCGATCGCGGTCAGCGGTTGCTGCCTGACCGTGGTCGCCCACGGCGCCGATTGGTGGGAAGCCGATGTCTCCGCTGAGACGATCGCGAGGACCAGCCTCGTTCGTCATGCCGTCGGTGACCCGGTGAACTTGGAGCGCGCAGTGCGAATGCAGGACCGTCTCGGTGGCCACCTCGTCCAAGGTCACGTCGATACTGTCGGTGAGATTGTCGAACCCGTCCCCGATCTGCGGGTTCGGGTTCCCGCGGCGCTGCTGACATATCTGGTCGAGAAAGGATCGGTGACCGTCGACGGTGTCAGCCTGACCGTCGTCACACCACTCGACGACGGGTTCACCGTTGCGGTCATCCCGCACACGTCAGCCGTGACCACGCTCGGCACGAAACAGCGCGGCGACCTCGTCAACATCGAAGTCGATGTGATCGCCAAATATGTGGAGCGGATGCTCCGCCCTCACCTCACAACCACCGCGTCCACCCCGCGAGTGCCGATCGGGCAACATGTTCGTTACCCGGGTGAGGTCGACGGATGAGGACGGGAATGTTCGATTCGATCGACGACGCGATCGCCGCGATCGCACGCGGTGAGATCGTCGTCGTCGCCGACGACGAAGACCGCGAGAACGAAGGCGACCTGATCATGGCCGCCGACACCGTCACAGCCGAGCAGCTCGCGTTCTTCGTCCGCCATACCTCTGGCGTGATCTGTGTGGGGCTGACCGACGAACGCTGCGATGAACTCAACCTCGCCCTGATGGTGCCACCAGGTGCCAATCAAGAAGCGCAAGGAACTGCGTTCACCGTCACCGTTGACTTGAAAACCGGCACGTCGACCGGGATCTCCGCCGCCGACCGGGCGCGCACCCTACGCGCCCTCGCCGACCCGAACATCGGCCCGGCAGCGTTCAACCGGCCCGGCCACATCTTCCCGCTACGCGCCCGACCCGGCGGCGTGCTCAAACGCGCCGGACACACCGAAGCGGCCGTCGATCTGGCCCGCCTCGCTGGACGCTCACCAGCCGGGGTGCTCTGCGAAGTCGTCCTCGACACCGGGGGCATGGCCCGCGTCGCCGACCTACGCGAGTTCGCCGACCGACACGGACTCCTGCTCGTGTCGATCGCCGACCTGATCCGCCACCGCCGACGCACCGAAAAGCTGATCACCCGCACCGCCGCAGCCCGGCTACCCACCGAATGGGGCGAGTTTCGCTGCTACGCGTTCCACAGCCAAGTCGACGGCGGTGACACCCACCTCGCGTTCGTTAAAGGAAACATCGCCGAACACACCGACGTGCTCGTGCGCGTGCACAGCGAGTGCATCACCGGCGACGTCTTCGCCAGCGTCAAGTGCGACTGCGGTGCGCAACTCCACGAAGCGATGCGCCGCATCGACCACGAAGGCCACGGTGTCGTCGTCTACCTGCGCGGCCACGAAGGACGCGGCATCGGCATCACCCACAAACTCCGCGCCTATGAGCTCCAAGACAACGGACTCGACACCGTCGACGCCAACCTCGAACTCGGCCTCCCCATCGACAACCGCGAATACGGCATCGGCGCCCAGATCCTCGCCGACCTTGGTCTCACCACCATCCGTCTCTTGACCAACAACCCGGCGAAATACGGCGGGCTCGAAGGCTTCGGCCTCACCATCACCGAACGAGTCCCACTCCACGTCCCCATCCACCCCGAAGCCCAACGATACGTCGACACCAAACGCGAACGAATGGGCCACTACATCCCCGATATCACGGAGCCCCAATGACCACCTACGCCGGCCACCCCGACGGCACAGACCGCCACTTCGCGCTCGTCTGCAGCCGCTTCAACGACCTCATCGTCACCCGTCTCGAACACGGCGCCCGCGACACCCTCCAACGCCACGGCGTCGACAACGACGCCATCGACACCATCTGGGTCCCCGGCGCCTGGGAAATCCCGATCGTCGCCAAAACACTCGCCGACACCGGTCGCTACGACGCGATCATCGCCCTCGGCGCCGTCATGCGCGGCGCCACCTACCACTTCGAAATCGTCGCCAACCACAGCGCGGCCGGCATCGCCCGCACCGCCCTCGACACCGGCACCGTGATCACCAACGGCATCATCACCGTCGACACCATGGACCAAGCCCTCGAGCGCGCTGGCAGCAAAGCCGGCAACAAAGGAAGTGACGCCGCACTCGCCGCACTCGAAACCATCGACCTCCTCCACCGCATCAACAAACCCTGACCCAGCCCCAGCATCACGGACGACGACGAGACCCAACGCGCCCCTGATCATGGCAGTCGCACGGCCGATCTGATCGGGAACGTCACCGAGTGATGCAAGATCGTTCGGAGGAGTCCGCTCGGCACGGCAGTGGAAACTAGCTGAGGGCCGCAGGGAGATCGTTCCGTTGTGACCGACTGGACATCGTTCCGGGTGGTGAGGTCTGGTTCCGCAGGGACATCGGACCGGTTCGCTTGCTTGTTCGCGTGATCGAGCAAGGAGTCGAGGGTCTCAGAACAACAGTTGCGGGTCGAAGCGGTGCGTCGCCGGATGGAAGGCGAAAGCGCTATGGAGATCGCTGCGGCGTTGGGACGAACGACACGGTAGGTGCGTAAGCGGGTTGCCCGTCACGACAACGACGGCCATGTCGATTCGTGGGCCGAGTCGAGGTCTCGGGCGCCGTTGACCTCACCAACGAAGACGTCGGACGTTCTCGAAGAACAGGTTCTGGCTTCGCGTGGCCGGCTGGTCGCGAACCCGCGCATCGCCTCCCACCCAGCCGACGGGTGGATCGAGTCTGAGATGAGGCGAGACGACGAGCTCGGCATCCCAGGCGGCATCGCTCCGACCTGACGCGACGTGTCGGTCGCATCCAGGGCCAGATCCGCAGGTGCAGTTAATGCTCGATGCTCACCGAGACTGTCGCGAAGTGCTGGCGCAGACCGCTGCGGAACGCAACGCTTTCGAAGCTGGCTCCCTGGTCGTTGCAGACCCGACTGACATTGAGCATCGCCCATCATCCCGTGGAGCTTGAAGAACAAGGAACGGTCTCGACGAGGTGCAGCAGATGTTCATGACTCTGGTGCGACCGATGTCGGTCTCAGTCTCCCGACATGAAGAGGGCGGCGACGGATGTCGCTGCCTCGTCGCGCATGGTCGGCAGGACGTTTGAGCCGATCTGCAGGGTGATCGCAATGTTTGAGTGGCCGAGGCGTTCTTGAACGACTCGAGCGTGGATGGCGGTCTGCAGTGCGATCAGTGATCCTCGTTGCACCCCTCGTTGTCGACGATCCAGTCACAGGCGGCGGATTGTCGTCGGCCACGAGATCAGATCGTGTCCGCGGGTTGTCGGGTGATCAGCGTTGCGATCGTCTCCTTG
>JBDSDH010000133.1:0-59888 GCA_039920665.1 Ilumatobacteraceae bacterium
GGATCATGGAGATGCCGAGATGACCCAGCCGGCGCTTCACCCAACCGTGTAGTCGTCAGGATCGGGCGCTTTCGTGCGCTGCCAGTATTCGAGCAACGTGAACGGCCAGTTCTGAGCGACCCGTCCGAGACGGTTCTTGTACCAACTGTTGACCGAGCTCCAACCCCACGCCATCCGCCGGTTCTCGGCATCGACCGCGACGTTGAACGAATCATGGACGTCGGCTTTGACCTCCACCGGAGCGCCACCATGCTCGAGCGACGAGCGGATCAGCCCGAGCACCAACCGCACCCCACACTCACTGAAATAGATGATGCTGCCGTTGATGACAATGTTGGTATTGGGTCCGTACAGGCAGAACAGGTTGGGGAAGTTCGGCACGGTCACGCCGAGGTAGGCACGCGCATCACCGTCCCACTGATCGTGCAGGTTCGCTCCGTTGCGGCCGACGATGGCCATCGGCGTGAGGAAGTTGCTCGCCTGGTAACCGGTGCCGTAGATGATCACATCGGCCGCGACGAGGCGACCATCGCCCATTCGCACTCCCCCGGGCTCGATCGCACCGATCGGGTCGGTGTCGAGGTGCACATTCGGCCGCTTGAGCGTGGTGGCCCAGATGCCGTTGTCGCGTACGGCCCGTTTCGCTCCGGGGGGATAGGTCGGAATCACCTTGGCGAGCAGGTCGGGCCGGTCACCGAACTGTTGCTGGTAATAGCCGATCAGCAACTCCTTGCCCATCTCGCTGAGGGCGCTGACCGATGAGCCGTCGCCGTCCCAGTCGGGATCGACCCGCACGCCCTCGATGGCGCCGTCGCCCATCCGCCAGAAAATCGAGAACCGGTTGAGTTCGCTGTAGGTCGGCACGTGTCCGAACAGCCACTTCAGCCCATCGCTGACCGGATCGTGATAGTCGGGCGTCGGAGCGATCCACGGTGGCGTGCGCTGGAACACGGTGACGTCGCCAGCTTCAGCGGCAACGTGAGGCACGAACTGCAGCGCGCTGCATCCGGTCCCGATGACCACGACCCGCTTGCCGCTGAGATCGACGTCGTGACGCCACTGCGCGGAGTGGAAGGACGGACCCGCAAATGAGGCGATGCCGTCGATCGCTGGCCACGACGGTCGGTTGAGTTGGCCGACGGCGCTGATGACGGCGTTGGCTGTGATCGATTGTTCACGGCCGTCGACGTCGAGGTACACCACACGCCAGGTCGATTCCGTTTCGTTCCACGTCGCCGACTGCACGGCCGAGTTGAATCGGACGTGCTCGCGGACACCGAACGACGTCGCGCACTCGCGGAAGTAGTCGTGGAGCACATCCTGGGTGCTGTAGTGGAACGGCCAATCGTGGCGCTGGGCGAAGGAGTAGCTGTAGTTGTGATTGGGGTTGTCGACCCGGCAGCCCGGATAAACGCTCTCGTGCCAGGTACCGCCGACATCGTCGTTCTTGTCGAGCACGACGTATGACACGCCGGCCTGATTGAGCCGATGACCGGACAACACTCCCGACATCCCGGCACCGATCACGACCACCGAGAAGTCGACGTCGGGCGCGATATCGCCCTTGGTCCAGCCTGGGCCACGACGGTCCTCGCCGCGATACGACAGTTCTTCCTCGAGCAGCGGGAGGTAGGCGGCCATTTCACCGCCGCCGACGGTGAACTCGAGAATCTGCAGCAGGTCGGCGTCCGATGGCGGCGACGCTGGTTCGCATCCGCCATCGCGATAGGCACGCAACACGTCGAGCGCGATCTCGCGAATCGTCGTTTGCTGACTGTCGGTGAGGCCGGCTTGGGGCAGCGTCAGCATCACCGGATCGGGCCGAAGATCGGGCCGCAGCAGGCTGAGGTCGCCGGTCAGGTAGGCCAGGGCCGGGAGCAACGGCGCCAGTTCGGCCGCCTCCAGAGCCGTACGAATGGCATCGTCGGACTCGGTGATCGGCTCGACCCCGTGAACGAACGGACTCGGCGACGACGAAACGGTGAGCGACATGCGGGAACCCCCAAGGTCTGCAGCAGGCTGACCGGAAACGTAGTGGCGCGCCGCACGATGCGCAGGATCGGACAAATGTGACGCAGTGGTTGGTTTCTCATATGCGGAACTGCGAATATGTTCGGATGTCGCCCGACCACGACCACGACCACTCGGCACCCGGCGCTGCCAACGGCGGTCACTCCAACGGCGGTCACTCCAACGGCGGTCACTCCCACGGCGGTCACCCCCACGGCGGGGGCGAACCCGTTGCGAAGACCGTTGGGATCGCGTTTGCCGCCAACACCGCCCTGCTCGTCGTGCAGTTGATCGGCGGGCTGATCGCCGGATCGTTGGCCCTTGTCGGCGACTCAGCCCATCAGGCCACCGATGTGATCTCGCTCGCAATGGTGCTCGTTGGTCTGCAACTCCGCAAGAAGCCCGCTGATCGAATCCACTCCTTCGGCCGCAAACGCACCGATGCCGTGGTCGCTCAGATCTCGGCCGTCACCTTGATCGCGGCATCGACGTGGATCGTGATCGAGGCAGTCGGCCGGTTCCGCAACCCGGAGCCGATCGAGGGATGGGTCGTGCTCGTGCTGGCGAGTGTCGGATTGCTCGTCAACGGCGGGAGCGCGTTCTTGCTGCACCGCGACAACTCGTCATCGCTGTTGTCTCGTGCCGCGATTGCTCACCTGATCGCCGATGCAGCCGGTTCGGCTGCCGTGATGGTCGTCGGATTCGTCGTGACCGTCACCGATTGGACGACCATCGACGCGATCGTGTCGATTCTGCTCGCCGTCGTGATCGGCTACGGGGCGTGGGGGCTCGCTCGCGACGCGACGAAGCTTCTGCTCGACATCGCGCCGGACGAAGTCGATCTCGACGAGGTTGCAGCGTGGATCACCGATCAGCCTCACGTCGAAGCCGTGCATCACCTCCACGTCTGGCGGATCGATGACAGCGACATCGCACTGTCGTCGCACCTCGTGATGGCGCCGACAACTCCGGATGTCATGCCCACGATCCACGAGTCCCAACAGATCGTGCAGGTCGTGTCCGATGGTCTGCAGGAACGGTTCGGCATCACCCATGCAACCATCCAGGTCGAGTGCCACGAGTGCGAACAACCGGCACACCCGTAGCTGAGGGAAGTCGCTCATTCTCGAGCGCAGTCGTGGGAAGGCGCCCGTCACGAGCACTGCGTCAGCCGACGGCGAGTGGCGCCAGTTCGGGCGAGCGGGCGAACAGCGGGTTCTCCCGTTCGGCGCGACGGGCCGAGGCCCAGCCCGGTCCACGCAACGTGAACGAGAGCCGATCGGTCCATGTCGTCGACTCGGCGATGTCGTGGAACATCTCCCGGTACTCGTGGGTCATCGCATCCCAGAGGCTGCTCCAGCCTCGCGGCGGATCGAGATTCTTGGTGAGGCCGTAGACCACCGGATCGTGGTCGGACAACTCGCGTTGAAAGGTGCCGAACAGGCGGTCCCAGACGATCAGGATGCCGGCGTGATTGCGATCGAGGTAGCGGCCATTGCTGCCGTGATGCACCCGGTGGTGTGACGGGGTGTTGAGCACCGCTTCGCTCTGACCGAGGCTGCGCACCAAGTCGGTGTGGATCCAGAACTGGTAGATCAGGTTGAGCCCGCGGGAGTACTCGATCAATTCCGGTCGGACTCCGACTCGGGCCATTGCGCCATACGGCACCCACACCCCGAATGCGCTCGCCACGGGCTGACGAAGCGCGGTGGACAGGTTGAAGTGTTCGCTCGAGTGGTGCACGACATGGATCGCCCACATCGCCCGGATCTCGTGCTGCATCCGGTGGTTCCAGTAGTAGGCGAAATCCCAACCGACCATCGCTGCGGTCCATGCGACCACACCGGTGCCGAGATCGCGGTGTTTGCCCTTGGTCCACTGACGCTGAACAGACGAGATGTAGCCGGTGCTTGCCGTGAGCAGGATCCCGCCTCCGGCGATCGCCGCAACCCCTCCGACCTTGGCGACCGATCGTGCTCGGCGAGCAAGGCGCTGGCCCTTGTCGTCCGACTTCGCCGACTTCACGATCCGGTCTGCAACCGTCGTGACAGCAATGGCCGTTGCGACAGTGGTGAGCGCAACCTTGCCGAATCGGCCCTTGCCGGGGACGATGTGGCCGCTCAGATACTGGGTGATCGGGACGATCAGGCTGGCGGCGCCCATCGCCAGGCTGACGGTGGTGTCCGGCTTGCAGTAGTCGGCCGGAGTCGGACCGACCTCGATTGCCCGCTGTTTCAGTTTGCGGTTCTCGTACAGCATCGAACCGATGTAGAGCGGCGTGGCGGCTGCGGCGAGATCCATCAAGCGCCATTCAAGCCGATTCTCGTCTCGGTCAGTCGTCGCCGCTTCCGCCTTTGCCGTCGGAGACGAAGATGATCGCCCTGCCCGGGCTGCCGTCGAGCGGTTCGATGCGCACGTCGATCACCGAGTTCTTCTTGCCGCCACCTCCATTGACCTTCTCTTCGCGTACGTCGTATCCGAGCGACTCGAGTTGGCGCTTGGCCTCGCCGTGATCCAGCCCGACAACTGTCATTGGGTCGAACGGGGCGATGATTGTGGTCGCGACAACTGTGGTGGGCGCTGCTGTTTCGTGGATCGTCGTGGCAGCGGGGCTGGCGGGCACGATCACCACGGAAGCGGTGGTGACCGGAGACGCCGACGCCGGGTCGGCGAGCAGCGATGTCACCGACTCGTTCCCACCTGTG
This sequence comes from Ilumatobacteraceae bacterium, assembly GCA_039920665.1. Taxonomy (GTDB): domain Bacteria; phylum Actinomycetota; class Acidimicrobiia; order Acidimicrobiales; family Ilumatobacteraceae; genus WLMZ01. The sequence continues at coordinate 4,716 of JBDSDH010000133.1, forward strand.
CCACGACTCGCGGCGATGACCCCGACGATCACAAGGATCAGAGCAAAGACGAGGGCGATGACCGCCGGCCCCGAACGATGAGGCCGTTCGTCCTCGACACCCACGATGGTTGCTGCTGGCCGTGCGATCGCGGTGGGAGGGTCGGTCAGCAGGACGCGCGGCTGGACAGCAGTGTGCAGCACGGTGTCCACCGGACCGGGGAGACCGTCGACAGCCACCGCGGTACTGCCCGAATCGATGCTGGCCTCGAATCGTCGCGAGAGCGCAGCGGCATCTGTGGGGCGGGCCGCCGGATCCTTGCGCATCATCTCCGTGATCGCAGTGGCGAGTTGTCGTGGCACCCCACTGGGGAGTGGCGCAGCCGTCTGATGCACATGCGCCATCGCCAGCCCGATCGGCGTGTCGGCCTGGAATGGTCGATGACCGCTGAGCATCTCGTAGCCGATCACACCGAGCGAGTAGATGTCACTGGCCGACGTCGCCGATGATCCAATTGTCTGCTCAGGCGAAATGTACTGCGGAGTGCCGAGCACCTGCCCGGTCGCCGTCAACGGAACCGACCCGACGAGCTTGGAGATGCCGAAGTCGGTGATCTTCACCCGTTCGTCCGACGTCAGCATGATGTTGCCCGGTTTGATGTCGCGGTGGACCACCCCGGCTGCATGCGCCGCTGCGAGCGCAGCGCATGTCTGAGCCAGAATCGACGCGACCCGGCCAGGAGCGAGCGGTGCTTCGACAGCGAGGAGGTGGGACAACGTTCGCCCGTCCACCAGTTCCATCACGAGGTACGCGTGGCCATTCGATTCGCCATAGTCGTACACCGTCGCGATTCCCGGATGCGACAGCGAGGCAGCGTGGCGAGCCTCTGCTCGGAAACGATCGAGGAAGCCCGGCTCGTCCATCAGATTTGCCTGCAACATCTTGGCCGCCACCACGCGCCCCAGCACCTCGTCGGTTGCCGACCAGACCTCGCCCATTCCGCCCGTGGCGATCCGGCGATCGAGGCGATATCGGCCGCCGAGGCGGATCGTCTGGTCGGCGTTGCTCACGATCCGATCCAGTACCCCTCACCCACCGGTCCAAGACACCGCCGCCAGCGCCGCACCGGCGACGAGTACCCAACTCAGCACCCCGAGCACCAATGGCCGGCCGCCGAGCACGCGCAGTCGGCGGATGTCGACCGCGCTGCCGAGTCCGGCGAGTCCCATCCCGATCAACAACGTCTCGACCTGCTTGATCGCATCGAGCAAGCCGCTCGACAAGACGTCGGTCGAGCGGATCACGATCGCGACGAGAAACAGGCCGACGAACAGCGGCAACAAGGGCGGTCGCTTGGCTGTCTCGAGATGCGTCTCCTCGGTCGTGGTCTTCGTGCGCCGGCGGGCAGCGATGGCGACGCCGGTGAGCAGCGGTGCGAGCAGCGCAACGCGAGTGAGCTTGACGATCACTGCAGCCTTGAGCGCCGTGCTGTCCCGAGTGCTCGCCGCCGCGACGACCTGGCCGACATCGTGGACCGAGGCGCCGACCCATGATCCGAATGTCTGGCTCGAGAGATGGAGCAGCGACCCCAAGACCGGAAGGACACCGATTGCGAGGCTGCCGCACAGCGTGACGAGAGCAATCGCGTACGCGACCTCCTCCTCCGTCGCGTCGGAGAACGGTTCCGCGGCTGCGATCGCCGATGCGCCACAGATCGAGTAGCCGGTCGCGACGAGCAACGAGAGCGACCTGCTCAGTCCCATCTTGCGGCCGAGGTACTGCGTTCCGAAGAACGTGATCGTGACCACGACACAAACGGCGAGAATCGCCCGAGGTCCGAGATGCACGACCTCGGACAGTGAGAGGCGGAAGCCGACCAGCACGATGCCCGCTCGCAACACGCGCTTGCCCGCGAAGGCCAGTCCGGGCCGGTGTAGCGGCCGGATCAATCCGATGTTCGCAGCCAGCGCTGCAAGCACGACGACGACAACGTGTGGCGACACCGCCGCGGCGACCTTGTTGACAGCGATGCCGACAAGCGCCAACCCGAATGCAACCGCCAGCCCAGGTAGCAGTGGCCCTCGGTCGGGCCGGCTTTGCACGGTGCGCGGATTGGTCACAGGTATAGCCACCCACCCATGATGTCCTCGATCGCAATCGCCGTCCACACATCTTTCGCTGCGAGGTCATAGGCTGCGCCTATGACCTCGCTCAAAGTCGAAGATCTCATCGGTCTGGAGTTGTTCCTCGACACGCTGCGATTGGGGAGCATTTCATCGGCTGCTCGTGAGCACCACCTGTCTCAACCGTCAGCGACCGAGCGGCTGCGCACGCTCGAGCGCAAGCTCGGCGTGAACCTGCTGCGGCGCGGACCTGGCGGATCTGGCCCGACGCAGGAAGGTGAGGCCGTTGCCGAGTGGGCGCGCGAGGTGCTCGCCGCCGTCGCCCGCCTGCACGACGGCGTCAGTGCCATGCACGGGCCGGCGGCTCGGCACCCGTTGCGGATCATGGCAAGTTTGACGATTGCCGAATACGTCGTGCCGACGTGGCTCCACGCCCATCGCGTGGCCGGTGGCCCACAGGTCGAACTCGCTGTCGGCAACTCGGTGGCTGTGATCCGGGCGATCATCGATGGTGGCGCGCAACTCGGATTCATCGAGACGCCGCGCCGCATCGTGGGACTGCGGACAGCCGTTGTCGGCGGCGATTCGTTGACGGTGGTGGTTGCTCCATCGCATCCGTGGGCCCGCCGACGGGGACCGGTCGGTCCGGACCTGCTGGCCGACACCCCCCTGTTGTTGCGCGAGACCGGTTCCGGCACCCGCGACGCGTTCGAGGTGGCCCTCGCAGCGACCGGCCGAGTGCCGACTGACCCGCTCGCAGTGTTGGCATCGACGACGACGTTGAAAGCGGCCACCGCCTCCGGCGAAGGACCGTGCGTGCTCAGCGAGCTCGCCGTTGCTCAGGAAATCGCGGTCGGCACCCTGATCGCGGTGCCTGTCACCGGCCTCGACCTCACCCGTCAATTCCGTGCCGTCTGGCGCCCCAGCGCCAACGAAGCCGACATCCAACGCTTCATCAAGATGGTCCGCCCGAAACCACGACGGATGACCTGAACGTCGCGGTGCCCGATCCGAAGCAGGTGAACGCAGCCGCAGTCGCCCATCGGAAAATGGACTCACTCTCGAGCCACTTTGATCGAACAACCGTGAGCGCTGCCGCCGCCGTCGTCCCGTGCGACCACGCCTCGTAGAACTCGGACACGAACTCGGCGCATGTCATGTCAGGCACGGTGTGGGTGGGCGCAATCACCGTGTCCGCTCCTCTGCTCAGCAAGATGCCAACGAGCCCTAACACCTCACCGCCCGGGTTCACGCGATGAACTCCCGCCTCACAGCTCGACATGACAACGAGCTTGCATGCGACGGCGATGTCGTTGAGATCGAAGATAGGCATCTCGCCGTCGGTGAGACGCAACGTCGATCGCAACGGGTGGTCGGCGTCGAAAATACCGTGAGCTGCGATGTGCACGAGGTCCCGAGTCTCGAGCACTTTCCGGAGCGCAACTGCCGTGGCGCGCGCCCCGGTGCGCGTGGATGCCGAACCGTCCAGCCTTCGCATGGCCGCTCGCTCGATGGCCGCCCCTGCCACTGCCGGTCCGATGACCATCGCCGTCGATTGCGTCGACGATTCTCGATTGGCGGACACGGCCCATGCGCGTGCACTGAGGTTCACGACCAAACACCGCCCTCTGCCAGCGATCGCAGACCACGGCACAGCGTGGAGCTGCCCGACCGGCACGATGATGAGGTCACCGGTCAGGGGAAGACCGAGCGGAGCAATCAAGAGACCAGCGAGCCTGGCAGTCGCAGATCTGGCCATCGCTGTCCGGGCACCAAGCATCTCGGGCTGCACAGCACGGTCGAGCCATGCGACCACCCGATCCAAGACTTTGATGATCTCGATTGCGGAGCCGACGTGCACCAGCCGGGATCGTCGATGTCTGACGACGACCGCCCATACCTCGTCCCCGTCGATCACGAATTCGACGAGCACACGCGGCCCGACCTCTGCGGCGATCTCCGACAGTCGGGGCCGAGCAACGGGACCAAATTCGGCGACGCCGTACGCATGAGCACGAGTTCGTTCCGCCCAGGTGAGCGTCGTGCTCGGTGATCTCGTCTCAAGGGCAAGGTGGATCGCGAGGCCAGCCAGATCGTCGCCGATCGCCGACAGGCCCGCTCTGATCTGCAGATCATTCGTGGAGTCCCGGAATCGTTCAAGTGCCTGCATGCCGCGGCGGGCCGCAACGATCGCGGTGCGATGGTCGCCACCCAGCGATCGTGCAAGGGTCTCAGCGTGCCACGCTCGCAAAGCCTCGGCAGGACGACGAGATCGAATGGATCGGCGCAGGCGGACAAGGTCATCGGAGACGTCATGCAGAATTCCGAGTCGACTCGCGGATCTCAGGCGAGCCGACCGCAGGTCGTCGCTGAATTCTCCCCATCCGGCACGCTCGAGGCGCGCCCCGAGTCGAATTGATCGCCCAAACAATCTCAGGGCGTCTCGCTCAGAGGCGGCCAACCCGAGAGCCGCCTGAATGCCGATCGCACGGGCCTGGAGTGCTATCTCGTTGCGGCGGCCTTCGCGCAAAAGTCCGGCGGCGGAGCCCGCCGCTTGTTGTGCGGAGACGAGATGGCCCGCCGCCAGATACGCCCGAGCGAGGAGCAGTTCCGAGTCCCCCCGGCTGACGACATTGCGGCTCTCGGTCGAGTACGTCACGGCGCGCTTCGCCGCTGTCACGGCGTCGTCGTACAATCCGGAGCGGACCAACATCTCGGCCCGATCGGTCTCCAGGATCGCCATTGTTCGAAGCGGGCTCCCTGCGCTGACGTAGATGCCAAGCGCTCGATCGAAATGCTGCATGGCGACAGCGGTCCGCCCGGCCCGGGCATGAACGACCCCGAGGTTGCCGATGATGAGCGCAGACGTGACGATCTGACCGAGTCCCGACGCGAGACGTCCAGCCACGATCAGGTCGGCTTCGGCATGGCGAAGATCGCCGATCTGGAGGAGCACGAACGAGCGGATGAGAAGGATCCGGAGACGCTCCAGCGAGTCCCCCCGCTTGCCTGCCGACGCGACGGCGAGATCGGCCTGCCTTCGAGCCTCCAGCAGCCGTCCAGCGTTGGTCAAGATATAAGCACGCTGCGACTGCACTCGTGCCAGCATCTCCTCTGACGACTCTTCTTCGGCGGTGGTCAGCTGGAAAAGCGCAGCCGCATGGTCGCCGGAATCGGCCAGAATCGCTGCCGCGCTGATACGGATGGAAGTCAACTGTGCGGCCGAAACGGGTGCCTCCCCGATCTGGATCGCCCGTCGCATCGCCGCGGCGGCCCGCTCCGTATCGCCCAATTCGTTCAAGGATCGCCCGATGATCGACCATGCCAGCATCTCCGAGACGTTTTCTTCGGCCGATGCGAGGAGATCGCGTGCTTCGGCAATTGCGCGGCGTGGGTCTGCCTGAACCAAATTCTCGAGAAGATCGAGCCGCAGCGATACCGAGACGGTCGGGCCGTTCCCCGGAAAATCTGTATCAACCGTCATGTGTCAAGCTCTGTGTCGTTCGGCAGCACCAGACGCGAGGAGATGTCGATGATCATCGACGAACAACAACAAATCCCTGTGCCCAGCGATCCATGGGATCGCAGGGTCCAGTTCACCACGAATGCCTCGGGTCAGACAATTGCGTATCGGCCCCATCAGCTGCTCGTGAAGAAGAGCGCGATTGAATCTGTCGCCCGGGCGGTAGGTCGTTCCAACACGGGCAACGCCGACGGTTGGTGGGAACCGGTCTTCCGCTCGTCGATCCCGGACGCGGAGCGAGATGCCGACACATTGCTGGTGGTTCACGGCCTTCCGAATCCCCTCGCCATCGCCCAGCAACTTCGGACCATGGGCATTGTTGCGGGCCCCAACCATGTGTTCTTCGCGTCCGCCCTTGGCCATTCAGCGTTCCCGAACCCGGGAGCGATGCCTCATCCGGGTGCGATGCCTCATCCGGGTGCGATGCCCCACCCCGTTGGGTACGGCAACGGGTGTGCGTGCGGATGTTGCTCTCCATCAGCTGCGCCGATCGCAATCGAGTCATGTGGAGGATCGTCGACCAAGTCGCAAGCTCCGCGCTACTCGACTGCAGTTCCAGCGCCCTATTCGATGACGGAGCACTTCTCAACCCGTACGCCTCTCCAAGGCATGCAGTGCAAGATCCTCGTGCTCGACACGGGGGCGCTGCCGAGCATTCGCCCAACAGTGGTTGCGAGTGCGGCACTTGGGCGAGGGGTGGCACGTGCGCAGGCATTGATGGAGTGTGTGACCCACTTTTCACCCGACCCCTGGGATGCTGACGAAAACCGACTGCTCGACCCGTTCTCTGGCCACGGCACGTTCATCGCCGGGCTGTTCGGTCGGCTCGCTCCAGGAGCCGAAGTCACTGTCGACCGTTGTCTGTCATCGTATGGAGAGACCGACGACCGCACCATCGCCGCTGCGCTCGAACGATGGTTCCCTGAAGGTTCGGGCATTCCACCCTTCGACATCGTGAGCATGTCGTTCGGCGGCTATTGCGATGAGAACGATCCTCCGATCGCGTTGAGCGAGGCGATCGCCCGAGTGCAGATGCGGTATCGCGAGCCAGCAGATTTCAAGAACGACGGCGCAGCGATCTCCGAGCCTGTGGTTTTCGTCGCTGCCGCTGGCAACGATGCGTCGTGTCAGCCGACGTGGCCCGCAGCGTTCGAGTCCGTGATCTCCGTCGGCGCACTCGGCCCGGACGGTGCCGCGCCTTTCACCAACTACGGCCCGTGGGTGCAGGCCTGTGCCCCCGGGGTCGACATCGTCAGCACATTCTTCGACCTGTCACAGGAGAAGGCACGGGACGACAACACCGAGTTCGAGGGATGGGCTCAGTGGAGCGGCACATCGTTTTCGACACCAATCGTTGCCGCCGAGATCGCGTGGGAATGGATGTCGACAGGCAAGACGAGCCGAGTCGGTGCCGCTGCGTCATATCTGCTCGAGCGCGATGGTCAATATCGCTTCCCCTATCTCGGCACGGTCGTCAACTCGGCCTGATCCAACTTCGGTGTGAGCAAGACCGGCTCACGCGCTGGCGATCAGGCCGTGATCCAGGGGCTGACCACCCGGCCGGCATCGGTTTCGACCACGACTCGCAGCGGGAGGCGGGGGCGGTCGATCACGAACTCACCATCTTCGTCGGTGAAGGATTCCGTTGCCCCGTGCGGCCCTTCGACCAGGCAGCGGTGGATGCCGGCCGGGTCGATCGAGGTAACGAGCGACGAGTCCGACAGCACGACCGAGATCGAGACCCCGCGGCCTTCGAACTGAACGGTGTGACGCTGGGTGGACGTACCGCGGATGCCCACGAGATCGGTCGTTGCAGAGTCGAACGTGATGGCAGCGAGTTCGTCGTCGATGACCCGCCACGAGAACGCGTCGAACGCGAACTGGGTGAGTTCGGCAGAGATCGGGTCGGTATCGAAAGCGTCGTTCACAGCCGAGACGAGTGCGGCATTGACACGGTCTTGTGGATCTGTGGGCTCGGTCGGATCTGGAATGTGGTCAGCCATCGAAACCACTCACCCAACTCTGCATCGCCGGCGTATTGCGCAACTTCTCGAGACATCGCATCCGTGACGGGCCGAGCGATCCGATCGGGCGATTCAAGGCTGCGCTCGCGTCCTTGTAGGGCACGGGCGGATCCGCGAGAACCAACACAGTGAGGATCTGGCGACACTCATCGTCGAGGGTGCCGAATGCTCGCCGGACCGTGCTGCGGACCTCGTCGCGAACGAGCTCACGATCGTGTTCGCCATCACCGTCACCGTCACCGGCGTTGGCGAGCAATCCGGCGAACACGTCCTGCGGCGCGGACCAGTCGACCGAGACCGGTTGGCGCCCGCGCTGGCGGATGATTTGGCGAACCTCGTTCGTCGCCGTCGTCGTCAGCCACCCCGGCAGCTTGTCCGGCTCGCGGATGGTGCCGAGCCGTTCCACCAGCCGCAGCCACGTCGCTGCGAATGCGTCCTTGCGAATGTCATCGTCCGTCGTCATCATGTTGACCGCCTTCCATACGACTCGCTCGAGCTTTCTCACGAGCGCTTGCCAGGCCAGCGCATCTCCAGCGAGCGAGCCGTCGACGAGGACGGTGAACGGCGAAGCTGGCGAATACCTCGGCTTGTCCGTCACGTTCCGACAATACGCCGAAGCTCGCACGTTGGTTGCGATGACCATGATGTTTCACAGAGCCGCACGACGGGCCGCTGATACATCGCTCGTACAACTTGCTCTGGGCAACGTCAGGTGTGCGGCGTTCCGCGCACGGGGCGCCGATCGTGGAGAATGGACGGATGCAACGCACATGCCTCGGAATCGACATCGGTGGATCAGGGATCAAGGGCGCTCCGGTCGACACGGGCGTCGGTGAACTTCTTACCGAGCGATTGCGGATCGCAACGCCCCAGCCGGCGACGCCGGAAGCAGTCGCGAAATGCGTGGGTGAGATCGTCGAGCACTTCTCGTGGAAAGGTCCGATCGGAATCACCGTTCCTGGCGTCGTCAAACACGGCGTCATCCTCACCGCGGCCAACATCGACAAGGCCTGGATCAACACTGATGCCGCCGCCGTGTTCAGCGCAGTCACCGGCAGCCCGGTCACGGTGCTCAACGACGCCGACGCAGCCGGCATCGCCGAGATGCACTTCGGTGCCGGAAAGGGCCGCATGGGTGTGGTGCTGATGATCACGCTCGGAACTGGCATCGGGTTCGCAGTCTTCAACGACGGGGTGTTGCTGCCCAACGTCGAGATGGGCCACATCGAGATGGACGGCCACGATGCAGAAACCCAGGCCAGCGCTCGAGTCCGCGAGGAGAGGGACGAGTCGTGGAAGAAGTGGGCCGAGAAGGTCGATCGCTACCTCGACCGGATCGACAACCTGCTGTGGCCCGACCTGATCATCATTGGTGGCGGGGTTTCGAAGAAAGCGGACAAGTTCTTTCCCTATCTGTCCACCCGTGCCGAACTCGTCGCCGCCACACTGCTCAATGAGGCAGGCATCGTCGGCGCGGCGCTCTTCGCCGAGGGGATCGGTGCAGCCTGATGGGTTTGATCGACGCGGCCTCGTTGTCGGACTGGGGGGTGATTGGACGGCTCGCAGTGGCCACGGGGCTCGGCGCGCTGATCGGGTTCGAGCGCGAGATCGACGGGCACGATGCCGGCATGCGCACCCACGCCCTGCTCGCACTCGGCTCGGCTGTGTTCGGTGTGATCTCGGTCGGTGGCTTCGCCGACTTCATCGTCGAACGGGCCACGAGCAACGTGCAGGTCGACGTCACCCGGATCGCCTCGTATGTCGCGGCCGGTGTCGGTTTCCTCGGCGGTGGCGCGATCCTCAAGCAGAACCATCGGGTCCGGGGGCTCACGACCGCTGCATCACTGTGGGCCTGTGCAGCGGTCGGGCTCGCAGCAGGCGTCGGCTTCTACAGCGCCGCGATCGTGGCCACAGTGGCGGCGCTCATGATGCTTCTGCTCGATGCGCCGATGCGCAGAATTCGTCGACGCCATCTGAAGCGATCGATGTCGGTCACGTTCGCCGGCATCGTCGATCCCCAGCGGATGACCACCACCCTGGCAACTTGGGCGCTGCACAAGGTGTCGGTGACGGCCAACGATCTGTCTCAGTCGGTGGTCACGCTCGAGGGGATTACCGAACATGACGTCGAATCAGTGCTGCGGCAACTCGGCGAGCAGGGCGAGGTGGTCGGCACCGCGATCTGGTGACGACTCGTCCACCCTCGTGACCCTCGTGACCCTCGTGACCCTCGTGACCGACGGCTCGACGCTGCTCCGCACACCGCGGTGATCGGCGCGATACTTCGTCTCGATGACCATCGGGGTTCCTGTCCGGTTCGTGGTGGTGGCACCGGGTGACCTGGTGCCCTGCTTCGACGCGACAGCCAGCGACGTGTTCGCAACCGCATGCCATCTCGTCGACGGCGATCGTGACGACGCCGAAACGCTGTTGATCGATGTGTACATGGCCCTCCGGGATGCGGTCGAGGGCGGCGAAAGCGTGGACGTCGATCACGAATGGATCGTTGCGACCGCCTTGCGTCAGGTACTCGGCGAGCAACCGGATGGCACCACCAAGGGGCTCACGGCTCGCGAGCGGGCGGTCATCGAACTACACCTGATCGATGGCGCCGACATCGAGTCGGTTGCCCAGGTGCTCGGCCTGACGCCCGACGAGGTGCTCACATCGCTCGCCCGCGCTGACGGCTCGATCGACGACGAGGCGTTCAGCACCGCGCTCGTCGACGATCTGCTGCGGCGCAGCGAACTGTGGCTCGACGACACGACCCGGCGGCGGGCCCGGGCAGCACTGCGCGTCGGGTGTCGAACGGGGTCCACCGCACCGCCGGTCCACAACACTCGTCGGGCAGAGCAGCCAACCGGCGATCCGGTTGGTCGGCAACCGCCAGATCAACCCTGGCATGTCGTTACGGCGCGTCCCCGACCACGTCGGCGCTCGATCGTGTTCGTCTCGCTGGTTGTGCTCGCCGTCGCTGCAGGTGCCATTGCCATCTCACCCGGCCACCGATCCAAGTCCCAGTCGTCATCCGACGTGCCATCGCCGGCGTCAACCGAGATGTCATCGGGGGTGTCATCACCGCAGTCGTCAGCGGCGACATCGACCTCGATCAGCACGGCATCTGATCCGTCTGCGACGACGACCACCGAGCGCGATTCGGCTTCGACGCCGGGCATCAACGGCGGCGGGCGCACGCCGTCGCTGCCTGCCGGGTTCGTCCTCGATCGGCTGCCGACCGGATTCGAGGCTGCTGGCAGCGATGAAACGATCGATCCGCCGCTGGTCGGTCGGTTCCAGGTCTGGGCCGAACCGGACGCGACCCGCAGCAGCGGACGCTGGTTGGCAATCTCGACGATGGCCACGGCATTCACCCGGACCGCGATCATCGCAGCCGGTGCACGCGAGACAATCGGGTTCAGCCCTGCAGTGATCACGTTCGACACCGACGGCATTGCTGTCATCACCGTGCAGCCCCCCGATGTCGGCCAGTTCTCGATCACCGGCGGAGGATTCAGTCCGGACGAACTACGTCAACTCGCAGCCGGGATCACGCTGGTCCGAGGCGAAGCGACGTTCGATCCTGCCCTCGACACGCTGCGCGCCGACCTACCACTCATCCACGATGTCGCGGCCGAGCCGGGCGGGATGCCGGCGCAGGTCATGGACGGACCGCGGCGGACGACAACCTTCGTCGAGACCGCCGGGAACGGGTACATCGACCTGACGACCCAGTTGATGACGCCGGACGATCTGCGGATCAGCGAGCTGGTCCTGCCACCATCGACCGACACGCTGGCCAGTTCGACCCTGAACCGGACGGTGCAGATGGGGCCGCTCGAGCTGTTGGTCGGCAGCGCCCCGCCGAGTGGCCTTCACACAGACGGACGTTCGTCGGTCCGCTGGCACGTCGGGAGCGAGACCATCACGATGGCCGGCAACGTCGGCCTCTATCAGTTGCTCGGCGCGGTCGACGCCGTGCGCACGGCCACCCCCGATGAGTGGCTGACACTGTTGCGGATGGGCCGCTCCGATCTCGCCACGCCGTCGATCGGATCGGACGAGGGTCTGATCCGGATCGGTCGCACGACCATCGATGACAACAGCCACTGGACCGTTGCAGTGCTTGCGAAACCGTTGACCATCCAGTTCGCGTTGCGCAACTACAGCGTGAACGGCATCATGGGCGAGCTGCCACTGGATGTGGAATCATTGCATCCGGTGCACGAGTTCGTCTCGATGAGTTCGACCTCGGTCGTCGTGGCGATCACGAACCCCGATGCGGCAACCGGAGTTCGGATCACCGTCGCCGGACGATCGCCGACCACGCTGCCGCTCGTGCCGATCGCTGACACCGGGATCTTCGCGGCTGCGCTCACATTCCGCGACATCAGCCCGTACACCGTCGCGCTTGTCGATGATGCAGGTGTCGTCGTACAGGTGCTCACCCCGTGAAGACGGCCAGTCACTCTGCTGCTGCGGACGATGAGCCGATACCGGTCCTTTCAGCCGAGGATCGGCTCGAGTGTCTCCATCGCTGCGCAGCACGGCTGTACTCGGTCGGCTGCCGGATCACCGGCGGCGACCACGTCCGTGTCGAACTCCTGATCGTCGCCACGATTCGGGCGACGCCGGACGGAACCACCACCATGACGGATCTGACGAGTCGACTGATCGAATCGGCCGTCACCGATGCGGCGAGTCGTGAGCGAGCCGAACGCTTGGGCACCGATGGTGCGACGGCCGACGCAGAAATGCGTTCGTTCGACCGGTGGATGGACGATGCCGTCATCGAACGGTGCGCCGAGCGGTTGCTTGCGCCGGTGTCGGCAGATGAGCTGACGAGCCGAACCTCGACCCGTCAGCACCGGGCGTCCCGCGCTGGCTTGATCTGCGCTGCGGTGATCATCATCGGGATTGCATCGGTTGCCGTCGTCGGGTCCCTCGCCGGAGACCGTCGTCAGCCCGATCCGACAGCCAGTGCACTGTCCTTCACGACGCTGGGCCATCTGATCAACGAGCCGCCCGACGGGTTTGCCGCATCGGGGGCTTTCGTCAGTTCGGCACCCGACGTCGGGGGCTGGCTCCAGGTGTGGGCCGCTCCGGATGCCAACCGCACGTCGGGCGATTGGCTCGCTCTCGCGACGGCCGGTCGCGATGTGTCCGGCCGGTTCGTGCTCGATGGTGGACGCCCGACAACGATTGCCGGCCAACCCGCGTTCGTCGCCACCACCAGCGACGGTGTCCAGCAGGTGTCCGTCGAATTGATCGGTGGCGGCCGGGTGACGATCGCAGGTCATGGACAACCCGCAGACGATCTCGTCGGTGTGGCCACCGACATGGTGATCGCCGACGGTTCGTTCGGATTCGATGCTGCATCGCAACTGCTCGACGCCGGACTCGAACTCGTCACCAGCCAACCAAGCCCCTACGGTACGCTCGCGTCCGCAGCCCAGGTCGGAACGCAATGGACGACCACGTACCAATCCACCGATCTCCGGCGACGGATCCTGCTCAGTAGCCGCCCGTCGACACCGAACGATTTGCAGGTTGCCCAATTCATCCTCCCCGCAATTGGCTCGTCGCCCGACGGTCCGTTCGTCGATGAGCCGTCCGCATCCAGCAGCACGATCGAGGTCGAAGGACGGTCGATCGTCATCAGCGCCAAGGCCGGTGTGGACGGCACGACCACGTACAACCTGCAATGGCACGACGGATCCGACACGATCTCGCTGTCCGGCACGGCCGATCTCGACGAATTGATCGCATCGATCGCCAGCATCCGTCCGGCCACGTCGTCGGAGTGGCACGAGATGGAAGGCCTGGCGCCGAACTACTACCCGGCCTGATCGTGCGCGAAGATCATCGTGTGATCACCACACCGGGCGGGCCGTACCCCGTTGCCGATCGAGACGGTCTGCTGTGTTGCTTCGATGAAACCGCTGCCGGTCTGTTCACGTTCATCTGCCGGCTCGTCGGTGGCGAACGTGGAATCGTCGAGCCACTGCTCGCCAACGTCTACATCCGGATCAGCGACCAAACCGCAGCGGACGCTGCGGCCTTCGTCAACGCCGCCTCATTGCACGCCGTCGCCGTTGCCACCGCGACCGAGGTCGCCGCTCGCCGCTGGGGAGGGGACGGTTCCGAGGTTCGAGAGCGGGCGCTCATCGACCTCGGCATCGTCGATGATCGCACGATCGACGAAATCAGCGCCGTCGTCGCCCTGCCGTCGGCGGACGTAGCGGTTCGGCTCGACTCCCTCCGCCGTCGATACAACACGCGGGAGGATGCCGAACAGCAACTTCGCGTCAGCGAGTTGTGGTTCGACGATGACACTCGTAGCCGGATCCGACTGGCCGTCGGCGTCGGTTCCCTTGTAGCGATCGATGCTGCGGACATGCGACACACCGAGGTCGCACCCGGTTGGGACGTGGCGTCATTCACCACCGACTACGAGGCGCAGCGTCAGACACCAGCCGCACCGACGCCCGATGAGCGTCGTCCGTCACGCCGGTTGAAGGTCGGCGCCGCCCTCGGCATCGCGGCCGTCCTCACGGCAGGCTTCTTCTGGGTGACCCCCAACCGTGAGAGCCCACCGGACGAAGCCGCCCTCACCGAGAACAGCACCGGTACAACCGCGACGACCGACGCACCTGAGACCAAGCCCGCACCGACCACGACAGCCGATGACGCGCCGACGATCACTGTCGATGCCTACGAACGGTCCGGGCTGCAGCTCTCGCCAGGCTTCATTCTGACCAACGTCCCCGCCGGATGGAGGATTGGTGGGCTCTGGGAGTCACTCGCTGACGAACAAGTCGTCAGCGAGTCATCAGGCGGCTGGTTCCAATTGTGGGCCGAACCAGGAGCGACCCGGACGACAGGTCGCTGGCTGGCTCTCGCGACCTCGTTCACGCCTGGACACGAATCGTTCGTCGATGGCGATCGCAACGAGCGTTTCGCCGGACCGGGGTATCGTGGGCTCCTTCAGGTGACCAACGATGGCGTCGAGCAGATGACGCTCGAGGTCGGAGCGGGCCTTCCGTTGCGGGTCAGTACGGCGTCGTTCGGCCTGTCGGACGACGACCTGATCGCCATCGCCACATCGATGGAACGGCTCGTCCCACCGAGCGGGCTGACGATCGGCAACCGCAGGGCGCAGCTCCAGCCGTCCTCGGTCGGCATGGCGCGACTCGTCGGGATGGAGGTCATCGAGGCAGGACCGAGTAGCTGCTGCGGCCTGTACGGCATCTCCCGTCCAGCTGATCAGCGAAGCGTCCAGTACAACCGGCGTATCACGCCGACGGACGACTACCAGGCGATTTCGATCCACACAAGGGACTCCCTCGACCGCTCCGAACTCGATCGATTCGTCGATCCGTTTTCGATCGACCCGACAGCGGCGCCGACTTCGTTCTCGACCTCGATCGAACAGGTCGGTGACCGCCTCGTTCACTTCACCGAATACACCAGTGGACCAACCACCGGCCGAACCACCGGCCAAACCACTGCGACCGCCGGACTGACGACAGCTTGGTGGAGCGACCAGAGCCAGCTCGTCATGGTGTACGCCACGTTCAGTGCAGCAGACCTCGAGATCCTGATCGGCTCGATTCGTCGTGCAAGCGACGACGAATGGCTTCAGGCGGACGAAGACGCACGGACGGCCCCCTCAGTCGGCGAGAACGGCGATGAGTACGTCGATCCGATGTCGACTCGCCGGAGCCTCGGCCCCAGGCTCACCGGCGACGGCTTGACCTATGAGCTGTTCGTGAACGACACAGGAACGGCCGCTGAGATCAACGTCCGTTCGAGCAGTTCGGGCAGCAGCACCGGGTGGGGCATCGGATGGACGAGCGAGCGGCCCGTCACCGAATTCGAATCGGTCGACGCGACGCTCCTGATCGTCAGCATGCCCACTCAACCAGCTGGCTCGTCGGTACGGGTGACGGTGCCCGGACGTGAGCCGAAGGTGATCGAACTGAGGTCGCTGGCAGAGGCCGATGCCTCTGTTGCGTTCGACGCCTTCTCGGAACTGCCGCCCTACACGATTGAACTGCTCGACGCGACCGGAACTGTCGTGCAGGTCCTGACGCCATGATCACGATGCCCGCCGGGCCGTTCCCCATCACCGATCGCGACAGCCTGCTGCAGTGCTTCGACGAGACCGCCACCTCGCTGTTCGCCTTCATCGGCCGGATGGTGGGCGGCGAGCGAGGTGTGGCCGAGCCATTGCTCGCCAATGTGTACATCCGGGTTGCTGACCGACCCGATGGTCTGACACCCGCAATCGCGGATGCGAGTGCGCTGCACACGATCGCTACGAACGCGGCGACAAAAGTCGCCACCGACCGCTGGGGCGGAAACGGGTCCGATGTCAGTGAACGGGCGATACTCGACCTCGGCGTCGTCCAGGCCCGACCCATCGCCGAGATCGCGACCACCGTCGGACTGACGGTCACCGATGTCGCCAGCCGGCTCGACACGCTGGGTCACCGATACGGGAGCCCCGGCGTGGCCGAACAGCTGCTGCGGCGGACTGAACTATGGCTCGACGACGAGAGCCGCAACCGGATTCGGCTCGCCGTGGCGACCGGCATTCCGCTCGCGATCGACTCACTGGAGGACCACCGCACCGACGAGGCACCCGGCTGGGACGACGCTTCCTTCGCCACATCGTCCTCCGAGGCTCGGCATCAGACCCCAGCGACTCCGAGGTCCGATGAGCGTCGCCCATCTCGGCGATTGAAGGTCGGCGCCGCCCTCGGCATCGTTGCGGCCCTGACAGCCGGATTCTTCTGGGTGGCCCCCAGCACCGACAATTCGCCCGACGATGCCGCCTTCACCGAGAACTCCACCGAGGACTCCGCCGAGAACTCCGCCGTGAACTCCACCGACGCCTCCAGCGCGACGATCGACGCTCCGGGCACGACATCGGTGCCGGAAACCGCTGATGGCGCAACGACCACCAACGACACTCCGGACACCACCACCCGATTCGAGGGGCCCGATCTCCAACTTTCCCCCGGCTTTTTACTGGGCACCGTGCCCGAGGGGTACACCGTCTCCGCACTCTGGGAGAACCTGGGGGATCAACAGGACCCTCAGCAATGGATGGACAGTTGGTTTCAGCTGTGGTCCGATCCAGGCGCGACCCGAACAAGCGGCCGGTGGCTCGCGCTCTCGACCACACGGTCAACCGGCGGGGACTCGCTGAATTCTGATCCCGCGCGGACCCGATTCGACGGACCGGGATACGCCGGGATTCGAGAACTCTCCGACGACGGTGTGAGCCACACAAATTTGGAGATCAGCGCCGAACCGGTGTTGCGCATCGAGATGATGTCGTTCGGCATCGCAGACCCGGACATGGTCGCCATTGCGACATCGCTGCAACCACTCGAAGCAACATCGGACTCCGCCTCGCCGGCTTTGAGACAGCACGATGGACTCCGTCCAGCGTCGGCATGTCGATACTCCGTGGCATGGAGGTGATCGACGCCGGACCGTCCAGTTGCTGCGGTCTCTCCCGCGACGCGGATCCCGCCGACAGTCGGCAGGTCGACTACTTCGACCCCGATCCGAATGATGGTCAGCCCACTTCGCTATGGATCGAGACTCGCGACAGCGTTGGCCGATCGGCGCTCGACCAACTGCTGTCGAACCCGTCCGGTTCGATCGAGCCGACGACGACGTCGATCATCGAACTCGGTGACCGCTTGATTCATCTCGTCGAAGTGACCCAAACCGAAGATGACGTTCCGTTCACATACAGCAACGGGTGGTGGACCGAACAGTCTCAGACGATCACGGTCGGAGGGTCATACGGAGCGCAGGACCTCCTGATCCTGATCGGATCTGTGCGCCGGGCGACTCAGGACGAGTGGCTGCAATTGAACGAGGATGCGTTCGATACCAACCAGCGAGGTCCGACCGACACGTGGATCGATCCGATGCAATCTCGACAGACCATCGCGACGGTGCCCTTGGCCAACGACTCCGAGTACAGCCTCGACGTCAGTGCCGACGGCACAACGGCCGAGATCATCCGCAAGGACAAATGGATCCTGTCGACACAGGATCAGGTGACGTGGTCAGCGTCGGATGTCGTCACGGAGTTGACGACACTCAGGGCGACGCTGTTGATCATCAGCATCCCGGATCAGCCGCCGGGGACGAACGTGCGCGTGACGGTGATCGGACGCGAGCCGAAGGTGATCGAGTTGGTGCCGCTCGCGGGCAGCAATGCATCTGTGGGGTTCGACGCGTTCACTCAACTGCCGCCATACACGGTCGAACTACTCGATGCGGCCGGCGGTGTCGTGCAGGTGCTGACCCCGTGATCGATCGGTCGCTGCTCGCTGGCCTGCAAGACATCGTCGGCGCTGACCAGGTATTGACCGACGCCGACGATCGAGCATCGTTCGAAACCGACTGGACCGGACGCTTCGTCGGCTCGACACCGGCCGTCGTTCGTCCGGGCTCCACCGCAGAGGTCGCTGCCATCATCGATCTCTGTCGAAACACGGGCGTCGCGATCGTGCCCCAGGGAGGCAACACCGGTCTCGTCGGTGGCGGCGTCCCGCTGCACGGCGAAATCGTGCTCAGCCTGAGCCGACTGAACGGAATCGGACCCGTCGACATCGAGGCTCGTCAGGTCACCGTCGGAGCGGGAGCGATCCTGGCCGACGTCCGCGATGCTGCCGCGCGGGCGGGGCTGGCTTACGCAGTCGACCTCGGCGCTCGCGGGTCGGCCACCATCGGCGGCACGATCGCGACCAACGCCGGTGGTATCAACCTGATCCGCTACGGCGGTACGCGCGAACAGATCATCGGGGTCGAGGCCGTGCTCGGGACGGGCGAAACGATCAGTCACCTCGGTGGGCTGCACAAAGACAACACCGGCTACCACTTGGCCGGCCTGCTCTGCGGCAGCGAGGGAACCTTGGGTATCGTCACCGCGGCTCGGCTGCGGTTGGTCGCCCAACACCAACACCGGGTGGCCGCACTGATCGGCTTCGCAACCGTCGAAGCAGCGATCGCCGCGGTCGCTTCCGTTCGAGCCGAACTCGACTCCCTGGAGGCGGCCGAGATCATGCTCGCGCCAGGTGTGCAACTCGTGGCGGAGACGTTCGGCCTTGT
Organism: Ilumatobacteraceae bacterium; assembly: GCA_039920665.1. Taxonomy (GTDB): domain Bacteria; phylum Actinomycetota; class Acidimicrobiia; order Acidimicrobiales; family Ilumatobacteraceae; genus WLMZ01. Next base: position 23,504 of record JBDSDH010000133.1, read on the forward strand.
TGCTCCTCTGGCTGGATCGCCCGCTGTGCTGTTGTTGCTCGAGGTCGCCGACCACGACGATCCGACCGACGCATTCGCCGCGGTGATCTCAGCCATCGATGACGTGGTCGATGCAGCCGTCGCCACCGATGCCACACGGCGAACTGCGCTGTGGCGATTCCGCGAAGAACACACACTGGCGATCAGCACGCTCGGCACGCCCCACAAGCTGGATGTGACGTTGCCGATCAGCCGCCTCGCCGAGTTCATGGCAACGGTGCCCCTTGTGGTGGCTGACGACGTGGCTGACGTTGCACCCGATGCCCGTACATGGCTGTTCGGTCACGTCGGCGACGGCAACATCCACGTCAACATCACCGGTCTCGATCGTGACGACGAACGCTGCGACGACGCGGTGCTGCGCTACGTTGCGTCGCTCGGAGGAAGCATCAGCGCCGAACACGGCATCGGGACTGCGAAGGTCGCGTGGTTACACCTCAACCGCTCACCCGCCGAGATCGGCGCGATGCGGGCGATCAAATCAGCGCTGGATCCGGCAGGCATTCTCAACCCGCACGTCCTCCTGCCCTGACAACTTCCCGCCGTGGGCCCGACTCGCTTCCCAAGCGCATGGTGGATTTCGCGCCCATGTTCCCGAAACCCACCATCGCACGGGGGATCCCGGGAACATGGGCGTTGTTTCCACCACGGACGGCATTGCGCTACGAACGCAGCGACGGCTCCCGTTCGATCCGGCAGCGGGCGGTCGCAGTAACTTGGGCGGGCCATGACCGTGCCTTCCCCATCGAGCCCATCGGTAGCCGACGATGGACTTCGATTCGGGACCGCCGCTGGTCGATGGGTGCTGACGGGGATGGTGCTCGGATCGGGCATCGCCTCACTGGATGCGACTGTCGTCAACATCGCCCTGCCCCGACTGAGCGCCGATCTGCGCGCCGATTTTGCCGATCTGCAGTGGGTGATCAACGGCTACACCCTCACCCTCGCCTCGCTGATCCTGGTCGGCGGATCGCTCGGTGACCGACTCGGCCGGCGCACGGTGTTCATCGTCGGGGTCATCTGGTTCGCACTGTCGTCGCTGTTGTGCGGCATCGCGCCGAACGTGACGACCCTGATCGCAGCGAGAGCACTGCAGGGCATCGGCGGCGCACTGCTCACACCCGGGAGCCTGGCGATCCTGCAGTCGTCATTCCATCGAGACGATCGCGCCAAGGCCATCGGAGCGTGGAGCGGATTCGGCGGCGTCACCACCGCGATCGGTCCGTTCCTCGGCGGCTACCTGATCGATGCCGCATCATGGCGCTGGATCTTCCTGCTCAACTTGCCGTTGTCGGCGGTGGTCATCTGGGTCGCAATCCGCCACGTGCCCGAGAGTCGGAGCAGCGACGTGTCCGGCCCCCTGGATGCCCCGGGAGCGTTGATCGGTGCGCTCGGCCTGGCAGGAACCACGTGGGGCTTGATCGAGCGGTCATGGCCGGTCGGCATCGTCGGCGCCGTCGCACTCGTGGCGTTCGTGGTGACCGAAGCTCGCCGCAGGTCCCCGATGCTGCCGCTGGCGATCTTCCGCTCACGCCAGTTCAGCGCCGCGAACCTCGTCACGCTGTTCGTCTACGGCGGGCTCGGAGCGACGCTGTTCCTGATCGGCCTGGTCCTTCAGGAATCGCTCGCCTACTCGCCACTCGAGGCCGGCATCGCGACGTTGCCGATCACGGTCATCATGCTTGCGTTCTCCGCTCGCGCCGGGGCGCTCGCCCAGCGGATCGGACCCAGGTGGCCAATGACCATCGGCCCGATCGTGATCGCCAGTGGGCTGCTGTTGATGATTCGGATCAGCCCCGGAGAGTCGTACGCGTCTGCGGTTCTGCCGGCGATGACGGTGTTCGCCGCCGGTCTCGCGCTGACGGTTGCACCGCTCACGGCCACGGTGCTCGCTGCGGCGAGCGCCGAACACGCTGGGGTCGCGTCGGGCGTCAACAATGCGGTCGCCCGAGTCGGCTCACTGCTCGCCGTTGCAGCCGTGCCAATCGTGGCGGGTTTCAGCCCTGGCGCAGACATCGTGGCCGGCCCCCTCGTCGACGGATTCCACACGGTGCTCGTTGCCGCTGCGGTGTTGGTCCTGCTCGGCGCTGCGATCGCCTTCGCAGGTATCCGCTCGACCGTGCTCGCCGAGCAGGACCACGACTTCCACTGTGCGGCCGACGCCCCACCGCTCAGTGCAGGTGAGCCCGCTCGTCCTCGCGATCGAAGATCATGACGGCCGCCCGAACCCGTCGATGTCAGAAGATGGTGTAACCGCCGTCGACGACGATGGTGTCGCCGGTGTGGAAGGTGGTCGTTGGATCGGCGAGGAACACAGCAGCAGGTCCCATCTCGTCCGGATCTGCCCAGCGACGAACCGGTGTGCGACCAATGGTCGCAGTGCGGAACTTGTCCGACGCATATCCGGCTGCAGCCATGTCGGTCAGGGTCCAACCCGGCAACAAGGCATTGACCCGGATCTGGTGACGGGCGAGACCGACAGCGAGACCGCGAACCATCCCGAGCAACGCCGTCTTGGAGGCTCCGTAGGCTTCATTGTTCGCAGCGCCGTGGATGGCCGAGGTCGACGAGATCGCGACCAGCGATCCGCCACCCTGTTCGATCATGTGCCGGGCCGCTTCGCGGAACGTGAGGAACACACCGTCGAGATTGGTGGCCATCACTGCCCGCCACTGATCGAGTGTGGTGTCGACGAACGACCGGCCACTGCCGCCCCGTCCGGCGTTCGCGAATGCTGCATCGATCCGACCGCCCGCGACTTCGATCGAACGGCCGAATGCGTCGATCACCTGCTGCTCGTCGGCGACATCACACATGATCGCGTGGGCCGTGGCCCCTTCGGATCGGAGTCGGGTGAGGGCAGTCTCGTTCTTTGCTTCGTCACGTCCCCACAGCACGACCTGCGCGCCCGCCGCACCGACGGCTGATGCCATCCCGAGGCCGATACCCCCATTACCGCCGGTGATCAGTACTGTTCGGTTCGCCAGGGATGTCATCCCTCGAACCTAGTTTTCAGACCCTCGACAGCACGTGTGGTGCTTGCAGTTGGACGCGAGTCGGGCGCACCGACGTACCGAGCAGTTCGCCCTTGCGCAGCACCGTGACCGGACCGTCCTCACTGACGACGATGACGGTGGCGGTGGTGTCGTCGAAGCTGTACCGACGTCCCGATGTGTGGCGCATCCCGCGATATCCCGCGATGTCGGCTTCGGCCTCCGCACTCGGCACGAGCCGAACCCCGAGCTGGCGCAGGGTGCCGGTGCTGTCCAGGATCGCTGCTCCGTCGACCTGGCCGAGTACGTGGCGCAACGGAGCGAGATCTGATGCACGCATGATCTCGAGTGGTGGCGGCGTTCCGAGTCGGATCTCGTAGGTCGGGTTGGCCACCGCTTCGGGCTGGTAGACGAGGATCGCTCCGATGCCACGCGACCCGAGGTCGTGAACGGCGAACTCGACGATCGTCTCCACGACTTCACGGTCACCATGCTCGGGGGACGACGTCAGCGTTTCGATCCAGCGGCTGATCGGAGGCTCGTGATGCCACTCGAGTCCTTCGGAGCGAAGCACGCCGAACGAGCCGACCAATCGGATCGATCCAGACGGGTGGCGCTGAACGACGGTTGCCCCGAGCGCTTCGGCGAGCACGACCAGGTCACGCTCGGACGCAGTCGGCCGGTCGAAGACCGCGATCTCATTCGGACCGTCCACCCGGCGCAGCATCCAACTCGACAGCCCGTCGGCGAAGCGGCATGCGGATGCCAGGTTCATCTCGTCGACAGGTCGGTGGTTGATCTCGAGCTGAGTCTCGGCGCTCCAGCTGGACGGGTCGGTGGTGGGGCCGATGATCGCACCAAAGGTCGGCACGCGCCGCTCGTGGACCGCCGGGCGCAGTGCATAGTGCAGCTCGGCCAGCACTGCGTCCTGCCATGATGACGGACCATCGAGGAAGAAATCGACCTCAGCCAGCTCTTCGGTCAACCGCCGGATTCGGGCCGGAGTCGACGAGTGCTTTGCCATGTTCGGGAGGTTACCGAGCAACGCCGATCGTGTGCCGTCAGCCCCTCGCCGGCCGACGATTTCGCTCACGCCGTCGATCGACCCACGTGAGCACGTTCAGCGGATCGGCGTCCATCGCTCGTTCGGGAACAGCGACGCAACCGGGGTGAATCCGTTCGGCAACACGATGCCCGGTGGCAGCGAGAGACCGAGATCGAGGTCTTCAGGGCGAAGGTGGCTGTGTGCACCGGTGTGCGACGCAACGTGGGGCTTCGGGATCGGCACAGACACTTCGGCCCTCGCGAGCGACGAGATCACGACACGGTCCGGCGATCGAGCGACGAGCATTGGCTCGATGTCGTCGAGAGCGTCTCGCCAATACCGTCCACGCACGCGCTCGGCCAACGCGATCAGTTCGGGATCACTGGTGCGAACGCAGAAGGCAGCATCCGATCGACCGATGCCGAGGTCGACGATCGTGTCGCCGCGGTTCTCCGGGCGGATCGCGTCGATGTCGGCACCCCGCAGTGTGATCGCCCGCCACGACGGCTGCAGTGCTGTTGCGAGCACGGCGAAGATCACGACGGCGGGTCGATGCCGCTGGTCCGGCCGGTCGATCACGAACGCATGCGTGTCGTCATCCACCGTCATCCGCAGGGCACCGGTTTCGGTGGTCGCCGTGCAGGTCCGCTCGCTGCGAACGACGCTTGTCTGCTGGTCGCCGATCAAGACCTCTGCACCAGCGCCGTGCACGCCGACGCTCCACGAGCCGGATCGCTCACGCAGTGTTCGTTCGATCACATCGACGAGTTGGCTCGGCGACCATTCGGCCATCCGAGCCGTGACTGCGGACGAAGCAACGGTCGGCACGAACTCCCGCCGAGCCAGCGAAACCGGCACATCGTCGACCGCTCCGCCGCCGAGCCATCGAGTGAGCGCCGTGATGTCGTCGTCGTGCAGCATCTCGCCGAACCAACGTCGATGTCCGGAGCCGTCGCGAACGACAACCACGTTGGAATGCTCGCACAGGTCGAGACAGTCGACCGTCCACAGTTTGGCCCGTCGAGACGTCGGCATTGCCGCCCGGATCCGAGCCAGATGACCGGCGTGATCGACATCGGGATGCTTCGTCACGGTGCCACAGCAACACCCGCGACACACCAGCACCGACACTCGACCCTGCCCGTGATCGGCGCTCGAGCGTGGTGCGGATGTCATCGCTCTCAGAGTATCGACACCGGACGATCGACTTCAGCGCAGCTGGTCGTCGGGGTGGCGGAAAACTCAGGCTGTCGGGCGACGGCGGGCCATGACGAGTGCTGTGAGACCGATCAGGACCGCTCCGGCAGCGATGGGAACCGCTCCGCCCGTGGTGCTACCGGTCACGGGAAGCGTGATGTCGGTGTCGTTGAAGCCACCGTTCGGGCTGGTCGAAGCTGATCCGGCGATCGACGTGCTCGAGTCCGACGGACCAAAAGCGCCACCAGTTGTTGTCGCCGTGGTCGCCGTGGTCGCCGTGGTCGCCGTGGTCGCCGTGGTCGTCGTGGTCGTCGTCGCTGCGATCGTTGTGGTGGTCGCCGGTGGCTGAGAGTCGGTCGACGGCACACAGCTGGGCGCGCTGAACGTGTCGTCATCGAGCGTCACAGCACCGGTTCGGGCCAACGCCCGACCGTGCACGATCACGTTGCTCTCGACGGTGATCGAGGTCAGGGCGAGGATGTTGCCAACGAATGTCGAGCCACTGCCGAGCGTCGCCGAACTGCCGACCTGCCAGAACACGTTGCACTCGGATGCTCCGTTGATCAGCGCCACCGAACTGGCGCTGCCGGTGATGAGGGTTGAATCGGTCTGGAAGATGAACACTGCGTCGGCATTGCCCTGTCCGTCGAGCACCAGCTGACCGGACAGACCGAGCGGCGCCTTCGATGCAGCCGCATAGACGCCGGGAGCAAGCGTCACGCCGACCAGATCGGGGCTCGCCAACTGGGTCCCGACTGGGCGACCGGCGGCGTTGTCATAGGCGATCGTCAGGTCCCCCTGGGCCGCCAGTGCCGTGGCAGTGGTTGCGTCGATGATCGCGGGCGGATTGATGACGCCGGGTGGGAACCCCACGATTGCGGTTCCAGGCGACAGTCCGACGCTGCCGTCGAGAACACTGACGTTGGTGTTGGTGACTGTCGTCGCGGCCAGCACCGAGTAGCCGGCAGTGGTGGCGAGGTCGACGGTGGGGACGATGTCGGCGCTGGCGGCGGGGACGAAAGTGAGCAGGGCGACAGCGCCGGAGATGACCGCAACAACCGCGACGCGACGTGAATGGGCAAATCGATGCATGAGAGCTCCTGGTTCGACTTCGTGCGGTAGTCCGGCGGCCATGCCACCGAAAGGTGGTGTAGGCCCGTGACCAGGCGCCTGCTGACGCAGGGTTGACCGATACGGAAGACAAGGTGTTTCCAGACTTGTCTGGAGCAGCACTGGGTGCGGGGCTCGTCATGTGTATCGGCGCTGGCGAGGGCGGCGTGAGTATTGATTTGTCAAGAATCGACGAGATTCTCACGCTCGGTACGGGCCCTCGGTACGTTGATCGAAGGCGAACAACATCAGCGGAAAGGCGTGATCACGTGCACACAACTCTCGTTCGACGCGCCCAGATGGGTATCGCCGCACTCGTCGCTCTCGCTGTCTCGGTCGCATTGACCCACGTCAACATCGTCTCAGCGGGCACCGCGACGATGTCGTCCGGAGCAGCAACAGCGACCGAACGTGCAGTCCGATTGAACCCACCGACTGCCCGAGTGTCCCTCGCGCCAATCGTCAATCGATCGACCTGCCGCGACGATCTCGGCACACCGGTGATGATCATCGCCATCGCCGACATCTCATATGACTGCCCGGTCTTCAGTGGCGGTCAAACGATGCTCGATGCCGGTGGCGTCACGTTGATCGACGATCCGACATTGGCACCGGTGCTCGCTCGGCATCCCGGAGACCCCGGCACGTTGTGGATTGCTGGACATCGCGTCTCGCACGGCGGCGCGTTCGCAGCGACGCCCGATCTGGTCGATGGCGCGACCGTGACCGTGGCTGACGCTGTCACGATCGCCTCCTACCGCATCGTCGACCGCGTCTATGTCGCCATCGAACATGACCAGGTAAGGGGCCTCAACGGCACCCCATCGGGCGCTGCGACGGCCGATGCGATCCTTCGAACCGACCGCGGAGCGAACCGCGCGGCGCGCCTCGTCCTGCAGACCTGTGACGGCGACGGTCACCGCTGGATGATTTACGCGGATTTGATCGGTCGAACATCTGCATGAATGGGTTGCGGAGCCGATACGGTTGCGGGCGAGCGGCACGTAGCCGCTCACACAGTTAGGAAAATCACAATGGCTACAGGCACCGTAAAGTTCTTCAACGCTGAGAAGGGCTTCGGCTTCATCTCACGTGAGGGTGGGGACGACGTGTTCGTTCACTTCTCCAACATCGAGGGCAGCGGCTACAAGTCGCTCAACGAAGGCGACGTTGTCGAATTCGTCGTTGCGCCCGGCAAGAAGGGCGAAGAAGCCCAGCAGGTCCGTCTCGCCTGATCTGGCGAACTCTTGAGGTATCGGCGGTCGCGAAAGCGGCCGCCGATTCTCGTTTTCGGCTGAGTCCTCGTTTCGGCTGACTTCTCGTTTCGGCTGAGTCCTCGTTTCGGCTGATCAGGTCAATCGCTGCAACAGGGCGTTGGCAGCGAGGCTGGCCGTGGTCGATCCGCTTCGAATCTCGGCTTCGAGTGCCACCGCATGCGCCTGTACGTCAGGTCGGTTCCGGAACCGGCTCACGATCTGCTTGTCGACGGTTTCCCACATCCACTCGATGCTCTGGGTCTGACGCTTCTCGGTGAGTAGTCCGAGCCGTTCGAGATGATGACGGTGGGCAACGACTTGCTCCCACACCTCGCGCAGGCCGATTCTTTCGGTTGCGCTGCAGGTCAACACAGGCGTTGTCCAACCATCGTCGGATGCTGCGAGCATGTGCAGCGCCGAGGTCAGTTCTCGGGCGGCGGCGTTGGCTTCGTGGACGTGATGTCCATCGGCCTTGTTGAACGAGATCACATCGGCGAGTTCGAGCACGCCCTTCTTGATCCCCTGCAGGCTGTCGCCGGCTCGGGCGAGCATGATCAGTAGAAACGAATCGACCATGTTGGCAACGGCGGTCTCGGATTGTCCGACCCCGACCGTTTCGACCAAGACGATGTCGTACCCGGCAGCCTCGACGATCACGATCGCCTCACGCGTGGCCCGCGTTACTCCCCCGAGGACGCCGGCGCTCGGCGAGGGGCGGATGAACGCGTTGTCGTCGATCGCCAGTGCCGCCATCCGGGTCTTGTCGCCGAGGATGCTGCCGCCGGTTCGTTTCGATGACGGATCGACCGCGAGCACGGCCAGCCGATGGCCCATCGACGTCAGTTCGGTACCGAGGGCGTCGATCAGCGTCGACTTGCCGGCGCCGGGTACCCCGGTGATACCGACTCGATGCGCTCGCCCTGCGTGAGGCAACAACCGGGTCAAGAGCTCTGCGGCGAGTTCTTGATGGTCGGCGCGGGTGGATTCGACCAGTGTGATCGCCCGCCCGAGCGTGGCCCGGTCGGCGCGCAGGACGCCGTCGACGTACGCGTCGAGATCGGTCACGCGGTCAGTTGTGCCAGCAACTCGAGCGCTGACTCGGCAATGACGGTGCCAGGCGGAAAGATTGCCGCTGCACCAGCAGCACGCAGTTCGGCGAAGTCCTGCTCCGGGATCACACCGCCGACGACGATCAAGATGTCCGGACGACCGGCTGCGGCGAGCTCGTCGCGCAACTGGGGCACGAGCGTGAGGTGACCAGCTGCCAGGCTGGACACGCCGACGACGTGCACATCGGCCTCGACCGCCTGGCGGGCGACCTCGGCGGGAGTCTGGAACAGTGGTCCGACGTCGACATCGAAGCCGAGATCGGCAAAGGCGGTCGAGATCACCTTCTGACCGCGGTCGTGACCGTCTTGGCCCATCTTGGCGACGAGGATCCGCGGCCGGCGGCCGGCGGCCTCGGCGAATGCGTCGACCGCGTCGCGGGCGGCGGTCACGCCAGGGCTCTCACCGATCTCGCTGCGATACACACCCGAGATCGTACGGATCGCGGCGGTATGACGGCCGAACACCTTCTCCAGCGCAAGGCTGATCTCGCCGACCGTTGCGCGAGCTCGAGCAGCGTCGATCGACAACTTGAGCAAGTTCTCGTCGAGACCTGAGCCGCGGGTGCCGTTGGTCATTGCCTGAGCGGCAGCGGTCAACCGCTCGAGTGCAGCATCGCACGCGAGCTGGTCACGCTCGGCTCGCAGTCGCGCGAGCTTGGCCAACTGCTGGGTCCGGACCGCGGTGTTGTCGACCTTGAGGACCTCGATCGAGTCCGGCACCGTTGGACGGAACATGTTGACGCCGATCACGGGCTGTCGGCCCGAATCGATCCGAGCCTGGGTGCGGGCCGCCGCTTCTTCGATTCGCAGCTTGGGGATTCCGGCGTTGATCGCCTCGGTCATCCCGCCGGCAGCTTCCACTTCTTGAATATGAGCCCAGGCCTTGTTGGCAAGTTCTTCGGTGAGCCGCTCGACGTAATAGCTGCCGCCCCACGGATCGATCACCCGGCAGGTGCCGCTCTCTTGCTGGAGGAACAGTTGGGTGTTGCGGGCGATGCGGGCCGAGAAGTCGGTGGGCAGGGCCAGCGCTTCGTCGAGTGCGTTGGTGTGCAACGACTGGGTGTGACCCTGCGTTGCTGCCATTGCCTCGACCTGGGTCCGGATGACGTTGTTGAACACATCCTGCGCCGTCAACGACCAGCCCGATGTCTGGCTGTGGGTACGCAGCGACAGCGACTTGTCGTTCTTCGGATCGAACTGCTCGATCAGCCGGGCCCACAACAACCGGGCGGCACGCAACTTGGCGACCTCCATGAAGAAGTTCATCCCGATCGCCCAGAAGAACGACAGTCTCGGTGCGAACGCGTCGATCTCGAGTCCCGATTCGAGCCCGGCCCGGACGTACTCGACGCCATCGGCCAGCGTGTAGCCCAATTCGAGGTCGGCCGTCGCTCCTGCCTCTTGCATGTGGTAGCCGCTGATCGAGATCGAGTTGTACTTCGGCATCTCCGTCGAGGTGTAACGGAAGATGTCGGAGATGATCCCCATCGACGGTGTCGGCGGGTAGATGTAGGTGTTGCGAACCATGAACTCTTTGAGGACGTCGTTCTGGATCGTTCCGGTCAACTGCGCCGGACTCACGCCTTGCTCTTCGGCGGCCACGACGTACAACGCAAGCACCGGGAGCACGGCACCGTTCATCGTCATCGACACACTCATCTGATCGAGTGGAATGCCATCGAACAGTTGTTGCATGTCGAGGATCGAGTCGATCGCCACACCGGCCATGCCGACGTCGCCGGCGACCCGAGGGTGGTCGCTGTCGTAACCGCGGTGGGTTGCGAGGTCGAACGCGACCGACAGCCCCTTCTGCCCAGCGGCCAGGTTGCGACGGTAGAACGCGTTGCTCTCCTCGGCAGTCGAGAAGCCGGCGTACTGGCGAACAGTCCACGGTTGGTTGACATACATCGTCGGGTACGGGCCACGGACGTACGGAACCATGCCGGGATACGTGTCGAGGAAATCGAGGCCTTCGACATCGGATGCGTCGTAGAACGCGTCGACGTCGATGCCTTCCGGCGTCGACCACGGTTCACGCGATCCTGTGTCGTGGCCGATGACGATCGGCCGCTCCGGCTCGGTGAGTCCGGCGAGTGGGATGTCAGCGAAGTTGGGAAGCGGGCTCATGGCACGTCCAGACGAAGGAGGAGGTCTGACAGGATCTGTTCGACGTCGGCACCAGCGGTGACGAACACGTCGACGCCGGCAGCCGTGAGGTCGTCGAGGACATGGTTTGGTTTGCCGGCCAGGTACACGGCAGCGGCGCCCCGCTCACGGAGTGCCGCGACGACCGCCACGCCGCAATCGGCGTAGACCCTGTCACTCGAGCAGATGCACGCGACGGCCGCTCCGCTGGCGGTGAATTGCTCGCCGATCTCGGCTGGATCATTGGAGCCGGGCGAGGCAACCGTGACGATGCCGGCGATCTCGAACAGGTTCTTGGCGAACGACGCGCGAGCGGTGTGGACGGCCGCGGAGCCGATGTTGGCGAGGAAGAGCGACGGCCGTGCACCGACCGCTGCGACGTGGTCGACTCGGCTGCGCAGTTCGTCGAACGGCTCGGAGTACCGATGGCGTGGCAATGCGTTGGCGGCAACGACTGGCGCATCGGGCAATCCGGCAGGTGGTGTCTCGGCAACGTTCGGGAACTCGCTCACCCCGGTGAGCGGGTCGCGTCGGCTGACGAGGTTGCGACGCCGGGCGCCCCATGCAGCCGCGATCTCCGTCGAGATCGTGCCGGCATCGACCGCGGCGACGAAGCCACCCGCTCGCTCGACCTCTTGGAATCGAGTCCACGCCACATCGGACAACTGATCGGTCAGCGACTCGACGTAGAACGACCCCCCACCGGGATCAGCGACCCGCGACAGGTTGGACTCCTTGGTCAGGATCGACTGGGTGTTGCGAGCGATGCGTCGGCCGAGTTCCGATCCGGATGGGTCGATCTCGGCGTCGTAGGGCAACACGGTGATCGCGTCGGCACCGCCGATACCCGCGCCGAAACAGGCAATCGTGCCGCGCAGCAGGTTGACCCATGGGTCGTAGCGACTCATCATCGCGGCGGATGTCACGGCGTGGATCGGCGTGCTCGCGGCGACCGACGCGGCGCCCGCAACCTCCCCGATCCGAGCCCACAACCGACGCGCCGCTCGGAACTTGGCGATCGTGGAGAACTGGTCGGCTGTGGCCGCGAGGCGGAGTTCGATCTGGCCGAACGCCGTTGCGATGTCGATCCCGGCCTCGGTCAGCGCTCGCACCGAGTGGACCGCAGCAGCGATGCCGAAGCCGAGTTCTTGCCCGTCGGATGCACCGGCTTCGTGGAAGCGGGTCGCATCGATCGTGATCGTGCGAACGTTGGGATGGCTACCCGCGATGCGCTCGACGAGCGCTGCAACGGTTGCAAGTTGTCCGTCGACGTCGCTCGTGCCGCCGTTGGAGGCATAGGTGCCAGCAGGGTCGGCACCGAATGAGCCGCGCGCTGCATCGTCGCCGACATTGCTGTCGGCCCACAGCTGGAGCAGCGCTTCGGCGGCGTCCGCCCAGCGATCGCCGGCATCGAGCGTGATCGAGGTGAGATCGAGGTACACGCCATCGAGGGCCTGCGCGATCGCTGCTGTGTCGATCGAGTCGAGGCCGGTCAAGCGCAACAACAGTGAGGTCGCTCCCCGTTCGAGTTCGTCGACCGCGCTGAATGCCGGCATCACCGCATCGACGATCTGGCGTACATCCCAGCCATCCAGGTGCTCGGAGATCACCCTGGCATGGGGTCGAGTGTCGGCGTCGCCAGCCGAATACAGCGGTTCGATCACGATCCCGTCGTAGGTCGTGCTCCGCAACCGGTTGACGATCTGCTCGGCGTCGTCGGCCGGCCCGAAGTCTCGTTTGAGAGCCTTGGCCGCCAAACGCACCCATTGTTGTCGGGTGGGACCTTCGCGAGGGGGACTCTCGCTGGTGGAATTTTCAGTCGAACTGCCGGCTGCCGTCATCGTCGGCGAGCTTATCCAAGCGGGTTCGAGACCTCTTGATCGACCAGGGCCCGAGCGATCTCCGTAGCGGTGGCGCCGGCTGTCAGTCGTTGACGCGTCGGGAGAACTTGGCGCGATACATCTCTCGGTCGGCGCGGGCAATGAGCGCGATCCCACTCTCGCCCGGCTCGGCTGTGGCCATGCCCATCCGGCCAGTGATGTCGAGGATGATCGGGCCGACGGTGAACGGTTCGACGAAGATCCGCCGTTCCAGTTCGGCGAGCGGGTTTCGCCACGTGGGGTCGGGCAGCACCACGAACTCATCGCCGCCGAACCGGGCGGCAAACCCCCCACTGCTGACAGCCGCTTCGATCCGGCGGGCGACGTCGACCAAGGCGTCGTCACCGAATTCGTGACCGAAGGTGTCGTTGAGCTGCTTGAACCCGTCGAGGTCGATGAAGACGACAGTCGTCGCAATTCCCTGCCGGGCTTGATCGGCCATCCGTTCAGTGAGCAGCGCCCGGTTGGGTAAACCGGTGAGAGTGTCGTGGGTGGCCTTGTGAGCGAGGGTGGCTTGCATCTCGCGATGCTCGGTGAAGTCGTGACCGACGATCGTCCAGCCGGTCGTCGCGCCATCTCCGTCGCGGTCTGCGATCACGTTGGCGACGAGGTGAATTTCGTCGACCACGTCTGGACCGTCGGCGAACGTGCACAGCACGAGATCGCCAGCCCAGCGGCCGGTCGCCAGTACGGCCGGAGCGATGAGTTCGTCGAATTGGCCGGCCGCCGCGCCGAGCGCACGATGCAGATCGAACCCAGCAGCATCGACACCGAGGATCCGCTGCCCGCTGGCGTTGAGCCAACGACACGTGCCATCGAGGTCGAATGAGCCAATGACATCCGAGGTCACATCGACGATCGATGCCAACCTGGTCCGCTCCTCGAGTGCAAGGACCAATTCGGTCACGTCGGTGAGCGCGCTGACCACCGCCTTACCGCCTCGAAACGGGGTGAGCGTGGCCCGGATCGACACCCAGACATGGCTGCCATCGGGGCGGGACAATCGAACGGTTTCCAGTTCGGCCGTGCCCGATCGGGCAGCTTCTTGCACCGGGTCGCGGTCGGGCGTGAGTGGGCGGCCCCCGGGCAGGGTCGCTCCGAGCGAAGCGTCGGACCAATGCAGCCCAGCGAGTTCGCCGACACTGCGGCCGAGCAGCCGAGCCATGCCCGATCCGGCTCGCGAGATTGTTCCGTCGCGACGGTGCAACGCATACGTCGCATGGCCGAAGAACAGGCTCAGCGGCGCTTCGTCGAAGTTCTCCTCCTCCAATCGCACCTCCCCGTCGTCGTCATCGCGCGCAGAGGCGATTGCAACGATCGGCTCGCCACCGCCGACGTCGATCAATCGGGCGGTGATCGTGGTGAGGCGAGTGCCACCGTCGCCGTGAATGAATCGGTAGGAGGTGTGCACCTCGTCACGCTGGCGGCCGATCAGGTCGACCATCAGCGAGAACAACCGCTCGAGATCGTCGGGGTGGGTGTACACGGGCGAGAAGCGGCCGACCATTTCCTCACGCTGCCGACCGACCTGGTCGAGGTGGGCGTCGTTGACATCGATGATGAAGCCGTCCATCGACATCAACACGATGCCGTGGCCGAGCCCGGCGAACACCTGCCGAAAGAGTTCCGGGTCGTTTGCCAACGCCACCATGTCGAGATGCTGGCTCATACCCTCATTGTGCCCGCGATCGACCATCCGTCACACACTGTGCCCGAAGCATCAATCCTGATCGACACGGACGGCGCAGCCGATTGCTACCTTGTCGGTCCGATGAGCGGTTCGATGATTCCACCTGCAGGTGAGCACGGCGGCGACGGCGCAGCGATCGCCCGCTCGATGGGCATCACGCCGGATCGATTGCTCGACCTGTCGGCAAGTCTCAACCCTTTTGCTCCGGACATCACGTCGATCGCAACGAAGTTCGTTGGTTCGCTGGTCGAGTATCCGGATGCCTCGATCGCGTCCGACACTCTCGCGACCGAAATCAGCGTGGATCCCCGACGCTTGGTGTTGACCAATGGCGGTTCGCAGGCCATCGCGCTGGTCGCGATCGTGCTCGGTGACGGGGTCGTGGTCGATCCCGAGTTCTCGCTGTACCGCCGTCACCTTCGCACCGGCGATGATCACTCCAGCGGTCTCTGGCGATCGAACCCGGCGAGCCCGCTCGGCGTGATCGCGGCCGACAGCGAGACAGCGACCGTGTGGGATGAGGCGTTCTGGCCGATGACGATGGGCACCTGGACGCGCGGTGACGACACGTCGTGGCGGCTGGGTTCGTTGACAAAGCTGTGGGCTTGCGCAGGCCTGCGGTTGGGCTACGTCATCGCGCCTGATCCTGCCGGAGCCGATGCGGTGCGGTCGATTCAGCCCCGCTGGTCGGTCAACGGACTGGCGCTTGCTCTGCTCCCCGAGTTGCTGGCGACAGAGAAACTGCCCGCGACCGCAACCCAGGTCGCGGCCCATCGTGCACTGTTCGCAGCAGAAGTCACTGCACTCGGCTATGCGGTGGCCGACGGCATCGCGCCGTGGCTGTTGCTGCAGCACACCTCCGGCCTGCGAGCTGCGATGGCAGCACACGGCATCGTCGTGCGCGACTGCACGTCGTTCGGTCTGGTCGACACCCATCGCATCGCACTCCCCCGCCCACGCGACCTCGATCGGGTCCTCGCCACCCTGTCGACGGCCCGCCCGAACTGTGCGTGACCACAAACGCCTATTCCGCCTCGGCCCTCAAAACTTCTGTGTCACGACAAACGCGGCATTCGGGATATGTCGTGACACAGAACGATGAGTGACCGACTGCCGATCACGACTTCGTCGTCTGTGTCACCGCAAAGCCCGAAGTTGGGATATGCGGTGACACAGACGAACTGACGGGTGGGCGGTTTCGCCCGGGGTCGAAGCTGATGGTCAGGAGGGGCCGCTGAACATCCCGGCGTTGTGGGCGGCGTCTTTCGGTCCGACCGTCGAGGCGTGATCGTCCTCGTAGCGGGTCAGTTCGGCCCGACCGACGACATGCCAGTGCACCTCGTCGGGACCGTCGGCCAGTCGCAGCGTGCGCTGGCTGGCGTACATCCGCGACAGCGGAGTCCACTGCGACACGCCGGTCGCGCCGTGCATCTGGATCGCCTCGTCGATGATCTCGCAGACCCGGATCGGCACCATTGCCTTGACGGCGCTGACCCACACCCGAGCTTCCTGATTGCCCATCACGTCCATTGCCTTGGCGGCGCGTAGCACCATCAGCCGCATCGCCTCGATCTCGATCCGAGCCTTGGCGATCACTTCGGTGTTCTTACCGAGCCGAGCGAGCGGCTTGCCGAATGCTTCGCGATTGAGACCACGGCGGACCATCAGTTCGAGCGCCTTCTCGGCTGCGCCGATCGAGCGCATGCAGTGGTGGATGCGTCCCGGCCCGAGCCGGACCTGGCTGATCTCGAAGCCGCGACCAACACCCCACAGGATGTTCTCTTTGGGCACTCGGACGTCAGTGAAACGCAGATGCATGTGGCCGTGGGGTGCATCGTCTTCGCCGAACACCTGCATCGCGCCGAGAATCTGGACTCCCGGGGTGTCCATCGGGACGAGGATCTGCGACTGGCGCTTGTGCGGCGGGCCCTCGGGGCTGGTCTGGACCATGCAGATCATGATCTTGCAGCGCGGATCGCCGGCGCCGGAGATGTAGTACTTCTCACCGTTGATGACCCATTCGTCACCGTCGAGCTCGGCCTTGCAACGGATGTTCTTGGCATCTGACGATGCGACATCCGGCTCGGTCATCGCGAATGCGGAACGGATCTGGCCGGCGAGCAACGGCTCGAGCCACTTCGCCTTCTGCTCGGGGGTGCCGACCCGCTCGAGAACCTCCATGTTGCCCGTGTCGGGTGCGCTGCAGTTGAGGCACTCGGAGGCGAGCGGGCTCTTGCCGAGTTCGTTGGCGATGTAGGCATAGTCGAGGTTGGAGAGGCCCTCGCCGGTCTCGGCATTGGGCAAAAAGAAGTTCCACAACCCGTTGGCCTTGGCCTTGGCCTTCACCGAATCGAGCAGTTCGAGCTGACCTTCGCCGTAGCCCCAGTGCTCGGCGCGTCCCTCGCCGAGCCGATAGAACTCGTCGGTGATCGGGTCGACCTCGTTGCGGATGAACGCCTTGACCGCCTCGTAGAGCGGTACGGCGTGTTCGGACATCGACAGATTCAGCGCGTCGTCGGTTGCGACGCCGGAGTGCATTCCCGGAGCAGGCATGGCGGGGTTCCTTTAGGGGTGGACGTTGTGTGCCTTTGAACGTACCGCAGGGTCCAAGACAGGCACGTAGCCAGCGGCAAGGGCTGCGACCGATGTCGGTGGAGTCAGTACGTCGACATGGACGGCCGTTGGTCGCTGTTGCGGGTCGACCCATCCTGCGAACGAGAACGCAAACGTCTGATTTTCCGTCACGAGGCGAGCCGTACCATGATCGAGATAGACCGCGCCCGTCGGCAAGCTCTCGATCGCGGCCGACCACAGCGTGCGGTCGGCGCCACGATCGATCCCGGAACCACGCTGCAACCGCTCGGAGGCCAACCGCCGATTGAGATCTGATGCCGAGATGAAGCACTTCGATCCCTCGGCCTCGGTTACCGCCTGTTGATAGCTGAGATAGGCCTCGCGACGGCACAACCCGCACGGACGATGACCGGCCGCGAGCGCGACGGCGTCATCGAGGAAAAACAGCGGCGTCCACCGATTCGGCGCGGCGAGCGGCGATCGCCAACCCCGGTACTCGATCAGGCACGAGATCCACAGCGGACCCCGATGATGGCGGACGACCTCACCTCGATCGTCGACAACACAGCCGCGATTGCCGGTGAACATCCCCCGCTCCGACACCGCATGGAGGTCGCCGAACGGGTCGACTCGGTTGCGGCGCCTCACCGTCGCAGTCTGTCAGCCAAGCACCACCAACTGCCCACAGTGGCTCACGCCCGCCGCTCGGGCGTGCCGCGCCCAATCAGCGGCGGATCAAACGGCCGAGGTTGGTGGCGATGAACACGAGCGCGAACACGCCGATCGCGAGCAGCACGATGCTGCCGCCGGGTGGCGTATCGGCATAGAACGACACGACCACTCCAGCGACCGACACGATGACCCCGACGACCAGTCCGATTGCAAACGTCTGACGGAAGCTGCGCGCGACAAGTTGAGCGGTGGCGACCGGCACCACCATCAAGGCGCTGACCAACAGCACGCCGACGATCCGCATCGAGACCACAACCGTGAGCGCGCTCAACACGGCGAGCACGACGTTGATTCGCATCACCGGCAACCCACTGGCCCGGGCGTACTCGTCGTCGTTGCTGACGCTGAACAGCGATCGGCTGAGACCGATGCTGACCGCCAACACCAGTACTGCGAGCAGGGCGAAGGTACGCAGATCACCGGCCGACGTGGTGGCGATGCTTCCGAACAAGTATTGGCCGAGATTACGACTGCCCGATGGCGCCTGGCTGGCGAGCACCACGCCACCACCGAGGCCTCCGTAGAACAGCATCGCCAACGCGATCTCGGCGAACGCCTCGCGGCGGGCCCGGATCAGTTCGATCGCAACGGCGCCCGCGACGGCGGTCAGCAATGCGAACGGCACCGGTGCACTGTTGAGCAACAGCCCCAGCGCGACGCCAGTGATCGCGATGTGGCCGAGTCCGTCACCGATGAGCGCGAGCCGTCGCTGGACGAGGAAAATACCCACCGCTGGAGCGGCCAGACCAACGAGCAATGCCGCGATCAGCGCCCGCCGCATGAAGTCGTAGTCGAGGATCCGAAGTGCTGCGATCATCGCCGGAACAGACCCATTTCGTCGGCACCGCCGGCGCCGTCCGGCTCGCCGCCGTGCGGGTCGTGATCGTGGCCAAGGTGCAACAACCGTGGCGGAGCATCGGCGAGCGGACCGTCGTAGAGCACCGAACCTCCGTCGAGGCAGATCGTGCGGGTCACCATTGGCTCGATCGGCCCGAGTTCGTGGAGAACCACGACGATCGTTGCGCCACCGGGTACGAGAGCGGCGAGGGCATCGGCGATCGCATGCTGATTGGCCTGATCGACTCCTGCGAATGGTTCGTCGAGCAGCAAGACGTTGGCTCCGCCAGCAAGTGCCCGGGCCATCATTGCCCGACGCTGCTGACCGCCCGACAGCGTCGACACCGGGTCGGTCGCTTTGTCGGCGAGTCCGACCGCAGCGATCGCGTCAGCCACCGCCTGCCGGCCGGCAGCGCGACTGCTGCCTGACCAGTTGCGACCGGTGCGGCCCGAACGGACGAGCTCACGAACGGTGACCGGAATGGAACCGGCGGCACTCTGACGTTGCGGTACGTACCCGATCAACGAGCGATCCTTGAATTCGCGCATCGGTTGACCGAACAGCTCGACCGAGCCCCCGATGCGGTCGACGAGACCGAGCATGCCCTTCAGCAGTGTCGTCTTGCCGGATCCGTTCGGGCCGAGCAGCGCGACAATCTCGGTCGACTCGATCTCCAGGGCGGCACGAACGGCGACCTGATTGCGGTAACCGAACTGGCCATCCCGGATCCGGATGACCGGGTGCGTCACGAACAGCCCTGGCCGGACCGCAGGTTCGAGAGATTCGAGCGCATGATCTCAAGGTAGTCGGTGCCTTGCGAATCACTGCTCAATCCCTCGATCGGATCGAGCACTGCGGTCGAAGCGCCCGTCTCTGAAGCGACCGTCTCGGCAACTGCTGGATCGACGAGGGTTTCGTAGTAGATGGTGTTGACACGATGCTCGCGCACGAATTCTGTGACATCTGCAATGTCGCCCGGCGATGGCTCCTGTTCGGGCAGCAGCCCCGACACACCGATCTGGGTCAGTCGATAGCGCTGTGCGAGGTAGCCGAAGGCGGCGTGACTCGTGACGAGGTCGCGACTCGCGCAGTCGGCCAGGCCGTCGTTGTATTCCTCATCGAGCGCTTCCAATCGGGTGCGCAACGATGCCGAGTTCTGTTCGTAGGTCGCGGCGCCATCGGGATCGATGGTCGTCAGCTCCGCGGCAATGGCGTCGCCGACATCGGCCAGTCGGATCGGGTCGAGCCAGAAGTGCGGATCCACCCCATCCCGTTGCCCATCTTGTTGTTCAGCGGCGCGGAGCAGATCGAGTCTCGCTACGTCAGCGACGTCGAAGGCGTTGCTCGACGACACGTTGGCGATTGCATCATCGAGCGCCGGCGAGAATCCGCCGAGGTACACCACGAGTTGCGCGTCCTGCAGCCCGGCGGTGTCTGCGCCGGTCAACTCCAGGTCGTGGGGCTCGGCTCCAGTGGGTGTCAGATTGCTGACGTCGACCCGATCACCACCGATCTGCTCGACGACGAACTGGAGTGGATAGAACGACGCGACGATGTCGAGACTCTGATCACCAGACGAGCCAGACGAGCCAGACGTGTCAGCCGTGTCAGCCGTGTCAGCCGACGAGGATGGCGGATCGTTGGACTCACATGCGAGGGGGACGATCAGGGCGACGACGAGCGTGATGAAGCAGCGGCGGCGTTGGCGTGTCACGTTGCGACGATATCGGGAACAGTTCTCAATACTGACACACATGACCGATATCGAGATAGATTCTCATTCATGGGAATGTCGATCGACCTCCACCGCACCATTCGCGAACGGCTGAGCGAGGACGGCCAGCGCTACACCAACGGCCGTCAGGAACTCGTCGAGGCATTGGTCGCTGCCGATGGCCCGGTGACATTGCCGAAATTGCTGGCCGCCCATCACGCTCTCCCCCAGAGCTCGGCGTATCGCAATCTGTTGGTCATGGAGCAGGCCGGTGTGGTCCGGCGGCTGATCCACACGACCGGTCATGCTCACTACGAACTGGCCGAAGACCTGACCTCGCACCACCACCATCTGATCTGCGAAACCTGTGGCGTCATCAGCGACATCGAACTCGAACCCCGGCTGGAGAACTCGCTCGACAAGGCGTTCGACGAACTTGCTGACGACGCCGGTTTCACCGCCCGTCACCACTCGATCGACATCTACGGCGAGTGCGCGCAGTGCGTGAACGGGTCGAGAACGGGTCGTGAACCCGCCGTGCCTCGCGGCCGAGCCGTTTGACGCCAGATTGCCAAGGGTAACGGTGTCTCCATGCTCGAAATTCCCTTGGTCGCAACGTACCGGCTGCAGTTGACACCGGAATTCGGCCTCGCCGACGCTGCCCGAATCGTTCCCTACCTGGCCTCGCTCGGGATCAGCCACGTGTACACCTCGTCGTATCTACAAGCGGCGTCCGGCTCCACTCACGGCTATGACGTCGTCGATCCAACGTCGGTCAACATCGAACTCGGTGGCGAGGACGCACTGCTGGCGTTTCACGAAGCGCTCGAGCACTACGACCTCGGCAACATCGTCGATGTCGTGCCCAATCACATGCATGTCGGCGGTTCACAGAATCGACTGTGGTGGGATGTCCTCAAATGCGGCCGGCACAGTGCCGCGGCTCGATACTTCGACATCGATTGGGATCCGCCGGAGGCCAAGCTCGCCGGCAAAGTGTTGTTGGCGGTGCTCGGTGGCTCGTACTCCGAAGAGCTCTCGGCGGGAGCGTTCACGATCGCTCGTGAAGAATGCGGCCCCGTTGTTCGCTACTACGACCATCGTTTCCCGATCGATCCCGATTCCCTCGGTGCCGATGAGGCAGACAGTCTCGAACGCTTCGATGATCACGACCTCCTGCACGACCTGCTCGAACGCCAGCACTACCGGCTCGCGTCGTGGACGGTCGGGCGCGACGAACTCAACTACCGCCGCTTCTTCGAGGTCAACACGCTCGCAGGGGTGCGGGTCGAGGATCCGGTCGTGTTCGACGCAACCCATCAACGCACCCTGGAATGGGTTGCCCAGGGTCATGTCCAAGGTTTGCGGATCGATCACCCGGACGGACTGCGCGACCCGAGCGGCTATCTGGATCGCTTACGACATTCAGCTCCCGAGACGTGGATCGTGGTCGAGAAGATTCTCGAACCCGGCGAGGATCTTCCGGGCGACTGGCTCGTTGACGGCACCACCGGCTACGACTTCATGCAGGAGCTGACAGCGCTGTTCGTCGACCCGGCGGCGGAGTCGGCAATGACGACCCTCTACACCGAGTTCAGCGGCGAGTCCGACGACTACCCGCAGGCGTTGGAAGGCGGCAAGCGGATTGCGCTGCAGCAGTTGTTGGCCACCGAGGTGACCCGTCTCACGAACATTGCGGCGGGCATCTTCGAACGCAGCGTGATCGGACGCGACGCGAGTCGACGTGCGCTACGCGCTGCACTCGAAGCCGTGCTCGTCGAGATCCCGGTGTACCGCACCTACGTGGTCGATGGCCATCCGTCGGCCACCGACCGCACGATCATCACCGAGTCGATCAATCGGGCTCGACTCGCCGAACCAACGATTGCGCCAACCGTGTTCGACGCACTGCAGGCGATCTGGAGCGGTGAGATCGAAGACGACGATGCATTCGAGTTCGTCGCCCGTCTGCAGCAGTTGTCCGGTCCAGCGATGGCCAAGGGCGCCGAGGACACAGCGTTCTATCGCTACAACCGGCTGCTCGCGCTCAACGAGGTCGGTTCCGATCCGGGACGCTTCGGGAGTGACGCCGAGACGTTCCATGCAGCGATGGCCGTCGCCGCCGAACGCCATCCACGGTCGATGATCGGCACCTCGACCCACGACACGAAACGGTCTGAAGACGTTCGAATTCGGATCGCATTGCTGGCCGGGCAAACGGCCAGTTGGCGGTCTGCCGTGCTCCGCTGGCGGGACATGAACGCCGCCAAGTGGGGCGACTCAGCGCCGGACCGCAACCTCGAGTACCTCGTCTATCAGACGCTGGTCGGCGCTCACCCACTGCCGATCGACCGCACACTGGCCTTCCTGACCAAGGCAATGCGCGAGGCCAAGGTGCACACGACCTGGTTGTATCCCGACGAGTCGTACGAAGCATCGGTCGAAGCCTTTGTCCGCGCACTCGATGCCGATGCCCTGTTTCGGGATGATCTGCGTTCGTTCGTTGCCACGCTCACGGTGCCAGGCCGAATCGCTGCGCTCGCTCAGACGCTGATCAAGGCCACGTCCCCGGGGATTCCGGACTTCTACCAGGGCAGCGAGTTGTGGACGACGAGCTTGGTCGATCCAGACAATCGGACACCGGTCGACTACGACCGGCGCCAGAGGTTGATAGCCGCCTCGGACAGTCCGGCTCTCGCGGCCGACGAGATCGGGGCGACGAAACAGCAACTCATTCAAACAGCTCTCACGGTGCGTCGCGAACATCCGTCGGCGTTCGTCGGTGAGAACGCGTCGTATGCGCCGTCGGCGCTGGTCGGCGCTGGTCGTGATGCTGGCGTGGCCTTCCAGCGTGGCGACACGGTGATCACGGTTGCGACCATCCGCCCGGATGCGATCGGTCGTGATGGCTGGGCCGATACGACCCTCACCCTGCCGAACGGATCGTGGTCGAACCGACTGCAACCCAACCAACCGTCGTGGTCGGGTGACGTGTCGGTGGGCGACGTCGTCGGAGCCAACGGTGTCGCGCTGTTGGTCCGAACCGAGGCGAGTCGTGCGTCCGACGAAGGGACACGGCAATGAGCAGGCCGACACGGGTCTGGGCGCCCACGCCGACCACCGTCGAGTTCGAGACCGAACTCGGCACATCGGCGATGCGACCTATCGACGATGGCTGGTGGGAAGGCGATGGTCTCGCAGCCGACACGGCCTACCGATTCGTGCTCGACGGTGAGCCGTCGCCGGATCCCCGCTCGCCACGCCAACCGGATGGACCCCAGGGTTGGTCACGAACGGTCGACCACTCCGCTTTCGCTTGGACCGACTCCGGATGGACCTCTTTTCCACTCGCCGCCGCCGTGATCTACGAGATGCACGTTGGCACGTTCAGTCCCGAGGCCACCTTCGACGGAGCGATCGAGAAGCTCGACGAACTCGTCGATCTCGGCATCACCGCGCTCGAGATCATGCCGATTGCGACGTTCTCCGGTGCACGCGGATGGGGATACGACGGCGTCAACCTGTTTGCGCCTCACGAGGCATACGGCGGACCCGATGGGTTGCGTCGGCTGATCGACGCCTGCCACGCCAGGCAGATCGCTGTGATCATCGATGTGGTCTACAACCACCTCGGCCCGGTCGGCAACAGCCTCCACCGATTCGGCCCGTACTTCACCGCCAACTACCACTCGCCGTGGGGAGACGCCGTCAACCTCGACGGATCCGGCAGTGATCAGGTTCGACAGTTCATCATCGACAACGCGATGCAGTGGATCGTCGACTATCACGCCGACGGTTTGCGGCTCGACGCCGTCCATGCGCTGCACGACGAATCGGCGATTCACATCCTCGACGAACTCGGCGAAGAACTGCATGCTGCCGGCCGTCGACTCGGTCGAACCGTGTGGGTGATCGCCGAGAGCGATCTCAATGATCCCCGCCTGGTGCGATCGAACGAGGCCTACGGATACGGTCTCGACGCCGCCTGGTCCGACGATTTCCACCACGCGGTCCATGTTGTCCTCACCGGCGAGCGTGATGGGTACTACGGCGACTTCACCGGGCTCGACGACCTCGCCGAGGCGCTGGCCAACGTGTTCGTCTACAGCCGCCGATTCGCTCCGTCTCGTGGCCGTACCCACGGGTCAGGTGTCGGCGAGATGGACCGGTCACGGTTCGTGTGCTTCTCCCAGAACCATGATCAGATCGGCAACCGCGCTCTCGGTGAACGGCTCAGTCACCTCGTTTCCCAGGAACGGGCCGAAATCGCCGCTGCGCTGACATTGACGGCGCCGTTCGTGCCGATGCTGTTCCAGGGTCAGGAGTGGGCCGCTTCGGCGCCGTTCCAATACTTCACCGACATCGAAGACGTCGAGGTCGGCAACGCCGTGCGTGAGGGACGTCGCTCGGAATTCGTCGCCTTCGGTTGGGATCCGGAATCGATCCCCGATCCGCAGGACGAGGCCACGTTCCGTCGATCGGTGCTCGACTGGTCCGAACGCTCAGAGCCGGCCCACGCACGCATGCTCGGGTGGTATCGCAACCTGATCGCCCTCAGGGCGACGAGGCCCACCCTGCGCGACGGGCGCTCGTGGGCCACGACGGTCCGCCACGACTCGCACGCCGGATGGCTGACGATCGATCGGGGCGGCTTGACCGTCGCGGTCAATCTCGGCGACGCCCAGGTCGTTCCGACCCGCCATGCAGATGCAGTGGTGCTCAGCAACGACGCGGGCACGATGATCTCGGCCGACGGCGTCCACCTCGCCGCCGACCGCGTGGCGATCGTCAGTCACCCGTCGTCGTGAGACGCTGCAATGCGCCGAACGGGATCATCACCCAGTCCGGTCGGCTGCCGACTTCGTAGCGAACCTCGTAGGTCGCCTTCTGCATGATCGCAGCATCGAGCAGCAACTCGACCTTGTCGATCGACGATGGGAGGATGTGTGAGCCAGCCGCAGCGATGGTCTCCCGGTACGACTGGACGAACCGCTGCGAGGACCAGCTTTCGAACACACGCGCCCACGGCTGGAGCTGCTCAGCGGTCCCGGTGCCACTTTCGACGGACAGGACCACCGCTTGGTGGGCTGCGTAGTCGTACGAGCGGACCATCCCGGCGACATCGACCAGGGGCGTGCGCTTGATCGCGCGCTCTCCGAGCGGACGACTCGGCTCGCCCTCGAAGTCGATGAAGGTGATGTCGCCACCGCGGACGAGAATCTGGCCGAGGTGGAGATCGCCATGGATCCGAATTCGTGACCCGTCGATCGTTCCTTCGATCAATTGTCCGGCGCGAGCGAGCACCGCTGACTCGACCCTTGCCAGCTCGTTCGGATCGATGGCTCGGTCGGTCGACGAGAGCGACCGCAACGACTTGATCGTGGACTTCGTTTCGCTCCGCATCGCCTGGTAGAACGAGCGCTGAGCATGGGAGTTGTACGGCTGCGGTGCCATCCGTGAGCTGTCACCCTTGGCGAGCGCGAGGTGCATCTCGGCCGTGCGAACGCCGAGCAAATCGGCGAACGCGAGCGCTTCAGCAAGGCTTTCGGCCAGACGATCCGGCACCAGTCCGTCGTGCAGAAGGGATGGTGACAGTTCGACGATCGCCTCGAGGTCCGGCAGCGCCGCCGCCCACTCGAGGAACTGCCGGGCCTGAGCAACGACGACCGGGTAGGCCTCGTCATCGCTCCGAGTGAGGCCGACCATCGTCGCCACGGTCGCAGATTCCGATGCGCCCTTGACCTTGTACTCGAGCGTACCGACCACGGGGGGAACGTTGGCGAACCCGACCGAGTTGAGGTGTGTGAGCATCTCGACCTCGGGATGGATACCCGGCTGGATCCGGCGGAGCAGCTTGATGACCCACTGATCATTCACCGCACTCGACGAGTTGCTCTGCTCGGCACCGAGGGTCCTGGACTCGAAGGAGTCGATCCGTCGCGACGTGAGCTTGCGGACCGGTTCGCCCGACAGAACGCCACCACTGCCGTCCTCGCGATCGCCGCGGAGGATGAACTTGGCGACGTCTCCGGCGAACACAGGATCGGCCGTCAGACCAGTGGTGCCGTCTTCGCGTGTGCTCTCACCGAGCACTTCGACATAGAACGCGGCCTCGCCGTGGTCGAAATCGACCTGCACGCACACCCACCACAGTCCGTGATCGAGTTCGATCGCATCGACGATGGACGTGTCGGTGATGGTGCGGTTCTTGTCGCCGAACCAGCGTTGACCGAGCATGTGGGTGCGGGCGGCTTTCAACAACGCACTGGTGTCGCGGCGATTGAGCGGCAGCCGCAGCGGGTCGAGAGCCGAGATCTCCGGCAACTGCGGCCGAATCGCCGATTCGAGCGGCTCGGGGAGCGCTATCCAGAACACATCGTGAGCTCCGAGAGTGAGCGTGTAGTCGTTGCGAACCACCTTGCCCAACACCGATCCGCCGAGCATCTCCACCGGGCGGACATCGCGATACTCGCCGAGCGGGATGCTCACCTGTTGCGCGTGCCGAGACAGGTTCGCGACGACGAGGACATCATCGTGTCCTGGGAGGCTGCGGATGAACGTCAGGACCTTGGTGTTGTCGGATTCCAGGATCGTCATGTCACCACGGGCGAACACCGGGTTGCGCTGGCGCATCGCGATCATCCGCCGCATCCACCACCACAACGACGCGGGGTTGCGTCGCTGGGCCTCGACATTGATCGATTCGAAGTGGTGCTGAGAATCGGTGATGACCGGCAGCGTCAACCGCTGCGGGTCGGCGCTCGAGAAGCCGGCGTTGCGGTCGGCGCTCCATTGCATCGGGGTGCGTACTGCATCGCGGTCGCCGAGGTAGACGTTGTCGCCCATCCCGATCTCATCGCCGTAGTAGATCGTCGGCGTTCCCGGCATCGACAGCAACAACGCGTTGAGCAGCTCGATCTTGCGCCGATCGTCCTGCAACAACGTGCTCAGCCGCCTCCGGATGCCGACATTGATCCGCATCCTGGGGTCGCCGGCGTAGCGGCGGTACATGTAGTCGCGCTCCTCATCGGTCACCATCTCGAGGGTGAGTTCGTCGTGGTTGCGAAGGAACAGTGCCCATTGACAGCCGTCGGGCAGATCTGGCGTCTGTTCGAGGATGTCGACGATCGGCGCTCGGGTCTCCATCTGCAACGCGAGGTACAGCCGTGGCATGACCGGGAAGTGGAACGCCATATGGCACTCGTCGCCGTCGCCGAAGTACTCGACTGCATCTTCGGGCCACTGATTCGCTTCCGCCAACAGCATCTTTCCCGGGTACTTGGCGTCCATATAACTGCGCAGTTCCTTGAGGAACTCGTGGGTCTCGGGCAGATTCTCGCAGTTGGTGCCCTCCCGTTCGAACAGGTATGGGATCGCATCGAGGCGAACCCCATCGACACCCATCTTGAACCAACGGTCGAAGATCTTGAACAGCTCGCGCTTGACGTCGGGGCTCTCGAAGTTGAGGTCGGGCTGGTGTGAGTAGAAACGATGCCAGAAGTAGCTCTGAGCCACTGGATCCCAGGTCCAGTTCGACGTCTCGGTGTCGGTGAAGATGATTCGGGCGTCGGTGTACTTGTCGGTGGTGTCGCTCCACACGTAGTAGTTGCGGTGTCGACTGCCGGCCGGCGCGTGGCGCGCCCGTTGGAACCAGGCGTGCTGATCCGATGTGTGGTTCATCACCAGTTCGACGATCACCTTCAGCCCACGATCGTGAGCTGCTTTGAGGAACCGTTTGAACGCCGCCATGTCGCCGTACACCGGGTTGACGTTTTCGTAGTCGGCGATGTCGTAGCCATCGTCACGCAAGGGTGACGGGAAGAACGGCAACAGCCAAATCGCGTCGATGCCGAGGTCGACGAGATAGTCCAGCCGGCTGGTGAGACCGTCGAAGTCGCCGACCCCGTCACCGTTGCTGTCGGCGAAAGATCGCACATGCAGTTGGTAGATGACGACGTCGCGGAACCAATCGAGAACGACCCCGTCGGTTGCGCTGGGCGCTGGTGTTGCATTCACAGAAATACCTTTCGAGGGGTGATCGATGGGTGATCGAGGGGTGCTGGAGGGGTGATGTCAGAACTGTGGGCGACGCAGTGGTCGCAATGCGAATACGTGTGCGGGTTGCACCCACGGATCGAGTCGGACGAAGTTGTCCGGACCGCTCCACTCGTAAATCGCCCCGGTCATCAGATCTCGCAGTTCGTAGAGCTCATCCCATTCGAAACCAATGTCGGGCAACTCGAGCCGGACGTTGGACTCCTGCGGGTTCCAGTGGTCGGTGTTGACGATCACGAGGATGGTCTCGTCGCTGACGTCGTCGGCGTTGTCGTCGATGACGCTGGTCCGGACCCGCTCGGGGGCGGTCTTGGTGTAGGCCACCATCGTTGGGTTTGAGCAGTGGTGGAAGATCAGCGAACGGTCATGTTGGAGCGCGCTGTGCGACCGCCGGATCGAGTTGGTCGTCGTCATCAGGACGTGGAGCGAATCGGGACTGTCGAGATCCCAGGATCGAACCTGGAACTTCTCGGTTCCTGCGTACTCCTCGGATCCCTCGCGGACTGCCTCGGCAACCTGCAATTCGAACACGGGCCCGTAGACCCCGTACGAGGCGCTCAGTGTGGCCGCCAGGATCAACCTCGAGACGAACACCTGGCGCAGCCCCTGCTGCAGTTCTGCCGTCAAGATGTCGGGCGTGTTGACCCACGCGCTGCTGCGGAAGTGCTCGATGTTGTCGCCCTCGGCGAGCAACGTGAAGTAGGTCTCGATGTCCCACGGGTTGTGCTGCCAAGGGAAGTGGGTGTACGACACGGAGAACCCGACCCGTGACAATTGCAGCATCACATCTGGATGGGCGAACGCCTCTGCGAGGAAGATGACGCCCGGATCGTCGCGCTTGAGTTCGGCGATCATCCACTCCCAGAACTGGAACGGTTTGGTGTGCGGGTTGTCGACTCGAAAGACCCGGACCCCGTGGCTGTGCCAGTAGCGCACGACATCGGCCAGCGCCTCCCACAATGCGGGCCAGGCCTCGCTGTCGAAGTTGAACGGGACGATGTCCTGGTACTGCTTGGGCGGGTTCTCGGCGTAGGCAATACTGCCGTCGGGCCGGATCGCGAACCACTCCGGATGCTCGGCGACCCACGGATGGTCCGGACTGCATTGGAACGCGATGTCGAGCGCGATCTCGAGCCCACGTTCGTTTGCAGCCGCGATCAGCGCATCGAAGTCGTCGATGGTGCCGAGGTCGGGATGCACGGTGGTGTGGCCACCCTCGGCTGCCCCGATCGCCCACGGACTCCCGACATCGCCCGGCGCTGCAACGACGTTGTTGTCGGCGCCCTTGCGATGCTCGCGACCAATGGGGTGGATCGGTGGCAAGTAGAGGATGTCGAATCCGGCGTCACGGACGTAGTCGAGTCGGTCGATGCTGGTTCGGAGCGTGCCGTGCCCGTCCTGGCCGGTCGAGCGCGGAAAGAACTCATACCAGGCACCGAACGACGCCAACACCCGATCGACCACGATCAGCTGGAGACGACTGTCGACTCGATCCGACGTCGGTGTGTCGCCGAGTTGGCCCAGTTCGATCTCTTCGTTCGCGGTGGGCTGGCCAGCGGCTGCCTTGCGGCTGATCTTGGACTGCAACGTCGCAGCGCGATCGATCCACGCGCTGATCACGAACTCATGGACGCCCAACTCGGTCAGGGCGACGTCGGCGACGAACTGATAGCCGACTCGGCGAACCATCGGCACGATGCGCTCAGAGCCATCCGGAGATGTGAGCACCAGTTCGGCTGCGATCGACTCGTGACCGTCGCAGACAACGATCGCAGCGAACTCGACGATGTCTCCGACGACACGCTTGGCCGGGTAGTGGCCCGCCATCACGGTTGGCCGGACCGATGTGATCGCCAGCCGCGGAGGCCGGCTCGCGATCGGGGCTGTTGGCGAGTTCGACACGTTGGTCGAGTTCGGTGATGTGGCGGCGTTCATTGCTGTCGACTCAAGCACACTTGATGCACCGGGCGGCGGAGGGAATGGCGGTCAATCGCTCGACACCGATCGGCTCGGCGCACTCCTCGCAGACGCCATACGCACCGTCGTCGAGCTTGGCCAGGGCTTGGTCGACCGCTTCACGGTCAGCTTTGGCTTGGTTGAGCAGCGCCGCCACCTGGGCCCGCTCGAAGGCGATCGTCGTGCCTTCCGGATCGTGCTCGTCATCGTTGTTGGTGTCTTCGACCGCGGTGACGATCTCGTCGAAACTGCGGGTCAATTCCGCAATCTGGCCGTCGACTGCATCACGTTCCTGGACCAACTTGTTGCGCATGGACGTCTGTTGTGAGTCGCTCAAGGTGTGCACGGGAGTGTTCATACGGCGCAAAGTACCCCGATCGTCACGAAACGAACCGGCGCGGCTCAGCCAGGCCGATCGTGGGTAGCCGAACGCCGTGTCTGCTCAGAGCCTGCCTCGCTCCCTGGTTTTCGGATCCGACGACCAGCCAGGAATTCATCGACTCGGCCGTACTCGGTTTCGCTACGAACACGATTCCGGCCGCAAGGTATCGGCCGCCGACAAGAGCCGGATCGCAGCATTGGTGATCCCTCCGGCGTGGACCGACGTCTGGATCAGTGCCGATGAGAACAGTCATCTCCAGGCGACCGGCCGCGATGCTCGGGGTCGCAAGCAGTATCGATATCACGACGAGTTCACGGCATTGCGCGGGGCAGCCAAATTCGATGACCTGCTGGACTTCGCTGCCGGTCTCGGGCGCCTCCGTCGCGCCGTGGCGGCCGATCTCGCAAGACGTGCTCCTGACCACGACCATGTCGTGGCCGTTTTGGTGCGGTTGCTCGATCTCACGTCACTCCGCGTCGGGAACGAGGTGTACGCCCAGACCAACAAATCGTTCGGGCTCACCACCTTGCGCAACCGCCACGTCGTCGTGCGAGGTAGCGAGGTCCGGATGAGGTTTCGGGGCAAGTCGGCCCACGACTTCGACGTGACCGTCGACGACCAGCGGTTGGCGAGGCTCGTCCGACGCTGCCAGACCCTGCCGGGACAACGACTGTTCGAATACGTCGGCTCCGATGGAAAGATCCGTACGATCGGTTCGACCGATGTCAACGACTACGTCCGTCGTCACGGTTCCGAGTCCGGATCCGCAAAAACATTTCGGACGTGGGGTGCATCGGTGATGGCCGGCGAACTGCTCGCTGAAGCGGCAGTCGACGACGAGGACATCGCGCCGAGAACAGTGAACGCTGCGTTGCGGATCGTTGCGGGGCACCTCGGCAACACGCTCGCGGTTTGCCGCTCGAGCTACGTTCATCCCACCATCGTCGAACACTTTCTCGATGGCACACTTGGCGAACAGTGGACACCACAGGTCGGTCGATCGCCGGTCGGATTGACTGTCGGCGAGCGTCGACTGGTGCGATTGTTGACGTAGCCGCTCGACGCGCCGCATGACGCCCGCTCGACGGCTGGGGCAGGCCAAGCCGATAGAACAGTTCCGATGACGACGACTGCGGTGCTGTGGGATCTCGATGGCACGCTGCTGCGCGCGGCTGGGACCGGCCGGCTGTCCTACGCCGCCGCGCTGCGAGCGGTGACCGGTGCCGAGTTCCCCTCGGCCGTCATCGACATGGGCGGTCGCACCGATCCCGATATCGCCGCGCTCGTGCTTGCTGCAGCCGGCTTCGATGATCCGGCCCTCGTACCCGCGCTGTTGGCCGCGGTCGACGCCCACTATCAGATATTCGCTGACGAGTTCCGGGCGCTGACCTCTGCCAAGCCCGGCGCCGCGCAAGCACTCGATGCGTTCGCTGCGGCGGACATCGTCCAGACGGTCGTCACCGGCAACCTCCGATCCATCGCCCGCCACAAGGTCGAGGCCGCCGGGCTGGATCACCACCTCCAGCTCGAACACGGTGGCTATGGAAGCGATCACCGGATCCGAACCGAACTGGTCCGGATGTCCCTGGCGCGGCTCGCAGCCGGAGGCGTCGATGTCGATCCACGACGAACGTGGGTGATCGGCGACACGTCCCGCGATCTCGAGTGCGCCCGCGAGGCAGGGGTCCGGTGCGTGCTCGTGGCGACCGGCACCGAGGCGCTCGAGATTCTCGAACGACTTGGAGCAGACGCCGTTTTCGCCGACCTCACCGATCTGGATCGGCTGCACGAGTTGGTGGTCGGATGACCGACAACGTCCATCCGCTCGACAACCCGGTATGGACCGCGCTCACCACGACACTGAGCGACTTCGCGATCGGCCACGGCGCGGCGCGGACATTTCGACGCGAGGTTGCCGTCTTCGCTGCGATCGACGACACCTCGGCCGAGTCGTGGGACGAGTTGGCATCGCTCGCCGGTTCGTCGCAGCTGATGATGTGCGGATCCAACGGCGTTCATCCTCCGCCTGACTGGACCTACCTCGGCGGCGGCCTCGGCCACCAGATGGTCCTCGGGTCGCTCGTCGACGCCGCCGTCCCAGCGGGCATTCGTCCCCTCGGCGACGACGATGTCGAGGCGATGGTCGCACTGGTGGCGCTCACTGAGCCCGGCCCCTTCCGCCCGCGCACCATCGAACTCGGCGGGTATCACGGCGTGTTCGAGAACGGCCGGTTGATCGCGATGGCAGGTCAGCGAATGCGCACCCCGACCCACACCGAGATCAGCGCCGTGTGTACACACCCCGATGCGCGACGTCGTGGACTGGCGGCGGCCGTCACCGCCGCTGTGGCACGAGGCATCGTCGCCGACGGATCGACGCCGATCCTTCACGTTGCCGAGTCCAACGATGGAGCGCGTCGGGTCTATCAGTCGTTGGGATTCCGAACGCGCTCGATGATCACCTTCGCAGCCGTTCGACCTCCGGTGACATCCGTCACATAGGTTCCTTCGCCGCCGTGTTCGTCGTCGATGGCAGGGCGCGACCATCGAGCCCCCAGCGGGCAACATCGCTCCCTCGATGACGTGGTCGACCAACCCAGATGTCGAATGCTCGCTCGCCATGGGCGGTCGATTCGATGACGGCGGGAATCAGAATGACGTCTGCTGGACAATTATATGCAACTGACAGGTTGCAGTTCGTCGTCAGCCGGGACTCTCCAAGTGCAACCATGTTGTTGCGCTAGGCTCAGCCCATGCCGCCGTCAATCACCAACCGACAGACCAACCCTCAACCCTCAACTCTCAACCCTCGATCTTCGAACGCTGCAGGTCAGGGCCTCATTCGAGGTTACATCACTGTCGATCAGACTCTCGATCAATTATGGAGGCTTCTCGGATCGCGAGAACAATTGTCGACATGGCTGGTCGATGACTTCAACGTCGAGTTGAGGGTTGGCATGTTGGGCCAGACGACGGAGGATGGCCGCCGACGAGTGATCCGAATCGACGAGGTCACGCCCCACGCGCGGCTCGCCTTCACCTGGCGGGGCGACGAGGAGGGTTCCGCTTGCACGGTCGCGATGGCGTTGGTGCAGTGACTGACGAGCGCCCGGAAGTGAGTCGTGGGCCGCTCGATGA
This sequence comes from Ilumatobacteraceae bacterium, assembly GCA_039920665.1. GTDB lineage: Bacteria > Actinomycetota > Acidimicrobiia > Acidimicrobiales > Ilumatobacteraceae > WLMZ01. The sequence continues at coordinate 57,357 of JBDSDH010000133.1, forward strand.
ACTGTTTGGGGCATTGGCCGACCCCACCCGTCGGTTCATCCTCCAGCGGCTGATCCATCAAGGTCCAGCTACCGCCACACACTTGGCAGGCGAGTGCCCGACCAGCCGCGATGCTCCGCTGACGCGTCAGGCGATCGTCAAACATTTGCAGATACTGGTCGACGCAGGGCTGGCACGTCCGGTCCGGGTCGGGCGCGAGGTGCGTTACACCGCGACCCCGGCTCCACTCGCTACCGTCGTGTCCTGGCTCACGGAGACGGGCCCTCGCTGGGACCGCCGAATGGAAAAATTTCGCGGCCGTCTCGACACGATTGACGATCAGGGGACTTCCACAGCCTGACCTGGGCACTCTCACGTTCAACAACACGGTCCGGGACCATCCGCGATTCGCGTTGTGTGGTCTGCGACACTGAGAAGTTCGCCGCGCCCCTAGCGATAACCCTCACCTGTATGTAAAGTGTCGGCCCATGCGAGCCGATAGCAACTGCATGTCTCGATTCGGCGTTGCCGTCCTCGTTGCCACCGCCACCACCTTGTCGTTCGGGGCGGTGGTGGGATCGACTGCCGTCCAGGCAGCTCCACCTGTGGTAGCGGTCGAGACTTCGACGTTGGTCTACACCGTCACCAACGGCGACTACCTGTTCGGGATCGCCGTGAAGCTCAAGGTGACGATCAACGATTTGCTGGCGGTCAATGCACTCACGGTGACCAGTTCCATTCATCCGGGTGACCAGCTGGCGGTGCCGAATGGTGGCAGCTTGCCCGCCGAGAGAGCTGCCGCGACGACAGGCCCGGCGCCTGCCGCTGCCGCCCAGACTGCCATCGCGTCGGTCGTCAGCGTCGGCTCGACACCGTACGTCGTCATCAAGAACGACTATCTGGTCGGCATTGCAAGCAGCCACGGCGTGACCCTCAAGGCACTGCTCGACGCCAATTCGATGACGGTCACAACACCGATCTTTCCCGGAACGAAACTCACGATTCCGCCTGCGACTCTCGCAGTCCCAGCTGCGCCGCCCAAGTTGGCGGCCGCGGCCGTGGCAAGCGCTGCTGTTGCAGTCCCGGCGAACGCTCCCGAAGCGCCCGCTGTCGCGGCTGTCGCCGGCGAGTACGTGGTCGGCAACGGCGACTTCTTCTACTCGATCGCGACACGCAACGGGGTCACCCTGAAGGCATTGCTCGCCGCCAACAACATGACCGTCGCCAGCATGATCCATCCGGGAACTCGCCTCGTTCTGCCGCCGGCGACCTTGCCGATCCCCGCCCTTGCGGCGGCTGTCGCCGCAACCCCGGCGACCGACGGAACGGCCTCACCGCAGCAGTCCTCGATCACCAGAGTGCTGTCGTTCCTGCAGGGTGAACTCGGCAAGCCGTATCTGTTCAACACAGCCGGACCCGACACCTACGACTGCAGTGGTCTCGTCGTCGCAGCGTTCAGGCAAGTCGGCGTCAACCTCCCCCACCAAAGTCTGTTGCAGTCGGCAAAAGGTGTCGCCGTCGACTGGCGTACCGTCGACATCCAGGCGGGCGATCTGGTCTTTTATGTCGGTTCCGGAAAGACCTACATCAGCCATGTCGGCATCGCGATCAGCTCCACCCAGTGGATCCAGTCCGCCCGCGCTGGCGATGTCGTCAAGATCAGCCCGCTTCCGGCCGACGATCGCATCGCTGCCGTCCGTCGCGTCATCAACTGACCGAATCGACCAGACTGAGTCATCGACCGGACTGTCATCGACCAGACTGAGTCATCGACCGGACTGAGTCATCGACCAGATTGAGTCATCGACGAGAGTGTGTCGGTGACCTACCCCGCCAGATCCACAAATCTCGTCGAGAGCCAGACGGGCCTTGGCCAACTCGAGCGTGAGAGCGATTGCGACACCGTCGGCATGATTCCAACCACCTCGAAGCTGAGTCGACTCGCCGACCACAACAGAGCCGTGCGCCGGGCCATGGTTCGATGACGACCCGCAAGTACGTCGAAGGACTGGCTCGCGCCTAGGTTGAATCCCGACACTGAGGGCCGGATGGCTCCGGGTCGACGAGGGGGTTTGGGTTCGTGAAAGTTGCGCTGACAGTCAACGATTTCTTGCGGCGAGCCGCCGAGGTGTACCCCGACCGAATCGGGTTCGTCGACGAGGCCGATCAACCGGCACAGAGTTGGGGTGAGGCGACCTACGCCGAGATGCAGCGGCGGGCCCTGGCGCTGGCCGCAGGACTCGACGAACTCGGCATCGAGCAGGGCGAGCGGGTTGCGATGGTGAGCCACAACTCTGCCCGCCTGCTCACTGCGTTCTTCGGTGTCAGCGGATCTGGGCGAGTACTCGTGCCGATCAACTTTCGCCTCGTCGCCGCCGAAATCCAGTACATCGTTGATCACAGCGGGGCCCGGATCCTGTTGGTCGACCCCGAACTCGCCGATGCTCTGTCCGGTGTTCGCTGCGAGCGCACGTTCGTCATCGGCGCCGAAACCGATGCGGCGCTGATGCGTTTCGACACCGAGCCGAACCGCTGGATCGCCGACGAGGACGC
>JBDSDH010000134.1:0-20598 GCA_039920665.1 Ilumatobacteraceae bacterium
CCCGAATCGCTCGCCCGGCGATGTGGGATCGGTGGGGTCGTTGTCAGCACCACGGACGTAGATGCACTTGGCCGGGCAGACGCCGGCGCACAGTTCGCAGCCGATGCACTTCTCCATACCGTCCTCGTACTTGTTCAGTACATGGCGACCATGGAGGCGTTCCGGCTTGGGGGCCTTCTCGTCCTGCTTCTCACCTCTGGCCGGATCCCTTCTGTTGACCCGTCCGCCGGAATAGTTCTTCGTGACTCGCTTGCCGCCGAACAGGCGGTGCTGCTTGATGGTGACCACAAAACCTTCCAGATAGCCCATCAGAACATCGCCGCCTCTCGCTCTCGGTTCTTCGCACTCACCCTGGTCGCGGCAACAAGCATCCCGGCGCACAGGAACAACACTGCGATCGAGACCGCTGTGACCAGATACTTGTTCCAATCGTTGTCGTCGGCGACACGCTGCGACGCGAGCACGATGAACCAGCCGAGCGACGTCGGGATCAGCACCTTCCAGCCGAGGTTCATCAACTGGTCGTAGCGGAAGCGAGGCAACGTGCCGCGCAACCAGACGTAGATGTAGAGGAACACGAGCAGCTTGGCCACGAACCAGACGGTGCCGCTGAGCGGACCGAACGGCAGCCAACCGCCGTATTCGAAGTTGCCGAGCTTGAACGACAACGGCTGGGGGCCACCGAAGAACAGGGTCACGATCACGCCGCTCATCGTCACGGTGTTCATGAACTCGGCCAGATAGAACAAGGCGAACATGAAGGCCGAGTATTCGGTGTTGAAGCCGCCGACCAATTCTTGTTCGGCTTCGACCAGGTCGAACGGAGGTCGGTTGAGCTCGGCCGTGGCCGACACCATGAAGATGAAGAACGGGACCACGCCGGTGGAGATGACCAGCCAGTTGCTGACCCCGTTCTGGCTGGCGACGATTGCGTTGGTGCTGAGCGTGCCGGCGACGAGGATGACGGCGCCCATGCTGAGACCGAGCGATGCTTCGTAGGACACCATCTGGGCCGAGGCCCGCACCGAGCCGAGCAGCGGGTACTTCGAGCCCGACGACCAGCCGGCGAGCATGATCCCGTACACGCCGATACCGCTGAGGGCGAGCAACAGCAGCACCCCGATCGGCGGATCGGCCAACTGAGCGAGCGTGTCACGGCCGAAGATGTGGATCACACCGCCCTTGCCATTGCGGAAGTCGCCACCGAGGGGGATGACCGACCAGACCAGAAAGGCCGGCACGAACGCAAGGAACGGCGCGATCCGATAGACGATGCGGTCCGCCCGGTTCGGCATCAGATCTTCCTTGAAGATCAGTTTCATGCCATCGGCCAGGGTCTGCAGGATGCCGTAGGGGCCGGCCTTGTTGGGTCCGACCCGGTTCTGCATACCGGCCACGATCTTGCGCTCGAACCAGACCATGAACATCGTGCCGACGAGGCCGATCACGAAGATGATCAGCACCTTGAGGGCCATGATCAGGATCGAGCGCAGACCAATGTCTTCGAGGAGGCTGTCCAGAGCGAGCATCACAGGGTCTCGATCCGGACGTCGGTGACCGAAGCGGCAATGTCGATCAGGTCACCGATACGGGCGTTGCCAGGCTGGTTGAACGGCACCCAGGCCGTGCCGCGTTGGACGGATTCATCGGTGCGCAACTGGAGAATCATCATCGCCTTGGGACTGGTGACCTTGACCTCGTTGCCCACGACCGATCCGATCCGGCTGACATCGAGCGGATGCACGTAGAGCGCAGTACCGATCGCGAGCGGCGCAAGCGACGGAGCGTGGCTGGTTCCGACAGCAGCGTCATACATCTTACGGCTCACGACCAGCCGGAAGTCGTAGGCGTTGCGTTCGCCCAAGCTGATCGTCGGAGCATTGATCGGATCGATCGCCGGAGAGATTGCGATGACGCCCTCGGTATCGGCCGACAACGCTGCTTCCGTAGCACCCTCGTAGCCATCGACATGCTCGCTGATCGCGACGGTGACGTCTTCGACGCAGGTGAAGCCGAGGTCGGTGCCGAGCTTGGCGGCGATCTCGGCTGCGATCATCCAGTCGGGCCGAGACGTGCCGTGCATCGTGACCTTTTGGGCGACTCGAGTGACGCGGCCTTCGATGTTGGTGGTGGTGCCCGACTTCTCGGTGAAACCAGCGGCGGGCAACACGACGTGAGCCAGCTTCGACGAATCGTTGACGAAGGTGTCGATGGCGATCACCCGGCGAGCGTTGGCGAGCGCCCGTCGGGCAAGGTCGGCGTCGGGCACGTCGCTGAGCGGATCGGCACCGAGCAACACCAGGCACTCGATCTTGCCGTCGGCAGCGGCGGTGAGGATGCCCTTGCTGTCGAGACCGTTGACACCCGGGCGGAGGCCGACCTGCAGCGCGCCGACGACATTGCCACGGCGCAAGGCTGGCAGGACCTTTGCCTCGGGCAGCGCCGCCGTCAGCGCCAGCAAGGCAGCGACCGTTGCAGCTGATGACTCGGCGAGATTGGCCCGACCGGCGACGATGACGACATCACCCTTGGCGATCTGCGCGGCAATGTCGGCCTGCTGCAATGCAGCGGTCACGACGTCGGCCTGGGTGCCGGGTTCGTAGAACGACGAGCGCCATGCGTAGCGGGTGAGACCCGACGCCTTCGGAGCGAACTCGATGATCTTGCTGCGCTTGCGCTCCGATGCATCTCGCATTCGCAGGTACAGCACGGGAAGCTCTTCTTTGAGGTCCGGCCCGAGCAAGATGATGGTCGTGGCATTGGCGGCTTCGGCGATCGTTGCCCGGTTCAGACCGAGCACACCGACCGGCAATCCGTCGGCCAGTTGGGCCGACACGTTCGGGGTACCGATCACATCGTGAGCCAGTCGGGCCCACGCGAATGCGTCCTCGTTGGTGCCACGGGCGCCACCGAGCACAGCGATGCTGTTCGGGCCACCAGCTGCGAGCGCATCCGAGATGAGTTGCTGGACCGAACCAATCGCGCTGTTCCACGAGGTCGGGGCGTGACCGTCGGCGGTCAGCACGAGCGGCGTTGCGATCCGGTCGCCGTTGACGATGGCCTCGAAGCTGAACCGACCGCGGTCGCACAACCAGCCCCAGTTGACGGCCTCGGAGTCGACACCCTGATAGCGCACGACTTCGTCGCGGGTGGCCTGGACGGCGATGTGGCAGCCGACCGAGCACTCCGTGCAGGTGCTCTCGGCTTCGTCGAGATCCCACGGACGAGCCTTGAACCGGTACGGCTTGGCGGTGAGCGCTCCAACCGGGCAGACCTGGACGGTGTTGCCGCTGAAGTAGCTCGAGAACGGCTCATCCGGGAACGTATTGATCTGGGTCAAGTTGCCGCGCTGGGTGAAATGGATCAGCGCGTCACCGGCAACCTCGTCGGCGAAGCGGGTGCAACGGTCGCAGAGCACGCAGCGCTCACGATCGAGGAAGACGAGATCACTGATTGCGAGCGGCTTTTCGTAGTGGCGCTTCTCTTCGATGTAACGGCTCTCGCCGGGCCCGTAGCTGAACGCCTGGTCCTGCAGCGGGCATTCGCCACCTTTATCACACACCGGACAATCGAGCGGGTGCTGGGCGAGCAACATTTCGAGCACGCCCTCTTGGACGTCTTTGGCCATTGGTGAATCCGTCATCACCTTCATGTCCGGGGACACGGGGAACATGCACGACACCAGCAATTGCGGGCCGCGGCCGGTGTCGACCTCGACGATGCACTGGCGACACATGCCGACACTGCTCATCCGCTCGTGGTAGCAAAAACGCGGGATGTACACCCCTGCGTCCTCGGCGGCTTTGATGATCAGGTCACCCTTGCGGGCCGTGACGGCGCGGCCGTTGATCGTGATCGCAACGGCGTTCGGATCCACGATCGGCTCCGGTGTTTCGTCGACAGATCCCTCATCCGGGCCTTGGGCGGTAGACGTGGTCATCGCAGTGCACCTGCTGTGACAGGGATGTGGACACGCTTGATGAGCTTCGCCTCGAACTCTTCTCGGAACAGCGTGAGCGCGGAGTGCACGGGTACGTACGCCGACGGTCCGACGAAACAGATCGTGGTCATCTTGTACGGGAACGGCACGGCCGGAATGTCGAGCGCTGCGCTGGACGCATGTGGGAACGCACCGGGGCAGATGATCTCGCCGACTTCGAACAGTTGGTCGAGGTCGCGAGCGGTGCCTCTGCCGGCGACGACGCGCTCGAGAATGCGCATCAGCCAGGTGCCGCCTTCGCGACAGGGGCTGCACTTGCCACACGATTCATGGGCGTAGAAGGCGGTGAGCGTGAGCGCAGCAGCCGGAATGTCGGTCGTGGAGTCCATCACCATGATGGCTCCCGAGCCGAGCATCGACCCAGCGGCGCCGACGAGGCGACCCTCGAACGGTAGGTCGAGTTGGTCGGCGATGAACCACGGGGCGGATCCCCCGCCGGGCACGAACGCCTTGAGCTCGTTGCCGCCGCGAATGCCTTGGCAGAACTCGTCGCCGTAGATCAGGTCGCGGAAGGTGGTGGTGCCGTTGACGATCTCGAACACGCCCGGCCGGTTGACGTGACCGGAGATCGCGACCATCCGGGTGCCGGGCGATGTCGCCGTCCCGACCGCAAGGTAGGCATCGACCCCGTTGACCATCAGCCACGGCAGGTTGGCGAGCGTCTCCACGTTGTTGACGATGGTGGGCTTGCCGTACAGCCCGATCGCAGCGGGGAAGAACGGAGGCTTGAGCCGGGGCATCCCGCGGTTGCCTTCGAGGCTCTCGATCAGCGCCGTCTCCTCACCGACCACATACGCGCCAGCACCCCAGTGCAGGACGATGTCGACCGAGAACTCTGTGCCGAGAATGTTGCGACCGATGTAGCCGGCGGCGTAGGCCTCGTTGAGCGCGGTCGCGACCCGCTCTTGGGCCAGCGCCATCTCGCCACGGATGTAGAGGAAGCACTGCGACAGTCCGGCCGCGTAACAAGCGATCAGACATCCCTCGATCAACTGGTGTGGATCTCGCTCCATCAGCAGCCGGTCCTTGTAGGTGCCGGGCTCGCTCTCGTCGCCGTTGACGACGAGGTAACGGGGGAACACGCCGGGCGGCGTCAGCCCCCACTTGGTTCCGGCCGGAAACCCGGCGCCCCCACGGCCGAGCACGGTGGCCCGCTTGACATCTTCGTGGATGTCGGGTGCAGGCTTGCTCAGCGCCGCTTTGAGACCCTCGTAGCCGCCAGTTGCCAGCGAACGCTCGATCGTGTAGCTGTCTTCGTGCTGGAAGCGCGACGTGACGATCTCTGGCCGGTCGCCGGAATAGAACCCGGGCGTATGGGCATAGGTGGTGGCGCGATGGGTGTCAGAACTCACTTCGATGCCCCTTCTGCAGCAGGAGCCGGCATCCACTGCGGTGCGGTGGTGACGTCGTCAGGGGCCTGTGGACCAACGCCTCGATCGGCTGGAATCCGCTGGCGGATGCGTGCGACGGTCCCGTGAGGTGGGATCTCGTCACCGAGCTTGCCGGAGCGAAGTTGATCGATCAGTTGGTCGAACGACTCGTTGGTGACCTTGAACCGGTAGCGGTAGTTGACCTGCAACGTCGGCGCTTCGGTGCAGGCAGCCTGGCACTCGGCGTGCTCGAGCGTGATCAATCCGTCGGGCGTTGTGCTGCCGGACTTGATTCCGAGCGACTGCTCTGCATGGTGCATCAGGTCGCCGGCGCCCATCAGCGCGCACGACAACGTGCCGCAGATGTTGACCAGATACTTGCCGACCGGTTCGAACTTGAACATCTCGTAGAACGTCGCCGTGCCCAGCACTTCGGCCGAGGTCGACCCGACGAGTTCACCGATGTGGACCATTGCCTCGTTGGTGACGTAGCCATCCTGCTGCTGAGCGAGGTGGAGCAACGGGATCGTTGCCGAACGGGCCTTGGGATAGCGGCCGATGATCTCGAGCGCGACCCGAACGTTGTCTTCTGTCAGCCGACTCACTAGCGATCCACTTCTCCGAGAACGGGGTCCACGCTGGAAATGATGGCCACTGCGTCGGCGACGAGGCAATTTCGCATCATGTGCGGCAGGCACTGCAAGTTAACGAACGACGGTCCCCGGACGTGCATCCGGTATGGCTTGGCCGAACCATCGCTGGCGATGTAGCAGCCGATCTCGCCGCGTGGGCTCTCGATCGAGACGTACGTCTCGCCCTCGGGCACCTTGAAGCCCTCGGTGAAGATCTTGAAGTGGTGGATCAGCGCTTCCATCGACTCGTCGATCCGGGCCCGCGGCGGCGGGGTGACCTTCTTGTTCTGGATTCGGTAGTCACCCGACGGCAGCTTGTCGAGGATCTGATGGATGATCCGAATCGACTCGCGGATCTCGTTGAGACGGATCGCGTAGCGGTCGAAGCAGTCGCCGTACGACCCGACGATGACGTCGAACTCGACCTCGTCGTAGTGCAGATACGGCATGTCGCGGCGCAGGTCCCAGGCCATTCCGGTACTTCGCAGGATCGGACCGGTCGCACCGAGGGCGAGGGCTTCCTGAGCGGTGATGACACCGACGCCTTGGAGACGATCGCGCCAGATCGGCTGGCCGGTCATCAAGATGTCGTATTCCTCGAGCCGGGGCGGGATCATCTCGAGCAGGCGCAAGACGTCGTCGCGCCAGCCGGCAGGAAGATCGGCGGCGAGGCCACCGGGACGGATGAAGTTGTGGTTCATCCGCAAGCCGGTCACCTTCTGGAAGAACCGCAGCACTTCTTCGCGCTCGCGCCAGCCGTACAGCATCATGCTGACTGCACCGAGATCCATCCCGTTGGTCGCACAGAACAACAGATGACTGCTCATCCGGTTGAGCTCGCTGAGCAGCATTCGCATCCACACCGCGCGCTCGGGGATGTCGCCGTCGATGCCGAGCAACTTCTCGGTCGCCATCGAGAACACCAGCTCATTGTTGAGCGGGCTGAGGTAGTCCATCCGGGTGACGTTGGTGCCGCCCTGCATGAACGTCAGATCTTCACCCGTCTTCTCCATACCCGTGTGCAGGTACCCGATGATCGGCTTGCACCTCAGCACGGTCTCGCCCTGGAGTTCGAGCATCATCCGCAACACGCCGTGGGTGCTCGGGTGCTGAGGCCCCATGTTGATGATCATGGTCTGCTCGGCGACATCGCCGGTCTGGCCGGGCACCGCATCAGGATCGAGTTCGGCCTGGATCACGCCGAGCTTGGCGGCATCGGTCTCGCTGAGGCGCAAGACGGAGTCGACCTCGCGCATCAACTCCTTGGCCGTCATCTCGCCGCGCGGGCGCAGTTCCTGGGCACCCTCGCTGGTCTGACGAATCAATTCGTCTTTTTCGTCATCGGTCACGAAGATGCTCATCGGAGTGCTCCTTGCGTGCCTGTGCCAGATATCGGCCCAGCAGCGGCGGGCCCTGCAGCAATCCGAAAGTCATTGCTGAACTGGACCGGGATCGCGCCCACCTCGTAGTCCTTGCGCAGCGGATGACCGTCCCAGTCCTCAGGCATCAGGATTCGGCTGGGATCCGGGTGATCGGTGAAGACGATGCCGAACATGTCGTACGCCTCGCGCTCCATTGCCTCGGTGCCGGGATGCAGATCGAACAGGGTTGGCAGCGTTGCGTCGTCGACCGGGATCTGAACCCGAATCCGCAGACGCCGACGGTGATCGGTGTCGAGCAGGTTGACGACGACCTCGAACCGCTCGCCGACCACGCCATCCGGCAGCGTGCGCCCCGGATGGGTGAGGTAGTCGACGCCGCACAAATCCGTCGCCTGGACGTATCCGTCGGCGAGCAACTTCTTGACGGTTGCGACATAGGCGTTTCGGGGGACGTGGATGACCGACTGGCCCAGGCTCTCGGTGACGAGATGACCGTGGATCGTGGGCGGCGGCTCAGGAGCGGGAGTGTCCGCGTCGGATTTCGCTGTGGGTTCCGCTGTGGGTGTGGAGTCACTCATTGGTCACACGCCCGCTGGAGTTGCGGGCCTGGGTGTTCGCGACAGCAGGATCGGAGTCGGCTCGACCGTCACCGGAATCTCGGTGATGTGGACGTTGGCCCCGGCGCCGGTTGCGGCCCGACGCTTCATGATCTCGCCGTCTTCGATCAATTGGTGCAGGGTCTCGATTGCGTGGATCAGCGTCTCCGGCGTTGGTGGGCAGCCCGGAGCGTAGACATCGACCGGAACGATCTGGTCAACACCCTGGACGATTGCGTAATTGTTGAACATGCCGCCGCTGCTGGCGCAGACACCCATGCTGATGACCCACTTGGGCTCCATCATCTGGTCATAGACCTGGCGCAGAACGGGGGCCATCTTCTGGCTGACACGTCCAGCCACCACCATGATGTCGGCCTGGCGCGGACTCGCCCGCCAAACCTCCATCCCGAACCTGCTGAGGTCGTAATGGGCGCCACCGGCGCCCATCATCTCGATCGCACAGCAGGCGAGTCCGAAGGTTGCACCCCAACTGCTGCGGCTGCGGGCCCACTTGATCAGGTCTTCGACCCTGCCCGTGAGGGCGTTGTGCTGGATGCCACCGAGGCCGTCGTCGACGATGTCTTGGATCTGGCCCATCAGGCTGCCCGTTCCGGTCGGTCCTGATTGACATCGAGCACTTCGTCGATGCGTCCCTCGGTGCCGACCCGCCTGATCGTGCTCGTGAGCGTGCGCTCGGCCGAGACCGAGTTGTCGAGGCGGCGGTATTTCTGGGCAGGTCCCCAATCGAGTGCACCTCGGGCCACGACGTAGACGAACGCTGCGAAGAACACGACGGTGAATGCAATCATTTCCCAGAACGCGAACGATCCGAGCTCACGGCGTGACACGGCGTAGGGGTAGATGAAGATGATCTCGATGTCGAACATGATGAACAGCATCGCGACGATGTAGAAGCTGACCGGGAAGCGTTCCGGTGGCTCACGGCTGGGCAGGATGCCGCACTCGTACGGCGCTTCCTTGGCAGCGGAGGGTCGACGGGGTGCCAGCAACCGCGACGCCCCGAAGCTGGCGACACCGAACACGATGGCGAGCACCATCAACACGATGACGGGCAGGTATTGGCCCATTGCCTACTCCTTTGCCGGTACTGCGAGACCCGCCGAGCGGTTGAGCTGGACCCGACGGTCGCGGGTGTGCAGCAGCCAGCACGTCGAGAAGAACACGATCGCTGATCCGAGCGCGATATAGGCCGCCGGGTAGCGCTTGCTGCCGCGGTCGCGTTCCATGTAGACGTACCGGTGCGGCTGGGTCACGTCGATCTCGGCACGGGCCGGGGCTCGGCCCGGTTCGTCACGTTGCTGAATCAGCGTTGCAACTTCGACGACGATGTAGTGCGGCTTGTGCAGGAACGCTGTGAAGTCGAGTGCATCGCTGATCTTGGGGTAGCGCTCGCCGCCTTTGTTGAACACCGCGACGACCTGGTAGCGGCCGGCGGTCAGCGTGCCGTCTCGCTCGATCTCGACGCCACCAGCAGCGGCCGACTGGCCGTAGCTCGGGCTGGACTCGCTCAACTTGTCCCAGTCGTTGCCCAACAACAGGTCGTCGAGAGCGGTGGCCTGATCGACGAAGGACGCGTCGTTGGCCGGCAGCGCAGCATCGCTATGGAGAATGCCGGCTTCTTGGAGTGCGGTCGGAGTCTGCAGAATCGTCTGCCCCGGGACCGGCTTCCACGAGGCCACGTCGCCTTGGAGGCCGAGACCGAAGGCCCACCAGACCAGGCCCATCATCATCATCCAGCCGGCAAGGGCCGACAGCGTGAGCAGGAACCCGAGGCGGGCGCCAATGTTGGTGCCGAGAATCAGGTAGATGGACCCGCACAAGATCGTCACCGAGATGATGATGATGAGGATGCCTCGGAGCTGCGGCTCCCAGTTGATGGCAAGCAACGCTGACATTTACAGACCCCGCACGTATTCGACGATGAGCTTGATTTGTTCGTCGGTCAGCATCGCACCGAAGCCGGGCATCCGACCACTGCCTTGGCTTTGCAGTCCGTACTTCTTGCCGATCTCTGATCCGGCGCTGATGAACGAGATCATGTCCGACTCGACCGGGAACTTGATGATCGCGGCTCCGCTGGTGAGGCTCGGTCCCATTGCTCCACCACCGCTGACGCCGGGGTCGCCGTAGCTCCAGCCGGTGGTGTGGCAGCGGGCGCACGAGTACGCCCCACTCGCCATGTCGAGGTTGAACAGCGCTTCGCCGAGTGACGCATATTTCTTGTTGTCGACGGTGAGTTGCGCGGCGGCGGTGATCTCATCCTGAGTCTCTGCCGGCAGGGTGCCGCCATCACACGTCTTGGTGCTGGTCGCATTCGCTGCGCATCCGGCGCGATCCACCTGGATCGAGGTGAGGTACGCGATCAAGTTGTTGATCTGCTGGGCGTTCATCGGGCCGCCGCCGTCGAGACCCCACGGCGACATCGGTGAGAACGGACGACCATAGACGAGGATGAAACGGACCTCGTCCTCGCTGAAGCGGTACAGCACGGTGTTGAGTGCCGGAGCGAACCAGTTGACCGACGTGACCAAGTTGGTCTTCGGATCGGTGTTGGCCCACACGGCGACGCCGCCGGAGCCGGTCATGCCGCCGTGGCAACCGGCGCAGTTGAAGCCACCCTCGCTGGTCGGAGCGAACAGTTCTTTGCCCCATCCGATGGCACGGTTGTCAGAGTGCTCTTGGGCACCTGCCTGGCGACTCGGCTCGAGGATCCAGTACAGCGGCAGTCCAACGACGCTGACGATGAGGAACAGCAGGCCAATGAACTGCACCCGCTCGAGGCGACGACCTTCGAGGACCTCGTCGTCGTAGTACGGCTTGCGGTTGGCAGCGAGTTCGATCTCCGAACCGAGTTCGGGACTGCTCGCCTTGCGGTTGGAGATTGCGTAGACGATGAAACCGACTGCGATGACCAACAGGATGATGAACGCCATGGGCGTCGTACTAATTGCGAGCATGATCGGTCAGTGTCCGCCTGTGATGCAGTGGGGACCCTCGGCCTCTTGGCCGGTGGTGTTGACGCCGATCGCCGGGCCGGGGAACGCAGCGCCGCCGAGGGTGTCGATGGTGACGTCGCCGCCACCGCTGACTTCGACGATGAAACGGTCCATGCCACGCGGTGCGGGGCCGGCCTTCTTCTCACCGACGCGGTTGTACTGGCTGCCGTGGCAGGGGCATTCGAACCACTGTGAACTGGCGCAGTTGGGGACGCGGCAACCGAGGTGCGGGCACTTCTGGTAGAGGGCGACGAGGCCCGCTTCCATGCCCGGGATGAGCTGCGGCTGATAGATGCCCTTGGCTTTCGGCAACCCATCCGGCGGGTAGGCCGTGATCCAGGTCCGAGCCTCGGGCAAGTAGTAGAAGCCGTTGTTGAGCCGGATGTTGAGGATGATGTCGTTGAGCTTGCCGGCGCCGACCTTGCCACCGAAGCCGCCACCCGTGCTGGTCGGCCACAGGAAGCCGACGAACGAGGCGGCTGCGAAGCCGGCGATGCCGAGTCCCATCAAGCTGATGTAGGCGCGGTTGAAGAACACCCGTCGCGACAGGCCGATCGCGTCGGCATCCGGAGCGACCCAGGGTGTGATCGCAAGGTTGTCGGCCTTGACCACTGCGGTGGAGCGACGTTGGGCGGCTGCTCGCTCGACCGACTTGCCCGATGGCGCGACCGGCAGGTCGATGTCGGCGTCACGGTCTCGTTTGACGTCACGCTGGCGGGTTTCGCGCGAGAGCGCTCCGGCGCCGCGGACATCGGTCCGCCGCGCGGCGGTGAGAAACACCACGGCTGCCAGGACGACCACCACGGCGATCACGATTCCGATTGCTGCTGTTTGGCTCATGTCATCACCTCACAATTCGAAGAAGATTCCGTCACGCCAGGGCAGCGTGAAGTTGAAGCCCGGTCCACGGAAGAACGAGCCGATGATGACCAGGACTGCCCAGAACATCATGTGGATCGTCATCAGCGATGTCGCGAACTTGCGATCCTCTGGCTTGTTCGACGGGTTCTTGTCGATGTAGGGGGCAAGGATCATCACGATCAGACCAACACCGGGCAGGGTCACGCCGGCGACCATCGGGTGGAACATCGTCAACAATTCCTGCAGACCGAGGAAGTACCACGGGGCCTTCGACGGGTTCGGGGTCTGGTTGATGTTGGCGAACTGCAACAAGGGTGCGTTGACGAAGATGCTGAACACGAACAGCGCCGACGTACAGGCGATCGCCGCCACGAACTCGGCAGCGAGCAGGTGCGGCCAGGTGTGAACCTTGTCGATCGGAGCAGCCTTGACCTCTTGGATCGAGCCGCTCTTGACCACGGTGAGCAGACGCTGGGTGTGGCCACCCGGACCGGCACCGACGGGAATGCCGCCACCGGTTGCCGGAGCGGACACAACCGCACCGATTTTCTCGGCAACGGCGAGACCACCACCACCACCGCCGGCAGGCGCGTCAGCGCCACCTTCGGTTTTGGCCTTTGCTGCGCGGCTGCGTTCGAGCAGGTGCGCGGGGATCCGCGGGTCGGCTGCAGGTGCGTCCGAGGCCGCGGCCGCCGGGGCAGCGGGTGCTGCTTCGGTTTCGGCCTTCTCACGGGCGGCTTGCGCCCGCTTGAGGAGATGTTCTGGGATTTCAGTCATGAACGGTCAACCCCTTTCTGTCAGAGCGGGCCCGAAATGCCGCCATCTTTACGAACCCGCCAGAAGTGGATGGCCATGAAGATGACGATGATGAACGGGAAGAACAGCACGTGCAGGACGTACCAACGCAACAGCGTTTCGGGTCCGATCTCGGCACCGCCGAGCAGGACAAATCTCACTTGGGAACCCAACACAGGGGTGTAGCCCATCATGTTCGTTCCCACGGTCACGGCCCACAGCGCCAACTGGTCCCACGGCAGCAGGTAGCCAGTGAACGACAGCAGCAGGGTGAGGGTCAACAGGATGATGCCGATCACCCAGTTGAACTCTCGAGGTGCCTTGTAGGCGCCGTGGTAGAAGACGCGGGCCATGTGGAGGAACACCGAGAGCACCATCAAGTGGGCACCCCATCGGTGCATGTTGCGAACAAGGAGTCCAAATGCCACCGAGGTCTGCAGGTTGTTGATGTCGTTCCAGGCCTGTGAGGCCTCCGGGCGGTAGAAGAACATCAAGAAGATGCCCGTCACCGTCAACAGAATGAAGAGGAAGAAGCTCAGTCCGCCGAGGCACAACGTGTAGCTGACCTTGACCGCGTGGCGTTTCACCTTCACCGGGTGCAGGTGGTACAGCACCGAGTTCATGATCACGTAACTGCGGTTACGCGGGCTGTCGGTATAGCCCTTGCGGAAGATCGACCCGGGGCGGAAGATGCTGCTCCAGGCCTGGCTGCCTTGGGTCGCCGTGGTCACCTTGGACACACGGTCCTTGACGGTGGGGCGTGGATTTTCGTCGATGTTCGTCGCCATGGGGGTCTCCTCTACAGCCTGAGGCCGTAGGCGTAGCCGTGATTGTTCGTACGGGTGTGGTTGTCGCCAGTGGCACCTGCGGTGACGACCTTGCCGAGGATGATGACGCCGGTCGGGCAACGGTCGACGCAGAGTGCACAACGGGTGCACACGTCGTCGTCGATGATGAACACGACGTTGTCACTCGGGTCGTTGCCGGGTAGTTCGGTACCGGTTGCCTCGGCGATCGCCTCGGGGGCGACCATGTGGATGCACTTCCACGGGCAGATGTCGACGCAGCCCTCACACATGATGCACTCGGTCTGATCGATGTGGATGAACTGCTTGGGCTTCACCGCCTTGGTCAGATAGTCCGCGTCCACTTCGACGAGTTGGTACTCCTGGGACCACTCGGGCATAGGCGGGTTGGCGTCGGTACGTGCCATGTCAGGCCTTCTTCACCAACGGCCGGCCGTATGTGCTGGTCTCGACGGCAGTGCTCGTTGCCTTGTTCTTGCCACGGTTCTGCCACACGATCCATGCCCACACCTGCAAAGCGAAGAAGACAGCGTGGATGACGACGACGACGATGTCGCGGATTTCCTGGTACGAAACCGTGAACGGGAAGAAGCCGCCATGGGGCTGATCCTTGAACAGATCGAACGGTCCGTAGAGGAGCTTCTGCTTGCTCCAGTGAAGTTCTTTGTCGGCGTGCTGGATGAAACGGTCGGGCACGACGCCGTAGGCGATGAACATCACTCCGAAGACATAGAGAGACGCCAGCATCGACTCGCCCCAGCTGAACGGCGTGCCGATCGGACGCCGTTTGCCATATGCGATCGCCCCGAACGTCATCGCCAGGGTGGCGAACAACGATACGAGAAAAGCCTGGTTCATGCCGGGCCACTTCAAGATGTCGAGTGCGAAGATCAAGCTGAAGTCGCCTTTCCGGTGTGGTGCCAAGGAGTCGTTTCCCATGGCGAATCGAACTGTAGTCGCGGGCACCCCTGCAACTGCCAGTTCGCTACTGGACAGACCGCAGGGAGACGTTGCGATGACACACCCATTGTTCGAAGCAGGAGGGTCAACGAGATGTCAGCAAGGGTGATGGCTACAGGTTTACCATGCGAATTCGAACCCTCCACATCGTTGTGAACATGTGCACACCGCGACCCTCTTGGTGATTCGCAGCGATTCACTTTTCGACGGGCTCGCGCTCTAAGGTGAGACCAGCTATCCCATCAAGCTGTCTCTCGCAGACATCGTGCGCGCCCGGACGGTCGCGGCGAAAGGATTCCAGTGACTGAAATTCCCGAGCATCTTCTGAAGCGGGCCCAGGAGCGCCGTGCCGCCGCTGGCGGAGCCGCCACGCCTGCTGCGTCGACGTCCAGTTCCAAAGAAGTTGCCACGACGGCTGCCGCAGCGCCCGCCAAAGCTGCTGCTCCGGCCAAGGCTGCGCCATCGGCTCCCCCGCCCCCCAAGCCGGACCCAGCGTTCATCACGGCAGCCAAGACCCGCAAGCGGATTCCGTTCTGGGCGATGGCAACCCTCAGCCTGTTGCCGATTTGGGGCTTCATGTACGTGCAGGGCGTCAAGCCGCAGGCCAAGGTCGTCGGCGGTCCGCTGGGCGACGGTGCCGCGGTCTACGCGTCATGCGCCACCTGCCACGGCGCAGCCGGTGGTGGCGGCGTCGGTCGCAGCTTCAACAACGGCGATGCAGCCAAGACGTTCCCGCACATCGAAGACCAACTCAACTTGGTGTACGTCGGCAGCCAGGCGTTCGCCGATGCCGGCTTGAAGTTCTACGGCGATCCATCGGTCGGCCACCTCGGCTACAACGGCGCCTACATGCCCGCCCAAGGCACCGGCCTCAGTGAGGCCCAGATCCTGGCGGTCGTGTGCCACGAGCGCTACGACCTCGGGGGCATCTCGCCCACCGACGAGAAGTGGGCTGCCGAGTTCGATCTGTGGTGTTCGCCAGAGTCGGCGATTTACGCAGGCCTCGAATCCGGAACGTTGACGTTCGAGAACCTGCACGACAAAGTCAAGGGTGTGCTGCCGATCGGCGTCGATGCTCGGCCGGCGACCGCTGCCGACGCCACCGCCTGACACGTCCGCTCGACATGACTTCGATCCGTCCGGTCGACGTGCTCGTCGTCGGTGCCGGGCCCGCCGGCGCCGCTGCAGCGTTCTGGCTTGCATCGGCCGGCCATGCGGTCACGATCGTCGAGCGGCGGACGCTGCCCCGGGACAAGACGTGCGGTGACGCTCTCACGCCGCGCGCCGTTCGCCAACTGACCGACATGGGCTTGGCACACGAACTCGCCGGCTTCCATCGCTACGAAGGTGTACGAGTCACTGCCGGCGATCGCGAGATGACGCTGCAGTGGCCGGACCACCCCGAGTTCGGGCAACACGGATACGTGGTTCGCCGCAGCGAACTCGATGCCGTCGTCGTCCGTCATGCGGTCGCGGCAGGGGCGACGTTGCTCGAAGGCCACGAGGCAGTCCGGTCGTTGGTCTCTCGCGGATTCGTCCGCGGCGCGGTCGTCCAGGGATCCACGGGCGAGCCGCGCGAGATCACGGCTCGTTACGTGGTGATCGCGGACGGAGCGAACAGTCGCTTCGGCCGATCGCTCGGTACGTTCCGCGCCCGCGACTGGCCCTACGCCACGGCCACCCGCGGCTATTGGACTTCGCCCCGGTCGGCAGAGCCATGGATCGAATCGGCACTCGATCTCGTCGACCGCAACGACACAGCCGTGCCCGGGTACGGGTGGGTGTTCCCGGTGGGCGACGGCACGGTCAACGTCGGCGTCGGATTGTTGAGCACGTTCCGCGATTTCAAGTCGGTCAACACGGCCCATCTGCTCGAGTCGTTCGTCGAGCGCATTGCCGATCGGTGGCAGATCGATCCCGGCTCGCCCGAGCAGGTGCCGATGTCCGGCCGGATCCCGATGGGAGGGTCCGTCTCGCCCACTGCGGGACCGACCTATCTGGTGGTCGGTGATGCCGCCGGAGCGGTCAGCCCGTTCAACGGCGACGGCATCGACTACGCCTACGAGACCGGCCAGATCGCGGCCGACGTGCTGCACGACGCGCTGATCACCGGCGACTCAACTCGATTGCAGCACTACTCCAAGCGGCTCGACGCCGAGTACGGGCAGTACTTCAAGGTCGCCCGATTGTTCGCCCGCGTCATCGGCCGACCCTCGATCATGCGCGAACTGAGCCGGGTCGGCATGCACAACCGGACACTGATGGAATGGGTGCTGCGGATCATGTCCAACCAACTCCGCGACGACGAGGTCGGCCCCGCCGAACTCGCCTACCGCGCCGCCGCAACCATCGCCAAGATCGCGCCCAACGCCTGATCGGCGTGATCGATCGTGTCGCTCTACAGTCGGCACGGGTTTGCACGAGGCGCGTGAACCCAATGACCAGAAAGAGAACGAGAAGGCAGCGTGACGTGACACCCCCTCCGACCAAACTCCGCGTACGGCGATTCCCCATGGCGTGGGCCGCGGTGGCAACCATCGTCGGCGTGCTCGGCTCGTCGACCGCGTTTGCCGGTGGGGGCACGACCCCCGCAGCCGGGGTGTCCGGGGCCCGGTACTCGCTCACGATCACCTGTGCGACCCGCTCGGCGACGGCCCGCGCTTCGCTCGCGACAGCGACCAACTTCAGCGGAGTGACCCTGTCGGACAATGCTGGTGGCGTCTCGCCGATCCAGTACACCGTCGGGGGCGCACCAGCAACGACCGGCGCTCAGGACTGGGTGTTCGCAGCAGCGCTCGGCTCGGCAGCGACCACGTACCAACTCGACGAAGTCGCATTGGACGGCACCGTGACACCAGTGGTCCCCGCAGTGTCCACGACCGACTGCCCCACCTACAGCGGCGTCGGCGCTCAGTTCGTGCCGATCGCAACCACTCGTCTGCTCGACACCCGGGCCGAGTTCTCGATCGGCTACTCCGGCCCCAAGCCGGGCGTCGGCGGTTTGGTCGATCTGCAGGTCACCGGTCGGGCCGACATCCCGACTGATGCGGTCGCTGTGGCGCTCAACGTTACGATGACCGAGGCGTCCGCACCTGGGTTCGTCCAAGTCTTCCCGACCGGCGTCGGCATGGCCGGAGCGTCGTCGAACATCAACGCCGAAGCTGCCGGCCAGACGATCCCGAATCAGGTGATCGTGCCGATCGGCATCAGGGGCAAGGTCACCCTGTTCACCAACGCCGGCACCCACCTCCTGGCCGACGTGTCCGGATACTTTGTCGATGCTGGTGCCGCAGTCGAGCAGGGCCGGTTCGTGTCCGTGGCGCCCAAGCGGGTGCTCGACACTCGGGCAGAGAGCGCCCTCAACTACAGCGGCGCCAAGCCCGGCGTCGGAGCGACGGTCCGGGTCAACCCGGTCGCAGCGGCTGGATTGCCGGCCGGCCAGGTGTCAGCTGTCGCGCTCAACGTCACGGCCACGGAGTCCACTGCCCCCGGTTACGTCCAGGTTGCCCAAGCCGGCACCCTCGTTCCGGGAGCGAGCAGCAACCTCAACCTCAGTCGGGCCGGCCAGACGATCCCGAACATGGTGATCGTGCCCGTCTCGGCCACCGGCGAGATCGACCTGTTCACCCAGACCGGCACCAACCTGATCGTCGACGTGCTCGGCTGGTTCACCAACTCGACTGCGCCGAGTGCGGTCTCCGGGCTGTACTTTCCGGTCACCCCGGAGCGGGTGCTCGACACACGGCCGGACTCGGCGGTCAACTTCGCCGCCGAGCGCCGGCCGGGGCTCGATGAGACCACCAAACCGGCGCGGGCCGGCGAGGTGAGCGTGTACTTCGATGGTCTGCGCGTCGAACAGGTCGGTGCCGTGATCCTCAACCTGACAGCAACCGAATCAACCGGGGCGGGCTATGTGCAAGGAGCCGCCCAGGGTGCCTTGGTACCCGGGGCCAGCAGCAACCTCAACGTCGAACGCGTCGGTCAGACGATCGCGAACGCCGTCGTCTTGCCGGTTAACTCGAGCCGGGCGATCACGCTGTTCACGCAGAACGGCACCAACATGGTCGCCGACATCAGCGGTTTCTTCCGCAAGTAGTCGTGGCGTGCACCAGGCTCAGCGGACGGAGTCGAGCAGGGCCTGCGGTGCGGCCAGCAACGCTTCGGTCGCGAGGCCGGACGGCAGCAACGCGCAAGCATCCGTCGCAGCCGTGACATAGCCAGCGGCGGATCGGATCGCTTCCTCGACGCCCGGACCACCCCGAACGATCGATAACGCCTTGTCGCGGGTGACCGGATCGAGTGGGCTGCCGAGCAGGTCGCCGAGTTCGTCGGCGTGCACACCGCCGGCCGCCAAAGTGTTGAGCACGGGCAGGGTGTACACGCCCTCGACCATGTCGTGGCCGGCCGGCTTACCGAGCTGTTCTTCTGTCGATGTGATGTCGAGGACATCGTCGACGATTTGGAAGATCATCCCGTAGGCCAGCCCGTACGACGTCAGCGCATCGATCACCGGGCGCTCGAGACCGGCCACGATTCCACCGATACGCGCAGCCGTACTGAACAGCGATGCGGTCTTGCCTGCAATCGACGAGAAGTACGAGGCCTGCGGACGGGCTGCGTCGTAGGTATGGCGAAGTTGCTCGATCTCGCCCTCGCACAGTCGAGCGATGGTGTGTCCGAGCAGCCCGGCCACTTCGGCACCGAGAGAAGCAGCGATCTGCGAGGCCCGAGCGAGCAGGAAGTCACCGGCCAGGATCGCCTGCAGGTTGCCCCACTTGGCGTTGACGGTCTCGACCCCGCGGCGGGTGGCGGACTCGTCGATGACGTCGTCGTGATAGAGCGAGCCGGTCTGGACCAACTCGCACGAGATGCCACCTTGGATCGCGGCGTCGCTGGCCGAACCGCCGCCGACCTGAGCCGCGACGACCGTGAGCACAGGCCGGAGCCGCTTGCCACCGGCGATGATCAGATGCCGAGCCAACTCATTGAGGTAGGCGTCGTTGGTGTCGACCGCCGCGACCAGTGCGGCCTCGATCCGCTGCCGGTCCTCGGACATGCCGGGAAGCGAGAAGAACGGCGTGCTCGACACGGCTGCCAGGCTAGGCGTTCGAGTTCGAGAGTACGCAACAAAGCCGTTCGCGGCTGCCGTTGATCCCCTGCTGTGGTGCCCGATGTGTCGCCTGATGTGTTGCCTGATGTCGTGAAGTGTCAAGCCCTAGCAGATGAACTCCTGTCGCCGCGACTCTTCCCGACGACACCGTTACACTTCGATCCAAGTATCCACCGTTTCCGAAAGGGCGGGCATGTTCGAACGCTTTACTGACAGAGCCAGGCGGGTTGTCGTTCTTGCGCAAGAAGAAGCGCGGCTCCTCAACCACAGCTACATCGGAACCGAGCACATTCTGTTGGGACTCATCCACGAAGGTGAAGGCGTCGCTGCCAAAGCCATGGAGTCCCTTGGAATCTCGCTCGAAGCCGTGCGCAGCCAGGTCGAAGAAATCATCGGTCAGGGTGGTTCTTCACCATCCGGTCACATCCCCTTCACCCCCCGGGCGAAGAAGGTCCTCGAACTGTCGCTCCGCGAGGCGCTGCAGCTCGGACACAACTACATCGGTACCGAGCACATCCTGCTCGGTCTGATCCGTGAGGGCGAAGGCGTCGCAGCGCAGGTGCTCGTCAAGCTGGGCGCCGACTTGAGCCGTGTTCGCCAGCAGGTCATCCAGTTGCTGTCCGGATACCAGGGTGGTCAGGGCAAGCCAGGCGAGCCCCAGGCCGCAGCTTCGGGTTCGGCTCCCGCCGGCAAGGAAGACACCGGCGACAAAGGCAACAGCCAGATCCTCGATCAGTTCGGTCGCAACCTGACCCAACTGGCTCGCGAGAAGAAGCTCGATCCGGTCATCGGCCGGGCGCGTGAACTCGAGCGGGTGATGCAGATCCTCAGCCGGCGCACCAAGAACAACCCGGTGCTGATCGGTGAGCCGGGTGTCGGCAAGACTGCGATCGTCGAGGGCCTCGCCCAGCGCATCGTCAGCAACGACATCCCCGACACACTGCGCAACAAGCAGTTGTACACGCTGGACCTCGGCGCACTCGTGGCCGGCAGCCGCTACCGCGGCGATTTCGAAGAGCGACTCAAGAAGGTGCTCAAGGAGATCAAGACCCGCGGCGACATCGTG
>JBDSDH010000135.1:0-13919 GCA_039920665.1 Ilumatobacteraceae bacterium
CCGGACCAGAGCAGGAACCACATCGGCCGAGCCGGCCACCAGGTGACCTCGGTGACGTAGATGCCGAGGTGATCACCGTACTCATCGCGTGCGGCGGAGCCGGAGTGGGTGACGACGGGCATCTTCAGTTCTTCGCACAGCGCCCACACCGGGTCGTAGTGGCGGTCGTGATATGGCCGCTGGTGCACCCACATCGCGGGGATCATCACAGCGCCGAGCCCGGATTCCTTGGCATGGCGGATCTCGGCGAGGACGTCCTCGATCTCGACCGTGATCGGCACCAAGGCGACGCCGCAGCGCCGCTCCTGACTCGTCGAGCACAGCTCTGCGAGCCAACGGTTGTGTGCCTTCGCGCCGGCCATTCCGAGCAGCGGGTCCATGTCGCCGGACAGGCCAAGGCCGGCACCGAACGGAACACAGGTCCGGCTCTCGACCGCATCGGCGTCTGGGTAGACGACCTCGGCCGCGACGCCATCATTGTCGAGAGCCTGATTGCGCTTCATCGCGTCCCAGCCACCAGCGAGATCGTCGTCGTGCTCCTCGTACCACTGCTTGGCGAACTGGTCGTCACGGACACCGAGCTTCGTCGCCGCCTCGACCACCGCTTCGCGTTCGGTCAAGAACTCGTCGAACTGCGGATGAAATCGCTTCTCCAAGTAGTCCCGGTACTGCTCGGTTGGCAGACCAGCGTGACTATCGGCAGCGATGATGAGATACGGATCGTTGTCACCCATGATCATCTCCTTCCCCAAAGGCTTTGTGTCGCTGAATGTAATGCCGTTACAACCACCGGTCAAGGCGAACCGACCGGCTCTGTAACCCTGTTACAGACACCTCGCTTCGAGACGCTCTCCCGGCGGCGTGACTTCGCAACGCGCAGTAGCATCGCTGAAATGGGCGACCGGATGACCAGAGATGTCGTCATCGACGCTGCAGTTGCGATCGTCGAATCGGAGGGCCTGGAGGCACTGTCGATGCGAGCACTCTGCGAGAAACTCGATGTGGCGGTCACGTCGATCTACTGGCACGTCGGCAACAAGGAAGCAATTCTCGATGCACTCGTCGATCGGATGAGCTCGTCGATCGTGACCAGCAAGCCGAGAGGACGCACCCCCGAGCAACGAATCGTGTCGACGGCGAAGTCGATCCTCTCAGCACTCGAATCCCACGGCGGTCTCGTCGGAGCCGCCCATCAGCGCGGCCGGTTGGCTGTGGTCTTCGCTCCGGCTCGCCGACAACTCGCAATCGAGTTCGCTGCTGCCGGGTTGAGCGGCGTTCGCCTCGCTGAGGCCACGAACGCAACACTGCACTACGTCGCAGGTCACTGCATCACGATGGGAGTCATCTCCCGCTCCCCCGACCAGAGCCACACGTCCGTCGACCTCTGGCCGGAAGGCGCGCCCATCGACCGCGTCGCCGCTCGTCGTTTGCAGGACGAACCCGACAGCAACCGGTTGTTCGAGGTCGGTCTGGTGGCGCTGACCAAGGGTCTCATCGCCAGGTGATACTCTGCGTTGTAACACCGCTACAGAATCTTCTATGGTCGCGTCGCAACACGCCTGCTGAAGCGGGCAACGACTCAGGGGGAACAAGTCGATGAAGGATTTCGCTGGCAAGGTCGTTGTCGTCACCGGCGGCGCCGGAGGGATCGGTCGGGCTCTCATCGAGAAGTTCACCGACGAGGGCATGAAAGCTGTGCTCGCCGACGTCGTGCCTGAAGCCGTTGAGCAGACCACCGCCGAACTGCGCGCCCAGGGCCGCGACGTACTCGGCGTCGTCACCGACGTCACCTCGCTCGAGTCCGTCGAAGCACTGCGCGACGCCGCACTGGCTGAGTACGGCGGTGTGCACATCGTCTGCAACAACGCCGGTATCGGCTCCGGCTCCGAAGGCCAACTGTGGGAGCACCACGTCAACGACTGGCGATGGTCGTTGGACGTCAACGTCATGGGCGTCGTCAACGGCATCAACGCATTCGTGCCGATGATGATCGAATCCGGCGAGGAGGGTCACATCGTCAACACGACCTCGGGTAACGGCGGGTTCACCCCGTTGATCAACAGCACGATCTACGCGACGACCAAGGCTGCGATCACCACCATGACCGAGTGCCTCTGGGGACAGTTGCAAGAGACCGGGGCCAAGATCGGCGCATCGTTGCTCTACCCCTCGACCCGCACCCCCGGCCTGCTCAAGACGGGCATCTGGCGTCCCGGCGCGAACCGTCCCGACCGCTACGACCGCCCTGGCGCACCGCCCAAGGCCGGGCGCGACTCCCTCTCGATGTACCAACAGCGGATGGATGCGGTCGGCCTCCCGGTCGTGTTCGCCCCGCTGTCCGAGGTCGCCGACATCTGCTTCGAAGGCATCCGCGACGACGTCTTCTGGATCACCGCGCCGAGCGACGACCAGCGGGCCAAGATCCGCGCCCGAGCGAACTCGCAGATCGAGATGACCGCACCCAACTACCTCCTTGCCGCCAACCTGATGGCCACCAAACCCGAATCCGACGACTGACAAGCGCTGGCTCTGTCGCCGAACGCGACAGACGGGAAGGTCTGGAGCCGATAGGTGAAGCCAATTTCGACGACAGCATTGTTGATCGAGGTCGTCGAGGGCACCACATTGTGCGGCCGGCGTCTGGTTCGGGAGGAACGCCGACGAATCGACGTGCAGGAACTGAACACCAGTGGGCTCGATCGCGTCACGGTCGTCGTGGTTGTGGTCGGCGTAATAGCCGACTATGTCGGCGCAGATGTCCACCGTGGCGGCGGCGTTGAAGAACGACACCCTGCCGTCGGCGGCGATGTCGGCGGTCACGAAGTTGGACACTGGCGGCTGATTGGCGACCCAGTTGATGCTGGCGCCCAGAGGCCGGAGTTGATCGGTCGGGAAGACGGTGAGGAACGACGGCGCTGTCGGTTTCACCACGGCGATGTTCATCACGATGCCAACGGGTCCACTTATACGCTTTCAGCGTGGAAGCGGGAGAGGAACGATGACCGCTTGACTTCGTCCGGGCCATCCGTCATATTGGTGTGAAATCGATATCTCGGTTCGAATCATCCAGATTCGAACCGACCGATGTGGGTGGGCGAAGTAGCGCTCGGCCATAGCGAACCAAGGGGGAACCATGAACGACAGGTCCGGCACACCCGACGGCTTCAGCCGACGCGATGCATTGCGATACGGCACGTTCGGCTTGTCCGGCCTCGCCGCAATTCGACTCCTCGCGGCGTGTGGATCCGACAACGCCGCTGAATCGAACACTGCAACGAGCGGTCCAGCAACCAGCGGAACAGCGACGAATGCAAGTGCGACGACCGGTGCTCCAACGACCTCCTCGGCGGGCTCGGCGAGTTCTTTGGCGGCTGTTCCGGATGATCTCCTACCGTTCGACTCGTCGATCGCCGGCGGTCCGGACAGCGGCCTGCCGCGGCGGGTTGCCTGGGCGAACACCGCCGATGCGGAGTTCTTCCTTGCCCTCACCAAAGGGATGGAAGCCGCATCGAACGATCGCGATGTGGAGTTCCTCACGGCGATCTCGGGCAATGATCCCGAGAAGAACATCAGCCAGATGGAGCAGTTCCTGGCCCGCGGCATCGGCGTCTTGATGATGCAGCCACTCGACCTGGCCACTCAACGGCCAGTCATGGAGCGGGCGCTGAAAGACGGCATTTGTGTCGAAGGGCTGATCACCTTTCCGACCACGCTGCAGATCGCTGCGAGCCAGTACAACGTCGGATTCGCGCAGGGTAAGGCAGCGGCCGACTATGCGACCGCGAAGCTCGGAGGCAAGGCCGAAGTGCACTACTTCAACCTCGACAGCATCGGTCCCCAGCTCGTGCTTCGCCACAACGGCGTGCTCGATGGTTTGAAGACCGCTGGCGATGGGGTCGTGGTCGTCAGCGACATCACCGCCTCCGACATCAGCGTCGACGGCGGATTCTCGGTGATGAACACCGTGATCCAAGCTCACCCTGACATCAAGATCGTCATGGGCGGCGACACCCTCGTCGTCGGCGCGTACAACGCGCTCGATCAGGCCGGCAAGCTGAGCGACGACATGTACCTGTCGGGTGTCGACGGAGACAGTCAGGCGCTCGCGCTGGTGAAAGAGGGCGGCGCGTACAAGGCCAGTGTTGCCTTCGCATGGCAGCTGATGGGCTACGGTTTGGGCCAATTCGGCGCAGACTGGATCGAAGGCAAGGAGATTCCGCGAGTCATGGTTGCAGCCCCGATTCTGCTCGACTCACCTGACCTCGTCGACAAGTACATCGCCGACAACGCGAGCCCCGCCGACGTCTTCGCCGATCGCAAGCGCTACGAGGAGTACCTCCCGCTCCTCGGCAACGTCAGCTTCGCAAACCGTGACCTTTACTGGCAGCAGGACTACGTCCCCAAGTGACTGCTCCATCACGGACGACGCCCGGGACCGACAACCGGGGCCGGCGCGATCGCCGTGGTGAGCCGACGCAGGACATGCGTTCGCAACAGGCCGCATCGGCGTCCCATTGGGCGCGGATGCGGCAGCGGACCGCCTCGCACGGACTCGGCATACTCGCACCGGGGGAATCGAGCCGACGCTCCGGATTGGCAACCGTTGGTTTCGTGATGTTCGTCGTCTTCAGCATGAAGTACGACAACTTCCTCAGCGCAGCGAACATGACCACGATCGCACTGAACGTGTCATCGCTCGCAATCGCCGCCGTCGGCACCATGGCGTTGCTCGTCAGCGGCAATGTCGATCTGTCGATCGGGAGCCAGTATGCGTTCGTGGCCGTCGTGACTGCCACGGTCGTCAGAGGAACGAGCAACCCGGTACTGGGGGTTGCCACGGCACTCGCGCTCGGGCTGGTGCTCGGCCTGCTGAACGGCATGCTGGTCGTGTGGCTGAAGATCTCACCGCTGATCGTCACACTGGGAATGCTGGCGATCTACCGGGGATTTGCATTCCTTGCGGGCGGCGGTGTTTCGGTGTACGGGTTTCCGTCGTCGTTCGAGGCCATCGGTCGCACCCGCTGGTTCGGCGTGCCGCTGCCGGTCATCATCGCAGCACTCGTCTTCCTCGTCGGCAGTTGGGTGTTGATCGTCACCGTGAGCGGGCTCCGGCTGTTCGCCATCGGAGGCAATCGCGAGTCGGCCCGCCTTGTCGGTCTGAACGTCAACCGAATCGTGGTCATGACGTTCGGGATGAACGGAACGTTGATCGGGCTCGTCGCCGCACTCGCCACCGCCAAGCTGGGGAGCGGTGCACCGAACTTCGGTATCCAATTCGAGATGGCAGTCCTGACCGCAGTGATCCTCGGGGGTGTGGCGTTCAACGGTGGCTCCGGTCATCCACTCGGCGTCTTGATCGGCGTGTGCACGATCGGCATCCTCGACGCCGGCTTGATTTTCGCAGGCCTTCAGGATTGGTGGCAACAGATCTCCAGGGGTTCGCTGCTCATCCTCGCCTTGATCAGCGATCAACTGGTGCTGGCGTGGAAGCAGCACCGGTCGCTGACGGGCAAGATCAATTCCGCTCCGGCGCGGCGAACTGCGCAGGACGCGCCGGCAGCTGAGAGCAGCCCCGTCCAGCCGCTCGCCGATCGGCCGATCCTGCTCGAGGCGACCGGACTCACCGTCCAGTACAGCGGAGCAAACGTCTTGGAGGACGCACACCTGCGCGTCCGGGCAGGTGAGGTCGTCTGCCTCGTCGGCGACAATGGTGCCGGTAAGTCCTCATTGATCAAGGCGATCTCCGGCGTCGTTCGCCTTGCGGCCGGCACGATCGAGCTCGTGGGACAACGAATGGACTTTCACAATCCGGCCGAGGTCCGCCGGGCAGGCATCGAGACGGTTTACCAGGATCTGGCGCTGTGCCAGAACCTCGGCATCGCCCACAACCTCGTGCTCGGCGATGAACCGAGACGGCGCCTGTTCGGAGTGATCCCGGTGCGCGACGATCGCGCGGCAGTCGAAATCGCGCGGCGTCGTCTCCAGTCCCTCGGTGTCGCAGTCGATGATTTCAATCGTCCCGTCGCTCAGCTGTCGGGCGGCCAGCGCCAATCGGTCGCGATCTCTCGTGTGCTGCGTGACGACGTCCGTCTGGTCATCCTCGACGAACCAACAGCGGCCCTCGGAGTGACTCAGACCGCCGAAGTGCTTCGGCTTGTCCGCACGGTTGCAGCGGCCGGGCTGGGGGTCGTGCTGATCAGCCACGATGTGGAGGACATCTTCGAAGTCGCGGACCGAGTCGTGATTCTGCAGCTCGGTCGGGTGATCTTCGATGGCGACCTGGCGGACTTGACCCGACTCGAACTGTTGCGGCTGATGGCCGGACGCGAACGGCATTGCGCTGCAAGCTAATGGTGTTCGATTAGCGGTGCGACGACTCGCGGATCTTCAGCTCGGGCACCAACACCACCCGCTGCAGGGCGTGGTTCGGGGCTTCGAGCCGGTCGAGCAGGAGGCGCATTGCCGTGCGGCCGACGTAGCGAGCCGGCTGCGCCACCGTGGTGATCGAAGGGCGCCAATAGCCGGACCATGATTCGTCGTCGAATCCGACCAACAGCATGTCGTTGGGGACGCTCACACCGCGCTCGCTGAGAACCTGTACGGCGCCCATCGTCATCATGTTGTTGCAGACCAACAACGCGTCTGGTCGCTCCGGCCCTCGCAGCAGGTCCTCGACCGCAGCTCTTCCGCCCGCGACGCGATAGTCCGCGTGTCGAACCAGCGCCGGCTGTTCTTCGATGCCTGCATCGGCGAGCGCTCGGCGGTAGCCGTCGAGACGTTGCAGACTCGTGCTTGCTGTCGACGGTCCAGTGACGCAGGCAACACGGGTGGCGCCCGATTGCAACAGGTGGGCAGTTGCCTCTTTGGCGGCGAGGACGTTGTCGACAAGGACAGCGTCAGCGTGGATGCCTTCGATTTCCCGATCGACGAGCACCGTTGTGAGTGCCGGATCGTCGTGATGCTGGAAGTCGCCGAGACTGCGCATGTCCGACGCGAGGATCACTCCGTCCATCCGCTGGTCAACGGCGAGGCGTAGGTATTCGCGTTCGTTCTTCGGATTGTTGTCGGTGTTGCACAGCACAGTCAACAGACCCTTGGCTCTTCCCTCGTCCTCGATGCCACGCACCACCGAGGTGAAGAACGGGTTCTCGACATCCGGCACGATGACGGCAATAATCCGTGAGCGTTGGGTCCGCATGCTCCGTGCGACCTGGTTCGGCCGGTACCCGAGCGCTTCGATCGAACGGCGGACTCGCGCTGCCATCGCCTGGTTGACTGCGGCGTTGTCGTTCAACACCCGAGACACCGTCGCGACGGACACATCGGCATGTTCTGCGACCTCGGAGATGGTCGGGGTAGCTCTTGACATCGGGCTCACTGTACGACATGCTAAGCGAGAGAAATCGATTTCACAGCACCATCGCTGCGACCTCATCGGTTCCCTGGAACGGTTGGCCACATCGGTCGGCCAGACCCGCTGGACCATTTGTCGACCGTTTCTGCAACCACACCTCGGGGGACCTTGTCATGCCGCGCATCGCCATACTCAGCATGTCCGACGGGCGGGACTTCGTCCAGCGGGACACCAACGAATTCGTCGACGCCTCCGAACAGCAACTGACTCGACGCTTGGAGGCGGCCGGGCACGAAGTACTCGCCGCGGGCGTGCCGATCACCAACACCGATCTTGCCACCAGCGAGGCCCGACGGCTGAACGCATGGGGCGCGGATCTCACCGTCTTCAACTACGCCGTGTGGGCCTTTCCTCATTTTTCGGTGTTGGCGGCGTCGGCAACGGTCGGACCGTTGATGTTGTTCTCCAACATCGATCCACAGTTTCCGGGCATGGTCGGCATGCTTGCCGCTGGTGGATCACTTGATCGCCTCGGTCGCACGCACTCGCGAGCGTGGGGCGACAGCAATGACGATGACGTGCTCGAGCAGATTCAGGGGGAGGCGCGGGCGGCAATGGCAGTGTCGAGACTGCGCGGCAGCGTCTTCGGTCGGATCGGCGGACGTTCGATGGGGATGTACACGGCGGTCGCTGACGTTGGCGACTGGATGACGATGTTCGGAATCGACGTCGAAGAGATCGACCAATGGGAAATCGTTCGCCGCAGCGAACTCGTGGAACCGACCCGCGCCAGCGCCGGCCGACAGTGGCTCGAGCGCCACACCAACGTCCACTACGACGGCGACAGGTTGACTCCGGAGTTGCTCGAACGACAGGTCCGCAGCTATCACGCGATTCGAGACATCGCCGATGAGTGGCGACTCGACTTCTGCGGTATCAAGGGTCAGCCCGAACTGACGAACCATTTCGCGACGATGGACATCGCCGAGGCGTTCCTCAACGATCCTTACGACTGGGAAGGACCGAAGGAAACCTTCGTGACCGCAACCGAAGTCGACATGGACGGCGCGCTGACGATGCAGATCCTGCATCGTCTCTCCGGCACTCCCGCCCTGTTCGCCGACGTACGCCACTATCACGCCGACATCGACGTCTGGGACCTGTGCAACTCCGGCCAGCACGCGACCTGGTTCGCAGCCAGAAGCGACGATCCGATCGAGAACCTGCGCTCCGTCCACCTCTACCCCGAAGTGTTCTACTTTCCTGCCGGCGGAGCGTCGGTGCACCACCTCGCTGCGCCCGGCGAGATGACCTTCGCCCGCCTCAGTCGCCTGGCGGGCAAGTACCGGATGCAGATCACCCGCGGATCGTTCGAGACCTACGATTCCGAGACGAACGAGAAGATGATGCGTGCGTCGACATACGAGTGGCCTCACGCATTCGCCCGCATCGGGGCTACCCCCAGTGCGTTCCTGTCCCGGTTCGGAGCCAACCACATCCACGCCGTCCCGGGTGACGTGACGACCGAACTTCGCGCCGTGTGCCGCATCCTCGGCATCGCCGTCGATGATTTGGATCGAGACGATGGGGGCTGAACTGCCCCTGTATCTCGGGGTCGACGTGGGCACCGGTTCGACGAAGGCGGTTCTCACCGACGCCAGCGGCGCCATCGTCGGCTCCGCCCGTCGCGAACACAGCACGTCGATGAGCCGACCGGGGTGGGCCGAACACGATGCCGAGGACGTGTGGTGGCGCGAGGCTGCGGAAGTGGTTGCTGAGGTCGCCGCTGGTCGTGCCGAGCAAGTGGCTGCTGTCGGGGTGAGCGGTATCGGTCCGTGTGTGCTGGTCGCTGACGACGCCGGACGACCGTTGCGCCCGGCAATTCTGTACGGCATCGACACACGCGCCGTTCGCGAGATCACCGAACTCGAGATCGCACTCGGACGTGACGAGGTCGAGTCCCGTTGTGGCAGCCGACTCTCGACGCAGGCGGCAGGGCCGAAGTTGTTGTGGCTCCAGCGCAACGAGCCCGACCTCTGGCGCGAGGCGCGTCTCGTCTTCAGCGCGTCGTCGTTCCTGGTCCACCGTCTCACCGGCGAGTACGTCCTCGATCATCACACCGCAAGCCAGTTCGACCCGATGTACGACCTCCACGACGGGGAGTGGATCAGCGAGTGGTGGGATGCGTGCGCTCCGGGCATCCGCCGACCGAGGCTGGCGTGGTCCGACACCATCGCCGGGTTCGTCAACCCGTCTGCTGCAGAGCACACCGGCCTCCGGATCGGCACGCCCGTCACGACCGGAACGGTCGACGCGTGGGCGGAAGCGGTGAGCGTCAATGTCCGCAGCCCCGGTGACATGATGTTGATGTACGGCACGACGATGTTTCTGATCGGAATGACCGATCGCGCCGTCCGTCACCCTGCCCTGTGGACCACCGTGGGTGTCTCGGCCGGCACGTCGTCGCTTGCCGGCGGCATGGCCACGTCCGGGGCATTGACGACCTGGTTCGCTGGCATTGCCAGCCACGCCGATCTGAGCGAGCTGTTCGGCGCCGCCGGAGCGGTACCCGCCGGCGCTCGCGGGTTGCTGACGCTGCCGTACTTCGCCGGCGAACGCACACCGATCGCTGATCCCGACGCTCGCGGTGTGATCGCCGGGTTGACCGTCAGCCACACGAGCGCCGATGTCTTCCGCTCATTGCTCGAAGCAACGGCCTTCGGCGTGCGCCACAACCTCGAGGCGTTCGCGGAGTCCGGCGCGCCCATCCGTCGACTCGTGGCCGTCGGCGGCGGCACCGAGGGACACCTCTGGCCGCAGATTGTCAGTGACGTCACGGGCGTGGTCCAGAGCGTGCCATCCATCGCCATCGGCGCGGCGTACGGCGACGCCCGGCTTGCTGCCGAGGCCATCGGTGACCTCGATGCCGGCGAGAACACCTGGAACGCGACGGAGCGGCCGGTGGTCGCGACCCCCGACCTCGGTCCGTTGTATGACGAGTTGTATGGGGCCTATCGCGATCTGTACACGTCCACCGCGTCGATCGTTCACCTGTTGGCCCGGTCGGGTACCAGCGATGCCTGACCGCAGCGGCATCCGGACTGAGCTGGCGGAGTGGCTCGCATCAGCAGATGACTCACCAGCACCGAGTCTTCGCGAGCTGGGTGTCGACGGGGCCAGAGCAATGATGCGCGAGAATTGTGCGACGTCGTGGGGACCAGTGGATGTCGACGTCGTCACCACCGAACACGTTGTGCCCTCAGCGGGTGGCCCCGTCCCGGTGCGCAGCTATCGCCCCGCAGACGGGATCCTGCCCGCTGTGATCTTCCTGCATGGCGGCGGGTGGGTGATCGGCGACATCGAGACCCACGACGGCTTCTGCCGTTCGCTTGCCATCGAGGCCGGCGCCGTCGTCTTCTCGGTTGGGTACCGACTGGCCCCGGAGCATCCCTTTCCAGCGGCAGCCGACGATGCCCTGGCAGCGCTGACGTGGGTGATCGACGCCGCAGACGAACTCGGCATCGATCGATCGCGGACCAGCCTCTGCGGCGACAGCGCCGGAGGTCACCTTGCCGCGGTCACATCCCGCCGTGGCGCGTCGAAAGGTCTTGCGATTGCATCCCAAGTACTCGTCTACCCCGTCACCGATACCGCCACGGACACTGATTCGTACGTGCGTAATGGTGCAGGTTGCGGTCTCACGAGCGACGACATGCGCTGGTTCTTCGACCACTACCTACCGCCGCTGATCGATCGCACAGCGCCGGACTGTGCCCCGCTCCGGGCCCACCCCCAGGACCTCCGTGGGGTTGCACCGGCCTATGTGGCCACCTGCGAGTTCGATCCACTGCGCGACGAGGGTCAAGCGTACGCTCGCGCCCTCGCTGCTGCGGGAGTCGTCGTGGACTACGAGGAGTGGCCGGGCACCATCCATGGTTTCATTCTGATGCGCACCATCACGCCGGCCACTGACGCCCTGCGCCGGCGCATCGTCGACTTCCTGAATGCGAGCTGGGTGGCCCCGTCGGTTGCACCGCTCTGAGGAACCGCTGACTCGCCGCGGCGGCCCGCTCCCTCCGGGCGACGGCGCTGGCCATGGTGGAATCCGACAGGAACACAGGCGGTATCTGTCGGAGTGGGCACAACGCCACTCGACGAGCGAAGCGGTACACAGGACATTCATGCCCAGCGGCGCCAGATCGCAGAGGCCCTTCGTCGCGAACTCGACGTTCGGCTGCGAGCCGTCACGGTCAGCATCGGCGTCGGACGCCGTGTCGATGGTCCGGTCGGCCTGCCA
Organism: Ilumatobacteraceae bacterium; assembly: GCA_039920665.1. Taxonomy (GTDB): domain Bacteria; phylum Actinomycetota; class Acidimicrobiia; order Acidimicrobiales; family Ilumatobacteraceae; genus WLMZ01. The sequence goes on from JBDSDH010000135.1 coordinate 11,652, forward strand.
CGCAGTTTCCTCGAGGCGAGTCGAGCGGTCGATGTCGGCCCGTGGGCAAAAGGACGCCATGTCACCGAGGTCTTCGACGAGCTCGGTCTCGAGCGTCTGCTCGCTTCCACCACCACCGACGATCTGGCCGACTTCGTCGAGCACTCGATCGGGCGACTCGTCGAGCACGATCGCACGAACGGGACGCACCTGGTCGAAACCCTCGGGGTATGGCTGGAGACACGCAACTTGGCCGAGGCAGCCCGACGCGTCCACGTGCACTTCAACACGTTCAAGAACCGACTCGACCGGATTGAGTCGATTCTCGCGCCGCTGGTGACCGATGCAGCTCGAACGCTCGAGTGTGAGGTCGCGATCTACATCGCGCGCCACTACGACGGACCGTGGAGATCAATCGAACGGCGTATGACAAGTCCACAGTGAGTCGGCTCGATCGTGTCCGTTATCCCCATCGCCGCACGGTTGTCTCACGACCACACTGAACTCCGTCATCCACCCTGAGGAGATTCACATGTCCCCGACATTGCTGGCCGTGCCAGACACCAAAGCGCTCACTGCTGCGTCGAAGCTGCAAACCCTGCTCCCGAAGCTGGCAGCGCTCACGCTCGATTCCAAACAGGCCCACTGGAATGTGACCGGTGCAGCGTTCCTGCCACTTCACACCCTGACCGACGAGTTGGCCGTGGACCTCGGCGCTTGGACCAACCGCATCGCGGAACGGGCTGTCGCACTGGGGATGGCCGTCGACGCACGCCCGATGACGGTTGCGGCATCGGTGTCCAGCTCGTACCCGACCGGCTGGGTGTCCGATGGCGCGGTGATCACCGAACTCGTCCGGCGCATCGATGAGGTCACATCGGCCATACGCCATTCGGCGGCCGAGCTCGAGAGCTCCGACCTCGTCGCCCACGACGCTGTCGTCGAAGCCCTCGAGGGGCTCGAGAAGTACCGCTGGATGTTCCTCGCCACGTCGCGATGACCGTTCCGGCTGATCGTGGCGATTGGTCAGCCGGTGACGGTGATGACCTGTTGCATCCCGAGCACGAAGTGAGGCGGACCGGTGCCTTCGGTCTCCATGGTCGTGCCTTGCGAGATCGGGCACAGAGCGAGGTACTCGCCGGGCTCGAGGCGAGTGATCGCGCTCTCGGTTGCACCGGTCACGGCGAACGCTGCGGCCACGGTTTCCACACTGCCCTGGCCGTCAGGCGAGGCGAGCAGGTCCTCCCACGAATCCGTGACACCGGCCTTCTTCTTGACGATCAACAGCACGTGCGGTTCCGGTGAGCCGTTGGTGACCGAGAAGTCGTAGTCACCGGCGGGCATTGTCTCGGGGATGCCCATGAAGTGGTAGCTCGTCATCTCCACCGCGATCGGCGACCAACCGCAGTTGGCGAGCCCATAAGCGTGGATGGCGTCGAGATCGATCGACTCGATGGCACTGCCATCACCGGTGTCGATCGCGCCTTGCAACACTGTGACCGCCGCCTCGAAATCCCCGGCGAGTTCGGGCGGTGCGAGTTCCGCAGCACGTTGTGCAGGTGCCAGCAGTGTCCTGGCCACTGCCGCGCCATCTTGGCTCGGGTCCCCCGTGCCGGCGCCGATGACCTCCAGGTCGACCTCGGCCGTGCAGAACGCAGCGGTGTCGAACGCGACATCGGTGGCCTCGGGCTCGGTGGCCCCGGCGGCCGTGGCCCCGGCGGCCGTGGAGTCGGCGGCGTTCGAATCGAGTGGAGCGGTCGCGTCGGCTGCCGTCGTGGCCGGGGCCGCCGTCGTGGTCGATGCAGATGACGCCGGCGTGGTCGATGCGGCCGTCACCGGTGGGGTCGTCGCCGCGGTGTCACCGGAATCGCTGCCGCACGCTGTCGTCGCAAATGCGAGTGTGGTCACGAGGCCGATCGATGCGGCGAGGCGCCGACGGCGGTGCTGGAAGTGGTGGTTGGTCATGAGCCGCTCTCCTGGTGCGTTGAAGTCGATGTCCAACGTATGGATCGGCCGGCTCGACGAACAGGTGGTTACCCGTACACCTCGGTGTGGCTGACCCGACTTCTCGCGCCCTGTCGACGAAGTGTGGCTGGCCACACTGTCGGCCCCGAACATCGTGACTACCATCGAGCTCGTGCCGATTCGATTGCTGCTGGCCGAAGACAACGTGCTGCTGCGAGATGGGCTCGGTCGACTGTTCACGCAGGCGGACGACATCGACTTCATCGGCGCGTGCGGGTCCTACGACGAGCTCATCGAGCGAGTCGAGTTGGATCCGCCCGATGT
>JBDSDH010000136.1:0-96139 GCA_039920665.1 Ilumatobacteraceae bacterium
GTCTCGTCGCGCACGTTGAACGACCCAGTGCGCTCGGCGTGGAACGGGCACAGCCCTACCCAGTTCCGTCCCACCCGCTTCAGGGCGATGTACTCCTGGACGACATCCGACAGCGCCAAGGTGGAACGGACCCGTTCCAGATCCTCCTCGACGATGGCCATCTCCGAACACTACCGAGCCCCCGCTGCGGCGGACCCGGGGGTCGGAACCCAAACGGGCAAAGGGTCAGCGCTCGTCGGGTGGCGGCATCTCCTCGGGCACGGAGATGGTGTCGCGGGCCTTGGTGTGCTGCAGCGAGAACCCGACGGACGCCGCCAGCACCAGGCCGATCACGAGCAACGAGATCGGCGTGGAGATGTGCACCCAGGGGCTGATGATCATCTTGATCCCGACGAAGGCGAGGATCACCGCCAGCCCCTGCTGCAGGAACGCGAACCGGGCGCGCATGTCCGCCAGCAGGAAGTACAGCGACCGCAGGCCCATGATCGCGAAGGCGTTGGACGTGAACACGATGATCTGTTCGTTGCTCACGGCCAGGACGGCGGGCACGGAGTCGACGGCGAACAGGACGTCAGTGACCTCGACCAGCACGAGCACGGCGAACAGCGGCGTGGCCAAGCGCTTCCCGTCGACGTGCGTGAACAGGTGCTGGCCGTCGAGCTGGTCCGTCGTCGGTACCACGCGACGGATGAGGCGGATGAACCGGCCCTGGGTCGGGTCGTTTTCGTGGTCGTTGCCGATCACGAGCTTCGCCGCGGTGTAGAGCAGGAACGCCCCGAAGATGAACAGGATGAACTCGAACCGCTGGACCAGCGCGACGCCCGCGAAGATGAACCCGGCACGCAGCACGAGTGCACCGAACACGCCCCAGAACAGCACCCGGTGCTGGTAGTCCGGCGGCACCGCGAAGAAGCTAAGGATCAGCGCCCACACGAAGACGTTGTCGATCGACAGGCTGTACTCGATGAGGTAACCGGAGAACCACTCCCCGCCCGCGTTACCACCTGCGACGGCGATCACCACCAGACCGCAGCAGGCGCCGACGAGGATCCACGACACCGTCTCGATCGCCGCACGCCTGGCCGAGAGCACCTTCGGCTTGCGATGCAGGACGAGGATGTCGAACAGCAACAGCACGACGATCGCCCCGACCGCCACCACCCATGCGACGGGCTGGACGTCGAGCTCGACGAAGTTGGCTCGTTCAGAGGCGGCGATCATGCCGACACGTTCTTCACGGCGAACCAGTACCCCCGGTGCGTCTGTGCCCACCGGGGGCAGGTGTCACCGTGACGTCGTCTCCGTCTTCGCGGTGCTCGCAGCCGCGTTGATGATCGCCTGTGCCGCAGCCAGACGGGCGATCGGCACCCGGAACGGGCTGCAGCTGACGTAGTCGAGACCGGCCTCGTAGAACAGGGCGATGCTCTCCGGGTCGCCGCCGTGCTCCCCACAAACGCCGAGCTTGAGGTGCTTCTTCACCGAGCGGCCGCGCTGCGCACCGACCTTGACGAGCTCGCCGACACCACCGACGTCGATGGTCTCGAACGGGTTGCGCTTGAGCAGGCCCTGCTCGAGGTAGGCGGGCATCATCCGGCTCTCGACGTCGTCGCGGCTGAACCCGAACGTGAGCTGGGTCAGATCGTTGGTGCCGAAGCTGAAGAAGTCGGCCTCCTCGGCGATCTCGTCGGCGCGAATCGCTGCTCGCGGCGTCTCGATCATCGTGCCGATGGTGACCGTCGGCTTCACCTTCAAGCCCTTCGTCGTCTCGGCGATCGCGTCCTCCGCCCACGTGCGGGCGAGGTGCATCTCCTCGCGGGTCACCGTGAGCGGGATCATCACCTCGACGATCGGGTTCTTACCCTGCTTGCGCAGCGACGTCGCCGCGAGCATCAAGGCGCGCACCTGCATCGCATACAGACCCGGCTTGACCACGCCGAGGCGCACGCCACGAGTACCGATCATGGGGTTGTGCTCGGCCCAGTCCTCAGCCGCCTTCAGCTCCGCCGCCTCGCGCGTCGACAGGCCCTCGCGTGCCTCCTTGACGCGCAGTTCCTCGACCGACGGCAGGAACTCGTGCAACGGCGGATCGAGCAGGCGCACCGTGACGGGCAGGCCGTCCATCGCGCTGAGGATCTCCTCGAAGTCGATCTGCTGCACCCGACCGAGCTCGGCCAGCGCAGCCGCTTCCTCGTCGGGCGTGTTGGCGAGGATCATCTCGCGCACGACCGGCAGGCGGTCCGGGGCGAGGAACATGTGCTCGGTACGACACAGGCCGATGCCCTCGGCGCCGAGATCCCGGGCGTTCTTCGCATCCTCGCCGGTGTCGGCATTGGCGCGCACGCCGAGCTTGCCCTTGCGGACCACGTCGGACCACTCGAGGATGGTGACGAATTCCTTCGGCGGCTCGGCGGCCGCGAGTTCCATTGCACCGACGATCACTTCGCCGGTCGTCCCGTCGAGGCTGATGACGTCGCCCTGGTTGACCGTGACGTCGCCGACCGAGAACGAGTTGCCGCTGATCTTGATCGCATCGGCGCCGACAATGGCTGGGGTTCCCCATCCGCGGGCGACGACAGCCGCATGACTGACGAGTCCACCGCGAGCGGTGAGGATGCCCTGCGCAACCATCATCCCGTGGACGTCTTCTGGGCTGGTCTCACTACGAACCAGAATGACCTTCTCACCACGCTCGGCGGCGACGACAGCGTCGTCGGCAGTGAAGTACACGGCTCCAACGGCGGCACCGGGCGAAGCAGCCAGGCCCTTGGCGAGTGCCTTGCCCTTGTTGGCGAACTGGGGGTGCAGCACCTGGTCGAGGTGTTCGGCAGCGACGCGCATGATCGCTTCCTGCTTGGAGATCTTCCACCGCTGGTCACCTTTGCCGGTGCCCTTGGTCATCTCGACCGCCATCCGCAGCGACGCAGCGCCGGTGCGCTTGCCGACCCGGGTCTGCAGCATCCACAGCTTGCCCTGTTCGATCGTGAACTCGGTATCGCACATGTCCTGGTAGTGACGCTCGAGGCGAGCGAAGATGTCCATCAGGTCGGCGTGGATGACCGGGAACTGGGCCTTGAGGGCATCGAGATCTTCGGTGTTGCGAATGCCGGCAACCACGTCCTCGCCCTGGGCGTTGACGAGATAGTCGCCATACGGCTTGTTTTCGCCGGTGGCGGCGTTACGGGTGAATCCGACGCCGGTGCCGCTGTTCTCGTCACGGTTGCCGAAAACCATTGCCTGGACATTGACGGCCGTTCCGAGTTCGTGGCTGATCCGCTCACGTGCCCGATAGGCGATGGCGCGGGCGCCGTTCCAGCTCGCGAACACTGCTTCGACGGCTCCACGCAACTGCTTGGTCGGATCCTGAGGGAACGCCTTGCCGGTATGGCGCTTGACGATCGCCTTGTAGCTCGCACACAACTTCTTCAAGTCGGCGGCGGAAAGAGCGGCATCGCTGGTGACGCCGGCGGCTTCCTTGGCGGCGTCGAACTCGTGCTCGAACGGCTCGCCGGGAACGTCGAGCACGATCCGGCCGTACATCGCGATGAAGCGCCGATAGCTGTCGTACGCAAACCGCTCGTCGCCGGTGATCGCGGCGATGCCCTTGACGCTCTTGTCGTTGAGACCGAGGTTGAGGACCGTGTCCATCATCCCCGGCATCGAGAACTTGGCACCGGAGCGAACACTCACGAGCAGCGGATCGGTGGGATCGCCGAGACCCCGCTTCATGGTCTTCTCGAGCGCCGCGACCTGAGTTGCGATCTCCTCGCTCAGACCTGCCGGCCAGCCACCATGCATGTACGCCCGGCAGGCGTCGGTGCTAATCGTGAAACCAGGCGGAACAGGCAGTTTCAGCACACTGGTCATTTCGGCCAGGTTGGCGCCCTTTCCACCGAGGAGATCCTTGTACTCCATGGGTGGGCGACGGTGCTTGTGAGAGAACGCATAGACATATGACACGGCAAACGAGTCTATGGGGCTGCGGCATCCAACAGGGGTATGTCACCGTAGGATCGGGCCATGACGAACGAACGCGGGTTGCGGATCTTCGGCTTTCCGCTCGACATCCGGCCAGGCTTCATCATCCTGCTCGCGCTGTTCGCCGTCGTCTGGTCCGGCCAGGGCAACGGCGATGTCGGCATCTGGCTTGCGGTCTGCGTCGGCAGCTTCACCCTGATCCACGAACTCGGCCACGCTTTCGCAGCGCGGGCCACCGGTGCTGAAGCCAGCATTGCGCTCGACTTCTTGGCGGGCTACGCCTCGTTCGAGCCGACCCGACCGTTGAAGCGATGGGAACGGGCAGGCATTTCCGTGGCCGGTCCAGCGGTGCAGATCGCTCTCGGCTGCGTCATCCTGCTCGCAGTCGGGGCCAACCCGCTCGAAGTCCAGTACGTCGACAGCGGAGCGCTGCAGTTCGCTGTGTGGTGGGCCGGGCCCGTCATTGGACTGATCAACCTGGTTCCGATCCTTCCGCTCGACGGCGGCCACATTCTGATGTCCGGCCTCGACGTGATCCTGCCGGGACGCTCTCGCAACGTGATGTTGTACTTCAGCATCATTGCCACGGTCTCGGCGATCATCTATTTCGGCTACACCGGATCGATTTCGCCGATCTTCTTCATCTTCCCGCTCGTCACCCAGATCCAGATGTTGCAGCACCGCCACACGCAGACGGCGCTCGATCGTCACGGTTCGTGGCAGCTGTGGGCAGCATCGTCCGAACGTGACGCGTGGACCACCGGCAAGGCGGGGTCGTTCCCTCCCGGCATCACGGTGTCGCCATGGTTCCGCTCGGCCGAACTCGCCCGCCGCGGTCACTACGAAGATGCCCGCAACCTGCTGCTCGCGGACTTCGCCCTCGGTCGGTCGCCGAATTGGCTGCCGCCCGACGCTGCCGGCGATCGTGAGATCGAGGCGTTGATCAACCTGCTCCCGCGACCGCTCCCGACCGGCAATGCCTACAGCGAATACGTGCTCGCCTCGCAGCTCGTCCGCTTGGGCGAGTTCGAGCAAGCTGGTCGCTACGCAGCCGACTCGTACGGCCGCGCTCCCGGGACGATGCCTGCGGTCATCGTGGCCCAATGTGCAGCTGCCCTCGGTGACGAGGAACTGGCGATCCGCTGGTTACGCGCGGGCTACTCGGTCGGCACCAACCTCGCCGGGCTCGCGGATGCGATCGACCATCGTTCGGAGTTCATGCGGGTCCGGCTTCGTCCCGAGGTCCTCCAGTTGCGCCACGACCTCGCCACGGCGAGTTGAGCGTACAACCGCGTCTCGACCTGCGTCTCGACCTGCGTCTCAACCGCGTCTCGACCTGCTTCGGAGCAACCAGCAGGTCAGCTGCTCACGAGCTCGCTGACCGTGACCTCGGTGCCATCGACGCTGACCGTGTCGCCTGGCTGCACGGCGCGGCCGACGATCCCGAGCGCTGTCCAGCCGCCGTCGACGGGTGCGACGGTCGTCAGCTGGCCGACGACCTTGCCGTCGTTGGTCAGTTCCGCGCCGGCCTCGACCGATCCTGTGCCCTGTAACCGGCGCACGAACCGAGGGGCGGCCGAACCACGGCTGTCCATCCGCTCGACCAGTTCCTGGCCGGGATAACAACCCTTGGTGAAACTGACCGCGAACGGCACCACGAACCCGGTCTCGGCGGGGATGGTGGCTTCGGTGATCTCGCGGCCCATCGCCGGCCACCCGGCATCGACCCGCGCTCGGGCGAGATCGGCGGCATCGCCCTCGGCGATGCCCGATGGTGGTTCGACATCCGGACCGAGCAGATCGAAAGCATCGATGCGACCCCACGCCGGGATACCGCCATCGACCGGTCCGTCGGCCGCGCGCACCGAGACGCAGCGCCAGTTGACCGCTTCGATCTCGACATTGACCCGGATCTTGAAACGGTTGAGACGCTTCGCCAGCGCACCACCGAAGCCAGCATCGGTATCGAGCACGAACTCTTCGGCCGATCGACGATGCAACCGAACGAGCGCCTCGACCTTGCCCATCGGCTGCAACACGAACGTGTAGGTGGTTCCACCATCGGCGAGGCTGCGGATGTCCTGGCTGATCTGGCTCTGGAGATAGGTCAGCGCGTCGCCCCCGGAGACCACGAGTACATCACGAGGATCGTCACACCAAAAGGTTGCCATGCCTGCAGTCTGCCGGGAAGACTGCCCATCAGGGCCCACGAGCCTCCACGCGCGCCGACGCGTTCCGGGCCGGGCGACGTCTCCATGCAAGACTCGACGGATGTCGCAACGACCCTTCGACTTCGCCGGCATCGCCGAGTTCGCCAGCCAACGGTTGGCGATGATCGCCGAACGAGCCAGGACGCTCGCCAAAGGTGTCACCGCGTTCGCTGCTGTGGGCGGCGTGTTGGCCTATGCCGTTGGCCTGTTCGCGTTCCCGCCGTCGTCACGTCTGTTCTGGTCCATCATCGGGATCATCGTGTGCGGCGCGCCGCTCCTGGCCGCACTCGTTGCGCTCCGACGGCTGCGTCGGGTCCGAGCGACGGTGTCACAAACGGCATCCGAATTGCGATCGGTGATGAACGACAAGGCGATGGTGGCGGCGTTGACCGAACTCGTCGATCGAGATGAGGCCAGCGTGGGCACCACGCCCCTGGTCAAACTCGGTACCGAACTCAACGTCCTGCGCAAGGTGTCGACGCCGCATCGCGAGGCCCTCACGAGCGCATGGCAGAGCATCACCGCGCTGACGAGCCTGCCTGGACTCGCCGCGCTGGCCATCGTCGGCACGATTGCTTTGTTTGCGTTCAGCGCGATCGCGGTCATGGCGCGATTGCTACTCGGAACCTGAGCTGATTCCTGCCTCTTGCTGCGCCATGCGCAGAGCTGTCATCCGGCGGGCGGCGGGAATTGCCGCCAACAACGCTGCGGCCTTGTTGTGACACTCGAGGTCTTCGTCCAATGGATCCGAGTCGGCGACGATCCCGGCACCGGCCTGGAAGTGTGCGGCGTGATCGCTGACGAACATCGTTCGGATCGCGAGCGCAGTGTCGAGATTGCCACTGAAGTCGATGTAACCAACGATGCCCGCGTAGGGCCCGCGCTTCACGGGTTCGAGTTCGTCGATGATCTCCATTGCCCGCACCTTCGGCGCACCGCTGACGGTGCCGGCCGGCAGCGTGGCCCGGAGCACGTCGATCGGCCCCTTACCATCGACGAGAGTCCCGGACACTTGCGATGTCAGGTGCATCACGTGGCTGTATCGCTCGAGTGTCATCAACTCGTCGACGTGGACGGTCGAGAACTTGGCCACCCGCCCGACGTCATTCCGGGCGAGGTCGACCAGCATGATGTGCTCGGCGACCTCCTTCGGATTCTCCTTCAACTCGCCGGCCAGCTTGCGATCGTGATCGTCGTCTCGTCCGCGTTTGCGAGTTCCGGCGATCGGCCGCGACGTCACCTTGCCCTGGCGAAGCACCACCATTGGTTCCGGAGACGAGCCGACGATGGTGACCTGCGGCTGACGGAGGAAGTACATGTACGGACTGGGGTTGATCTGGCGCAGCACTCGGTACACGTCGAACGGATCTGCCTCGAGTTCGACATCGAACCGCTGGGCGAGCACGACCTGAAAGATGTCGCCAGCGCGGATGTACTCCTTGGCCACCTCGACAGCTCGCTGGTACATTCCGTGCGACATCGACGACTTCGTCTCCGGCAGGGTCTCCCCCGGCTCTGGCGGCGCGACCGGCACATACGGAAGTGGTTTGGCCAAATCTGCGACCGTGGCGGCGACCCGTGCGGTTGCTTCGTCATAGGCGGCGTCGAGCTCTGTGGTCGTCAGGCCGAGCACCGGCGTGCTCTCGATCAGATAGACCCGCTGGCGCCAGTGGTCGAACGCCGCCAGCGAACCAATCACGCTCATGATCGCATCCGGCATCCCGACATCGTCGTTGGGGACATCCGGCAAGTGCTCGACCTCGCGAATCACGTCGTAACCGAGGAAGCCCATCAGACCGCCCTGCAGCGGCGGCAACTCAGGGAACAGCGGCGCCTGGTATGCGGCGAGAATCGCCTCGAGGGCGGCGAGGATGCCCTGATCCGTCGGTACCCCCGCAGGAAGTTCGCCCTCGACCGTCAACTCATCGCCACGCAGGATCATCGACGCACGTGGATGGCGGCCGACGAACGAATAGCGGCTCCACCGCTCGGCGTGCTCGACCGACTCGAGCAGGAACCCGTGGCCATCGCCGACGAGCTTGGCGAACACTGCGACCGGCGTCTCCAGATCTGCCAACAGCTCGGTCCAGACCGGCAGGATCGAGTGTTCGGCGGCGAGGGCGTGGAACTCGTCGCGACTCGGCCGCAGCCGATAGTCGCTCACGAATCGTCGTCCTGGCCGAAACGGCGGAAGAAGCAGCTGTATGCACCGGTGTGACACGCGCCGTTTCCTTCTTGCTCGACCATGAACAGCAACGCGTCGGCATCGCAGTCGTAGAACGCCTCACGCACGAACTGTCGGTCGCCGCTGGTGTCACCCTTGCGCCACACCTCTTGACGACTGCGGCTCCAGTAGACCATCCGACCCTCGTCGAGCGTCATCTGCAACGTCTCGGCGTTCATCCAAGCCACCATCAGGACGTCTTTGGTCTCGACGTCCTGGGCAATGGCGGCGACGAGGCCCGCAGCGTCGTACTTGACGCCGGCGAGCTGGTCAGTTGTCGCTTCGATGCGAACTCCGGTGGGCATGGCCACATGTTACGGGCGAGTCCTCCGCCAGCCCGGATCGAATTCGAGGCCGACGCCCCGCCCCGCCGCTCTGCGGTCGGGATGTTTGCTGCCCGTCGGCATGGTCGCCAAACACCCCACACCAAGCGTGCCGGGTCTTTGCTGCCCGCCCACCCGGTCATCAAACACCCCACACCGAGCGTGCCGGGTCTTTGCCATTGTGTGAGAAACCGCCCGATACGGCTCAGATGTAGAGGCCGGTACTGCCTTCGTTGCGGGTTGCAGCGACGGCGTGCAGGTCTCGTTCGCGCAACATGATGTAGTCCTTGCCGCCGACTTCGACTTCGTAGCGATCTTCGGGGCTGAACAGCACCCGGTCACCGACTTCGGCACTGCGCACGTTCTGCCCGAGCGCCACCACCTCGGCCCACACCAACCGCTTGGAAATGTGCGCAGTGGCCGGAATCACGATGCCACCCATCGAGCGGCGTTCGCCTTCTCGGTCCGGGATGTGGACGAGCAACCGATCGTTGAGCATCTTGATCGGGAGCTTCTCGTCGATGGTCGCCACGGTGGGGCACGGTACCGTCGCAGATGCGCCGATTGAAACCGTCAAGAGAGCACTCCCGACAATGCGCTCGCTGTCACACCAATATGGTGATCGCCACCCTCACGGCCGATTGAGCAGCGCGAGAGCGGGTCAGGCTACGGCAGCGTTGATTCGGTCGATGAGCTCTGGGGTCAGCGCCTCGAGCACGTCGAGTGCGCCGAAGTTGTCGACGACCTGCGATGCCTTCGAAGCACCAGTGATCACGGTGGTGACCCGTGGGTTGGACGCACACCACGCAATCGCGAGCTGAGCCATCGAACAGCCGAGTTCCTCGGCGATCGGACGCAGATTCTCGACCTTGTCGATCTGCTTGGGGTTCGTGATCCGCTTGGCCAACCAGCCGTAGCCGGGCAGCGCGGCACGGCTGTCGTCGGGCACGCCGTCGCGGTACTTGCCGGTGAGCAAGCCGCTCGAGAGCGGGCTCCAGGTCGTGGTGCCGAGTCCGATGTCGTCGTACAACCGGGCGAACTCGGTCTCGACCTTGGTGCGCTCGAGCATGTTGTACTGCGGTTGCTCCATCACCGGCTTGTGCAGGTGATGACGCTCGGCGATCTCCCACGCAGCCCGAATCTCGTCGGCCTTCCATTCACTGGTGCCCCAATAGAGCACCTTGCCGCGCTCGATCAGGTCGTGCATGGCGAACACGGTTTCCTCGATCGGCGTGTTCGGATCTGCGCGGTGACAGAACAACAGGTCGACGAAATCGACCCGCAGCCGGTCGAGACAACCCTCGATCGCGTGGTGGATGTACTTGCGGTTGAGCGTGTTGCTCATGTTCGCCATGTCGCCATCGATGCCCCAGAAGATCTTGGTGGACAGCACGTAGCTCTGGCGCTTCCAACCGAGCTGCTCGATCACGCGACCCATGATCGCCTCACTCTCGCCACCGGCATAGGCCTCGGCGTTGTCGTAGAAGTTGCAGCCGGCGTCGTGAGCGGCCTGCATACAGTCGAGGGCGAGGTCATCTTTGATCTGAGTGTCGAACGTGACCCACGAACCGAACGACAGCACGGACAATTGCAGTCCGGAGTGGCCGAGGCGACGGAAGGGCATCTTGGTCTGAGGCATGAACCGACCGTACCCCCGATCGCGCAGACGGAGTCAGCTGGCGGGACGCACAATCACGCCTGCAGCCGTCAGCGCTGCCTTGGCTTCGGTGATCGTGTGCTCGCCGAAGTGGAAAATCGATGCCGCGAGTACGGCATCGGCACGACCTTCGACGATGCCATCGACGAGGTGTTGGAGCGTGCCGACTCCCCCGCTCGCGATCACCGGAACGTTGACGGCGTCGACAATCGCGTTCGTCAGCGCTGTCTCGAATCCCTCCCGTGTGCCATCGCGATCCATCGACGTCAACAGGATCTCGCCCGCACCGAGCCCGACCGCTTCGACCGCCCACTCGACGGCATCTTTGCCGGTCGGCGTGCGGCCACCATGGAGAAAGACCTCGTAGCGCCCGGGACGGGTCGAATCGGCGCGCGCGTCGATCGCACAGACCACGCACTGCGTGCCGAACTCGGCCGCGATCTCGGCGATCAGCGCCGGCCGCTCGAACGCCGCGGTGTTCACGCTGACCTTGTCGGCCCCGGCCCGCAGCATTCGTCGTGCATCCTCGACACTGCGGATACCGCCTCCCACGGTGAACGGAATGAACACCTGCTCGGCAACTCTGGCGACCATGTCGACCATCGTCTCGCGACCATCCGACGAGGCCGTGATGTCGAGAAAGACCAACTCGTCGGCACCCTCGGCGTCGTAACGCGCGGCGAGTTCGACGGGGTCGCCGGCATCGCGTAGGCCGATGAAATTGACGCCCTTGACGACCCGACCATTGGTCACGTCGAGGCACGGAATCACCCGAGCGACCTTCACTGCCGAACCCCGGTCTGCGCTGCCATGCGGACAAAATTGGCAAGCAGGATGAGCCCCCACGAACCGGACTTCTCTGGGTGGAACTGTGTCGCGAACACGTTGTCGCGGCGGAACGCAACGTTGAGTTCGACGCCGTAGTCGCAGGTTGCAACGACATTGGCCGGATCCGCCGGCACGCCGTGCAGCGAGTGGACGAAGTACATCCACGACGAATCGCCGAGATCGCGCATCATTGGATCGTCGGGCTGCTTGACGGTCAGCCGGTTCCATTGCATCTGTGGCCGCTTCACCCCCGGCGGAATCCACACGACCGTGCCAGGAATGACGCCGAGCCCGGGCGCGGACGGGTCTTCCTCACTGCCGTCGAACAACATTTGCATCCCGACGCAGATCCCGAGAAACGGACGTCCTGAGGCAACGGCGTCGTACACACTTTGCTCCAGCCCGGCGTTGCTGAGGGCCTGCATGCAGGCCCCGAATGCTCCGACACCGGGCAGCACCACAGCGTTTGCCTCGCGAATGAACCCTGGATCGCTCGTCAGTCGAGCGTCACCAGCCACGCGCACGAGCGCCTTTTCGGCCGAACGGAGGTTGCCGATGCCATAGTCGATGACTGCAATCGTCGGCGCCGGTGTCACCATCGCCAGGCCACCATCTACAGCAGACCCTTGGTGGACGGCAGGTCGGTGCCCTCGATCCGCACCGCATCGCGGAGGCAGCGGGCGAGGCCCTTGAAGGTGGCCTCGATGATGTGGTGCACGTTGCGGCCACGCCGCAGCGTGACGTGCAGTGTCATCCCGGCCGCCGTGGCGAAACTGCTCACCGCGTGCTCGGCCAATTGCGGATCGAACGCAGGGCTTCCGAGCGCCAGACTCTCCGGCATCTCGACCTCCCACACCACGAACGGACGGCCGGACAGATCGAGTGCGACCTCGACGAGCGCTTCGTCGAGTGGGTAGAGGCCACTCGCGAACCGCCGTACTCCGACCTTGTCGCCGAGTGCTTCCCGGAACGTCTCGCCAAGCGTGATCGCGACGTCTTCGACAGTGTGATGCGTGTCGATCTGCAAATCACCGGTGGCCTCGATCGACAAGTCGAATCCGCCGTGACGGCCGAGTTGATCGAGCATGTGGTCGTAGAACGGGATACCCGTCGAGATGCTGGTGACTCCCGTGCCGTCGAGATCGATCGACATCGTGATCGAGGTCTCTTTGGTTGTCCGTGACCGGCTCGCCGAACGTCGACCCGGTCCGCCGCTGACATCGACAACGCCACTCATGACAGCACCTTCCGCAGTGCATCGAGGAAGATCGTGTCTTCCGCTTCCGTTCCGATCGTGACCCGCAGGCAGTTCCCCAGCCGTGGCCAGCCGCTGCAGTCCCGTACCAGCACGCTGTGTTCGAGCAGCGCGTTCCACACGTCCTTGCCGGAACGATCTCGTGGACGGAACAGAACGAAGTTGGCGCCACTCGGCCAGTAGTCGACCGGCAATTCGGAGAAGGTCTTCTCGATCCGGTCGCGCTCGGCAACGATTGCGCCGACACGGGCCTCCATGTCATCGACGAAGCGCAGAGCGAGGCGTCCGGCGATCTGCTTGGCTGCGTCGAGATGGTACGGCAAGGTCACCTTGTCGAGTTCGCAGACGATCCACGACGGTCCAATCAGGTAGCCGAGTCGGGCGCCGGCCATCGACCACGTCTTGCTGAACGTCCGGGTGACCACCATTGGCAGTTCCTCGTCGATCAGGTCGATGGCCGACCAATCGGCGAACTGGGCGTAGGCCTCGTCGACGACGACGATGCCGGGCGCGACGTCGAGTACAGCACGCAGATTCTCGACCGGCTCGACCAGCCCCGTGGGGTTGTTCGGCGAACACAGGAAGGTGATGATCGGCCGGCTCTCGGCGCACACCCGGCGCACCTCGTCGAGGTCGAGCGTGAAGTCGTCGCGACGTTCACCCTCGGCGACGTCGGCACCCGTCAGGCGCGCGATATGAGCGTGCAGTTGGTACGTCGGCTCGAAGGTCGCAACGGTGCGTCCCGGCCCGGCATAGGTCAGCAGCAGCGTCTGGAGCACCTCGTTGGATCCGTTGGCGGCAAAGACCTGATCGGGACGCACGTTGTGCAGCGTCGCGATGGCAGCTCGCAATTCGGTGGCCGAGCGGTCGGGATAGCGGTGCCATTCGACGCGCGACAGTTCGGCCGCGAATGCATCTTTCCAGGCGACAGGCGGAGCGGTCGGCGACTCGTTCGTGTTGAGCCGGACATCGACCGAAACCTGCGGGGAGTGATAGCCCTCGAGCGCGGAAAGGTCGTCTCGAACAGGGATTCGCGGCACGCGTCCACGCTAGCCACGGGCTCTCACAAGTCGCGAACGCATTCGGTGATCGACTCGGCGAGACTGCAGCGCATGAGTTCCCCCAAGCAAGCCTCCCCGAACAAGGCAGAGATCGGCGCGGTCATCGAAGGCATCGAGTCGTACCGCTCGCGGGCCTCGGGTCTGGCCGAACGACTGATCGGCACGCCCAACGAAGATCTGCTGGCGACGCTGTGGGAAGCGGAGCGAGCGCTGAAGAACGCGATTCGGGCGCTCCAACATGGTCAGAAGCTGGCCAAATCCTGAATTCGGCGCCCAGTGCTGAAAGCACGACCTCGATGCGAGTTTTCACATCAGCCGAAAAATGGCGACGGCCCCTTGCGGGGCCGTCACACTGCGATGCCAGGCGGCGGATCCCGGCATCGCCCGCAAACCAGGTGGCGGGAACCTGGTTGGTGTCGCGATTGTACACCTCGGCGAACTCGACGCAAGTCGATGACCAGGGACTTTTTCAGCGCCGGTAACCTGGCGAGGATGCAATCGGCTGTGCTGACCTCGCGCCTCGCGCCAACCGACCGGGTGGCGGTGGCAAACCTCGTCGCGAGGGCGGAGTCGTCTCGTGGTTATCGGCCGGTGTCGGATCAGTTCTGGCTCGACCTTCACGCCCCGACTCCGCCACTGGTCAGTGTCCGAGTGTTCGATCTCGACGACCGACTCGCCGCATACGCACAGTCAACGCTGGCATCCGACGAATGGACCATCGAGTCCGTCGCCGCCAGCGACGGGCATGTCGCAGGGCAGGCGCTTGCCGACGCGATCGAGGCGACTCTCGGTGTCATTGCCGAGATCGGCGGCTCGTCGGTGACCTGGCTGGTCCAAGGACCAACCGTCCTGCACGAGTCGATTGCGGCCTCGCACTCACTCGCCGTTGGCCGCCAACTGCATCAGATGCGTCGATCGCTGCCGGTCGGGCTGTCGTTCGACATCGAGACTCGGTCATTCGATCCGGAGCGCGACATCGATCCGTGGGTCGCGATCAATGGTCGCGCGTTTGCCTGGAATCCCGAACAGGGCAATTGGACCGCAAATTCCGTGCGAGCCCGAATGAGTGAACCGTGGTTCGACCCTGACGGGTTCCTGATTCACGACCGCGATGGACAGATGGCAGGGTTCTGTTGGACCAAAGTGCACGCTGATGCCGAACCGGTTCTCGGAGAGATCTATGTGATCGCTGTCGATCCGGACTTCCACGGCCTCGGTCTCGGCCGCGACCTGACGCTCGCCGGCCTCGACCACCTCGCTGGCGCGGGCATCGCCACAGCGATGCTCTTCGTCGACGCCGACAACGTCGCCGCGATCCGAGTGTACGACCGACTCGGCTTCGTGATCCATCGAACCGACACGCTCTTTACGGGCAATCTCTCCACAGTTGCGCTCTCCCCCGAAGCGCTCTCCACCGACTCGTAGTAGGACCTCCTCGATGACCACAGATGCGACCGTCGAATCCGATTCCGTCGCGGCGCCGTTGCCGCGATGGAGCGTCACCGACCTTCACCAATCGTTCACGGCGCGCAGTTTCCTCGCTGCGTTCGAGCAGTCGAGCGCAGACACCGCTCGACTCGAAGCGCTGTTCGACGAACACGGGATCCGCGCCCTCGAGCCACGCTCCGTCACCATCGTCGATGGGGCAACGGCCGACCTCGTGATCAGCCGCTTCAACGACTGGCAGGCCCAGATCGATCAACTCGGCGCCTACGTGTACGCAACAGTGTCCACCGACAGCCGCAACGATCCGGCCCAGGCGCTGTCCAGCGAACTCGACGTGATCGGCTCTCGCGGACAGCCGCTGCTCGCTCGATTCGTGGAATGGGTTGCGTCGCTCGGCCCTGAAGCGCTGGCAACCGTGAGCGATCAGGCCCGCGATCACATCGGGCCGTTGCAACGCCTGGCCGAGCGAGCCGACCATCAGATGTCAGAAGCCGAAGAGTCGCTGTACTCCGAACTGTCCGCGAGTTCGAGTTCGGCGTGGTACCGGCTCCATGCCGACGTGACGTCGCAGTTGACCGCACTGGTTACGGCGAACGACCGTGGCGAGGCTGTCGCCAGGCGACTGCCGATGGCGGCGGTCCGTGGGCTCGCAACCCACTCCGATTCAGCGATGCGCAAAGCCGGCTACGACGCAGAAATGGCGGCATGGCCGTCCGTCGCGCTTGTCTGCGCGGCGGCGATCAACGGTGTCAAGGGCGACGCCAACGTCGTCAACAAGCGCCGCAACTGGGACTCGCCGCTCGATGCATCGCTGTATTCGAACAGCGTCAGCCGCAGCACCTTCGATGCAATGCAGGCAGCTGTGCTGTCATCGCTGCCGGACTTCCGGTCATGGATGCGCACCAAATCTCGACTTCACGGCAACAGTGGCGCACTCCCGTGGCACGATCTCGTCGCGCCGTTGCCGATGGCTCCGTCGGAGATCAGCTGGGATCAGGGTCTGCACATCGTCCGCAACGCGTTCGGCTCATACGGCGGTGAACTCGGCGGCATCGTCGACCGGGCAATCAGCGAGCAATGGATCGATGCTGAGCCACGCGACGGCAAGCGCGGTGGCGCATTCTGCATGGAGTTCTTCGACGATCGCTCGCTGGTCTTTTTGAACTGGACCGGCAGCGTCGATTCCGCTCAGACGACCGCCCACGAACTGGGCCACGCCTACCACAACACCCAGTTGCGCCACCGCACGCCGTTGCAGAAGCGACTGCCGATGGCGCTCGCCGAGACAGCCAGCATCTTCTGCGAGACCCTCGTGGTCGAAGAGGGCCTGCAACGTTTGCAGGGTGCCGATCGACTGGCGCTGCTCGACGTCGACCTGCAGGGTTCGAATCAGGTCATCGTCGACATCCACAGCCGATTCCTGTTCGAGACCGAGCTGTTCGCTCGTCGCCAGCGGCGCACCCTGGGGGTCAGCGAACTGAACGAGATGATGGGCGAGGCTCAACTTGCCGCCTATGGCGACGGGCTCGATCAGACGACCGCCCACCCGTACATGTGGGCGATCAAGCCGCACTACTACGGCAGCCATTTCTACAACTGGCCGTACACCTACGGTCTGCTGTTCGGGCTCGGATTGTTCGCCCGGTACCAGGCCGATCCGGATCAATTTCGCCACGGCTACGACGACCTGCTCTCGCGAGTCGGGATGAACACCGCCGAAGAACTCGGCGCTGCGTTCGATCTCGATGTCACATCGGAGTCGTTCTGGATCGCGAGCATCGACGTACTGCGAACCCGGATTGCCGACTACGACCGGCTCGTCACCGAGCTCGGGTTGTGAGCACCTCGACCGGACTGACCGGCCTGACGGGACTGACCCGGTATGACGCGACCCGCGATCAGCTCGGCGAGGTACTGAGTGGCGAGCCGCGATATCGCATCGATCAATTGTGGAAAGGCCTCTACGAACAGCTCGCCGAACCTGCCGACCTGACTGTCCTGCCCAAGGCGCTACGCGGCCGGATCGACGCCGAGATGCCGGCTGCCCTCACGACTGTCGTCGAAAAGGTCAGCGATGGCGGCGACACGATCAAGTACCTGTTCGAGTTGGAGGGCGGCAGCAGGATCGAAACCGTCTTGATGCTGTATCCAGATCGGGTCACGGCGTGCGTCAGCAGCCAGGCCGGGTGCGCGATGGGCTGCGGCTTTTGCGCGACCGGGCAGGCAGGCTTCACTCGCCAACTCTCCACCGGCGAGATCGTCGAGCAGGTGGTCCGCGCGGCGCGCAAGGCCAAAGAACTCGACCGTCGGCTCGCCAACGTGGTGTTCATGGGAATGGGTGAACCGCTCGCCAACGAGGCTGCGGTGTGGGGATCGATCGAGCGGATCAACGGCGACATCGGCCTCGGGGCTCGCCACCTGACGGTCTCCACGGTTGGCCTGGTACCGGGCATCAAGAAGCTCGCCGAGTGGCCGATGCAGGTCAACCTGGCCGTGTCGCTGCACGCCGCCAACAACGAATTGCGCAACGAGATGATCCCGATCAACCGTCGCTACCCCCTCGAAGCACTGATGGATGCCTGCTCGGACTATCTGCTCGCCAAGGGTCGGCGGCTGAGCTTCGAATGGGCCCTCATTGCGGACACCAACGATCGCGACAGCGATGCTCGCGAACTCGCTGCGCTGTGCCGCGGGCTTCCGCTCGCCGCCCACGTCAACATCATCCCGCTCAACCCGACGCCCGGCTATCTCACGCGCGGCACCACGCTCAAGCGGGTCCACGAGTTCCGTGATCGACTCGAAGCATTAGGCGTCAATGCCACCGTTCGTCGCAACCGCGGTACCGACATCGACGCCGCATGTGGCCAGCTCGCTGCCGGCCAGCCCGTCCAGCCAGTCACCCTCGGGCGTCGTTCAAGTACTTCGGATTCGCAACTCTGAGCTTGTCCCGAACGCTGTCACGAACGGCGTCGCGAACAGCAGATTCATCGTCGGTGTCGATCTCACCGTTGCGGATCGCAGTGGCAAGCTCGGCGTCGTCGGCAAACCCCAACGCCTGCAATCGAGCGTGGTGATCAGCATCTTGACCGGGGCCGAGTTCGAGTTCCCGCTCCACCATTGCGAGCACGTTGATCGCGACGCGGGTGTGGAACTGGACCCGGCCCGTGGTGGAGGTCATCACGTCGCGCTCGAGCCATTCGCGGACGGCCTCGACCAGTTGTTGTGCGGTCGGCGCATCGTGAGGGCTCACCAGTGGCCGTCCAAGGCCAGGAACAGGTCGTGTTCGTTCTCGCACACCCGTCGTCCGATCGCTGCCATCTCGTGGCTTCGGATCGACCCCGCGAGATGAGCCTGGGCTTGGAGAATGCACATGATGCCCCACTTCAAGGTGCCGAGAACTTCCCACCAGCGCACCACGTCGGGATCGACCATCGTGCCACTGGCCGCCGCGTACGCGTCGAACAAGTCGGCGTATTCGCCGACACCGGCGACCGGCTTCGGTGATCCGAACCGCCAGGCCTTGACGCATAGCCAGCCAAGATCTTCCATTGGATCGCCGATGTGAGCGAGTTCCCAGTCGAGCACGGCCCGCAGTCCTTCGGGGCCGACCATCAGGTTGCCGAGCCGGAAGTCGCCGTGCACGACCGTCAAACGGTCCGTTGTCGGCCGATTCGACTCCAGCCATCGGAACGTGAGCTCGAATGTCGGATGCGGGTACCCGAGTGTGTCGAGCGTGGTGCGGTACTGATCGATCTGGTCGGTTGCCGCCAGCTGCGGCACCGTCGCTGGATCGATCGAGTGGAGACCGACAAGAGCGACGGCGCAATCGGCAGCGAGTTGTGCTCGAGCCTCGGCGAAGGCATCGTCGCGCAAGATCTTGCGGGCAATCGTCTCGCCCTCGACATGGGTCAGCACCATGTATGCCGCCCCGAGTTCGCTGACATCGCTCGACGCAGCGATCACGTTCGGCACCGGCACGCCCCCAGCGTGGGCGGCGCGCAGGACGGCGACCTCGATGCTCATGTCCCGCACGTCACCGCTGCGCTGACGTTGCAGGATCAGCGATCGACCTCCCGTCGCGAACTGCCAGGTCTCGCGAGACGCTCCTCCCGACAGCTGACGCAGTTCGGTCACTGGGCCATCGCCGAGTACCTCCGCAATCAATTCGGCGAGGGTGTTCTCCATCGAGGTCTGATCGGCGGTGGAGGGTGGCATCACGAAACAATCTGACACAGCCCGATCGATCAACTCGACTCGGGACGGTGGTCAGCAGTTGGCAGCGACGGTCGGATACGGATTGACCGCTGCGCCTCCATCCGGATGGATCTCGAAGTGCAGGTGCGGCGTCGAGAACATGGCATTGCCCGTGTCGCCGACGTAGCCGATCACGGTGCCCTTGACGACCTGGCCGAGCTGGGCATAGGAGTCGAGGTGGGCGTAGTAGTACCGGTTGCCGTCGTTACCAACGAACGAAATCGTGGTCCCACCCAACGTGTTCTCGCGGGCGATCGCCTCGCCATCGACCACTGCGACGATCGGCGTGCCGCGAGCGCTGATCATGTCGACACCCTGATGCAGGCGGCCACCCGACCGGGGCTCTCCGTAGGTGTCGGCGAAGGCCGTCGGCCCCTGGACCGGGCAGACCCAGCTCTCGCCTTGGCCGTAGATGACGCTGGACGTGTTGAACGGTCGGTTGCCCGAGCCGCCGCCGCCGGTGGTGCCGCCGGACGAGCCGGACGATGCCGAGTTACCGCTGATCGCTCCCGCTCCTTCGTCGCCACCATCAGAGCCGCCGCCCTCATTGATGATCGCGGCTGCCTGGTCCTTGGCCAGCTGAGCGGCTGCCGCCCGTTGATATTTTTCGACCGCCTTTTGGCGCTGCGCATCGAGCGCCCGCTGGACGGCCTCGTCGTTGAGCCGGTCCTGCTCGACGACCTTCAAACGGGCGACTTCATCCTTGGCCTGCTGTTGTCGTTTGGCGAACTCGTCCTGGGCCGCTGTGAGCGCTGCATCGGTGTCCTCGACGCTCTGCTGCTTGTCTGCGAGCTGGAGCGACAGTGCGTCATACTGATCCATCACGGATTCGGAGGTCTCGTTGACGATGCCAACCAACACGGCTGCCTGGCCCTGCTCGGTCGGTCCGAGGTTGCCGGTCAGCAGACCGATGCCGGTCTGGGTGGTTCCCAGATACCGCTTGACCGCCAACGTATCGACGGCTTCCTGCAGCCGATCGATCTGCTTGACAAGCGCAGCCACCTCATCGTCGAGGCGATTCCGATCGTCCTGGAGCAAATCGAGCTTGGACTGGGCGTCGGCCCACGCATCGGCGGCATCGTTGGCCCGTTGACGAGCGGCCGAGATCGCCGCGGCAGCGTCCTCGGCAGTCTCACCGTCGGGCACCGTCGCGTTGGCCCTCTCGCCGGCCGGCGCAGCAGCAGCAGCAAACACCAGCATCACCACGAGCAGCAGGCGACGGAAATGGTGCATGACGTCGGCAATCTACCAGCGCGCCAGCGGATGATTTCGGCATGCCACAGGGAGTGACGGAACCTTGCGAATTGGCCGTCGAGCCGGCCGTTAGGGTGTCGGCCCGATGGAACCGTCAGCCCCCGGACTCAGGTCCGCCGCACCAGTGCTCACCCTCGATCACGTGAGCTTCGTCCGCGACGGCCGACGGATCCTCGACGACGTCACCTGGGAGGTGCTCGCCGATCAACGCTGGCTGATCCTCGGGGCCAACGGCAGCGGAAAGACAACGATGGTGCGGATCTCGTCGATGTACGAACATCCCTCGAGCGGCACGGTCACGGTGCTCGGCGAGACTCTCGGCCGAACCGACGTACGCGTCTTGCGACGACGTATCGGGGTCATGTCCGCTGCGCTCGGCGCACAGCTTCGGCCAGCACTGTCGGCGCAGGACGTCGTCGTGACCGCCAAGTTCGCTGCCCTCGAACCGTGGTGGCACACCTACACCGCTGATGACTACGACAGGGCTCGCGAATGCCTGACCCGGATGAACGTCGGCCACTTTGCGGGACGCAGCCTCGGCACGCTCTCGTCCGGCGAACAGCAACGGGTGCTGCTGGCACGGGCTTTGATGAACGACCCCGGTCTGATCGTGCTCGACGAGCCGAGCGCTCGACTCGACCTCGGCGGGCGCGAGCAGCTCGTCGGTGCGCTCACCGACCTCACCACGGACCCAACGGCTCCCCCGCTCGTGCTCGTCACCCACCATGTCGACGAGGTACCGCCAGGGATGACCCATGCCATGCTGCTGCTGAACGGTCAGGTGCTCAGCGCCGGATCGATCGACGACGTGCTCACGGCGGAAGCGCTCAGTGAGTGCTTTTCGATGCCCCTGGCATTGGAGCGGCGCCCCGACGGCCGGCTCACAGCCTGGTCTCGGCGATCAATCTGACGAGACGGTCACGACTGCGATTGATTTCGTCATGCAGGACCCGTTCCATCAGTCCCCCGGTCCACAACGAGCCGCCGTAGTGCAGTCGCATCTCCAGCCGGCTGCCAGGTCCCGACCCACTCGGCTCGACCGTGGCGCCGAGCCGCCACACACTGTGCTGACGGCCGTCGGATTCAGATCGCTCGAACACGACCGCCCGGTCCTGCTCGCACACCGTGCGCGCCATTGTCAGCCGCTTCGAACGGGCGAACGGACCGACCCTGGCTCGCAGTTCGACATCCCATGCCGGCTCGCCGCTGGCCAACGGCGCAGCCGCGACAGCATGGTGGACGAGCCCCATCCACCGCGGATATTGACCGAGGTCGTCGATCCATCCGAACAGTTCGTTCGGATCGCACGGAGCCGAAAGGTCTGCCGTCAATTCCACGTCAGCAGTATTGCTGGTCGATCATCGGTTCCCCGTTTCCTCATCACGCTTTGATCACACCTGCGGTCGATGATCACTCCATGAACATCACCAAGCGCACCATCGGCGCAGCAGCACTCGCCATCACCCTTACTGTCGGCGGCGCAACCGCCGCGCTGGCCGGCAGCAACAACGACGGATCTGCCGGCGTTGGCCGGCAAGCCCGTATAGCGAAGATCTGTGCCGATCCCGACACCGCCATCGCCAAGCTCACCGAGCACCAGACCAAGCTGACCGACCGGATCGCCGAACTCCAGTTGCTGCGGTCCAAGGCTGAGTCAGCCGGCCACACGAAGCTCGTCGCCCGACTCGACAAGCGGATCGACACGCTCCAGCAGCGTCTCGACAAGACAACCGAGCGCATCGCTGGCGCTCCGGCCTGGATCGTCGAACACTGCTCGTAACCGACTCGCTGTCTGCGTGATCCCGCGCATCAGGCGGTATCGCGCTGACAGATGCAAGGTGGGTTGAGTCTCAGTCGGATCGCTGCTGGCCGCGGAACGCTCGCGACAGCAGCGGGCTGTTGGTCTGGAGCAGACCATCGAGATCGTCGTCCTGGTTGAACTCGAACCGCCACGGGATGGCATGCGTCTCGTCGACGTCGGCGTGACCGAGCGGCCGGATCTCGCCGACGGTCACCTCGTCGGCGAGTGGATCCTCGATCGCGTCATCGATCACGACCGGTTCTTCGCCCATGCCGAAGCTGAGCTGCAACGACTCAGGTGGTTCACCGTCAGCGCCTCGTCGAGAGCGGCGGGCCGGCTTCGGTGCCTTTTCAATCTCGGTTGCCGACACGCGGAACAATCGTGGTCGGGTCTCGCGACGATCGTCGAGCGTCCATCCCCGTGGCACCACCATGGCATCGGCGTGGCGCCGGCAGACGACACCCATCCGAGCCGGAACGCCGTCGTCGGGCACGACCTCGAGCCACACCAACAGCTGATCGCCATCCATCCCGTAAGCAACCGAGGCGGGCGCTGAGCATCCCGGACGTTCACACAGACGAGCCACGATGCAACGGTACTACTCGGCTCGCCATCCGACAGGCGAACGGGGCTGCAGCGGATGACGGTGTGATGTCAGTTCCCTTGCGGTCGGCGCTTTGTGCTGGTTCATGGGCCGGGTGTGCGTCGCCCCAACGCGGCGCGAACCGCTCGTACTGAGGAGCGCACCGACGTCCGAGTCGAGCGGCTGACGCTGAGACCGAGCGCGCGAACGGCTGCGCCACTGACCCGCAGGTGGCGCTGAACGCCTGCGGTCGCGGCCCGCAGTGACCGCGCCGTCGATGTCACCGCTGAACGCGTGGGCCCCGCCACCGCTGACGCTGCCCGACGAATTGCCAGTGCCGATGAACCAATGGCCTGTCCTGCGCCCACAAGCACTCGGCGACTTGCCCCGACCACTCCCCGGATCATCCGGCGAGCGATCCGGAGCGGGCTGATCAGCAGCCGACCTGCCGATGTCATGAGCCGCCGGGCCAGTGCAATCACTCCGCGAACGACCGATGCTGCAGCCACTGCGATCTGCGAGGCGTCAGTTCGAATCATCTGAACCGCGGTCCCGATGAGTCGGCTCGCTCGCCACAGGGGAGCGATGAGCAGACGTCCGACTGCGCGTGCGCCACCTTCGATCAATGCAGCAACTCGTCCGATCAGGCGACCGACAACCGAGACAACTCGACCGGCGAGCCGGGCGACAACCGAACCAACTCGGCCGATCAATCGCAGAGCAGCACCGACCGAGCGGGCAGCGAAGCGAACCGGAGCAATCAGCGCCCGCCCCAACGTTCGGAGCGAGCGTTCTACGATTGCCACCGTGCGCACGACCAATCGGTCCAGTAGGCGGCCGACAGCAGCGAAACCTCGCCCGATCATCAGAATCGGCGCAGTCAACAAGTGACCGGCTGCACGCATCACTGCGGCGACGGCGCTCCCAGCACGACGAATTGCGCCGAGTGCGAGGTTCATCGGTGCCATGACCCCCCGTAGTACGAGTCGAACGGCCTCGCGAAGTCGCCGACCGACAGCGCGAGATGTGCTGACGCCGGCTCTCAGGATTCCTCGCAGCGCCTCGCGGATTCGGCGAAGCACTGCAAGCATCGACCGTCCTGCCATCCTCAACGAGCCGGCGATTGCGCGCCCGAGGCCCCGCACGATCTCTCGACCGCGTCGAACGATCGCTACCACTCCCCGAATGCCGATACGGACCGGCGCAACCACAGTCCGAGCGAGTGATCGAATCAGAACGAGCCCACGCCGCATCACCGCGACCGCTCCTCGACCGATGACACGTACAACCGCACCCAACGCCCGGGCCGCTGCAAGGACCGGTCGGACCAGCCCCGACCACACCACTCTTCCGACTGTCGCAGCAGCCCTCGCGATCAAACTGCCGATCGCAACGAACCCTCCGCCGATCGCCTCGAATCCGCGGGCGAACAGATGGCCGAAGAGCCCGACGACGCGTGCCACGCCACCGAACATCCAACCGACTCCCCGCACAATGGTGCGGATCGCCTCCCACGCCAGTACGAACGGTACGAGCGGTGCTGTGAGGATCTTGCCGAGGGTTCCGAGCTTCGGTTCGGAACCAGAATCGCCGGTCGGTGGCGTGGTCATTCGTCGACGTGACGGTTCAGGACAGCATCGATCTGGGCCAACGAACCGCTTCCGGAGATGGCGTCGAGTTCGTTACGAGCCTCGATGACCGCCCGGGTCTCGTCGACCGGTGCTCGACTCGCCATCGCGTCGGCCAGACGTTCGAGCGCCGCCGACCGGGCATCGATGTACTCCACCTCGGCCAACCCGTTCGGTGGACGACCGTCGAGCAGGGAGGCGACTTCGCGCAGCGCAGCAAGTGCCGCCTCGCGGGCTCCCGTGTTCGATGGCGTGGTGGAGTCGAGCAATCGTCCGTATCCCATCGCAAGGCGGGCGGTGGGTCCGGCGTCGAGTACGAGCAACCCCGATGTCGTGCGCGCGAACGCGAGCGCAGCGGTCGAGCGGCGGGCCCTCATCCGCCGTCCGAGCGATCGCAACGGCAAGACCACCCCGAGCAACCCCACGATCGCGCCGACCACGACGACACTCGTGGTCGAGATCCATGTGCCCCACACCACCGCCACGACGCCGGCGGTGAACAGAAGCAGATCGGCAACGCCGGGGCCATCCGTGGTGTCCTCACCGAGGAGGTCGTCGAACAAGCCATCGACGTCGTCGCGTTGGCGGTCTTGGACGAACGGCGTCAACGCGCCACCGGGTGCCGTCGGGACGACGACAAACCGTGCGGATGGTTCAGCGCTCATCGTTCGTCGAGCGAAGTTGGAACTGGCTCGACCATCCGCATGGCCGGGCAACGTAGCACCGGCGGCGCCCGATCGTCCCGAACACCGCACGCCCTGGATTGATCAGCGGGCGCCGAACAATGTCACGACGGGCCGCGATTCAGCCGATGTCGCGACGTCGGAGACCATCGATGCCGATTGCGGCGAGGACCATGCCGACGAGGACGAGGACGACGAGCGGAAGCGCTCGCACGGATTGGGCGGGAAAGAGGGGCACATGCTCGAACGGCGAGAGGTCCAAGGTCCAGCGTGGAAGTCGCAGCACCGGTCCGAACAGGGCGACGACGAGGCCGCCGGCAACGAGCGCCCACGCGCCGACCGCCAGATTGGGCAACCGACCGCTGAGTGCGAGCGCGAAGCCGATCGCGAAGCCCATCGCCGGAAGGTGGATGAACGACCCGATGAGCACGGAGCCGACGATCGACCACTGTCCGCTCACCGCCGCAGTAGACAGCCCGAGCCCGAGGCCGAGCGCTGCGAGTACGGCCACCGAGGTCGCGAGCGCGACCCATAGATACGACCACGCCCACGATGAGCGGGACACTGCGGTGGCGAGCAACGGCTCGGCGCGCATCGCCGTCTCCTCGCTGCGCAGCCGCAGAATCGACTGCACCGCTGCTGCCGTCGCGATCAGCGCAGTGACGTGGGTCGAAGTCGCAAGATAGGAATCGATCAGCGATGCACTGCCCGTAGAGGCGAGGAAGTCGGCCATGTCCGGGTTGTCGCGCACAAAGCCGGCGATCGCGTTGGTGATCAATCCGTACGTGGCGCCCGCGGCGGCGATGCCCATGCTCCAGCCGATGATCGACCCGCGCTGCAGCCTGAATGCAAGCGCCAACGGGGAACCGAGATCGGCGCCGGCAACGGCGGGACCAGGCCGAGACGAGATCAGTCCGCTTCCGAGATCGCGCCGATCGAGAAGCACCATCGCGACGGCGCTCAATGCAGCGATTGCGACCGCGTCGAGGGCGAGTGTCCACCAGCGCTCGCCCGCAAACGGGCGCAGTTGTTGAGCCCACCCAATGGGCGACAGCCACGAGAGCCAGCTGTCGCGCATGTCACCGATGGCACGAATGACGAACGATGCGGCGAGCGCCGCGCCCGCCATCCCGGATGCCAGGCGCGAGTTCTCGGTGATCTGCGCGGCCACGAGGGCGATACCGGTGAAGACCCCGCCGACCACGCCCACCTCCAACCCGAAAGCGATCGATCCAACGGCGGCCTGACCGGTCGCCAGCAGGGCAACGGTCGACCCCACAGCCGCGGCAATCGATGCTCCGAACCCGACCGCGCCGGCTGCCACGAGGGGCGCGCGACGCCCGACAGGAAGCGACCGGACAAGCTCGAGCCGACCCGACTCCTCCTCGCGTCGGGTGAGGCGCAAGACCATGAGCAGCGTCATCAGACCAACGGTCGTCAGGCCGGGCGCCCCGATCTGAAACACGATCTCGCCGCCGATCGTGTCGAGCGCGTTGGCCGGACCGTTGAACGCGACGACCGCCGGGTTCGACGAAGCAATGGCAGCGGCGTCGAGTTTGGCCTGCGTCGGGAAGAGACCTTTGATGCTGAGCGCCGACACCCATACCATCGTGACGATGGCGCCGACCCAGATGGCGATTCTGATTCGGTCGCGGCAAATCGAGATCGCGATCAGACGACCGGCGCCGGCGACCGTCTGGTGGCGACCGCTCATGGGAGCTGAATTGCGCTCGTGGTGACAGAGTTGTCCCGGCCTCGGGGTGCAGCTTCGCTCTCAGATTCGTAGTGACGAAGGAAGAGCTCCTCAAGCGTCGGGGGCGCGCTCGTCAGGCTGATCAGGGTGCCGCGAGTGAGTGCCGTGATCGCAGCGTCGAGATGGACGTTGTCGACCGAGAAGTGAGTGCGATTGCCGTCGGTGATGATCCCGCTGACTCCGTCGAGTCCAGCGAGGTCGACCGATCGCTGCGTCACCGCTGAGACCGACGTTCTCGTGACGTGACGAAGCTCGGCGAGCGTGCCAGTCTCGACCGTTCGGCCGGAGCGGATGATGCTGATCCGGTCGCACAGTGCTTCGACCTCGGCCAAGATGTGACTCGACAGCAGCACCGTGCCGCCATCTCGCCGCACATCGCGGATGCAATCCTCGAACACGTCCTCCATCAGCGGATCGAGTCCGGACGTCGGCTCGTCGAGGATCAGCAGTTCGACGTCCGACGCAAGCGCAGCGATCAGGCCGACCTTCTGGCGGTTGCCCTTCGAGTACGTGCGGGCCCTCTTCGTCGGGTCGAGCTCGAACCGCTCGATGAGCTCGTCGCGCTTGCGCTGGTTCGTCTGACCGCGCAGCCGACCGAACAGGTCGATGATCTCGCCGCCGGTGAGCTTTGGCCACAGGGTCACGTCGCCGGGAACGTAGGCGAGACGGCGGTGAAGGTCGACGGCATCGATCCACGGGTCGCCACCGAACAGGCGAGCCGTGCCGACATCGATGCGCAGCAGGCCGAGCAAGACCCGGATCGCGGTCGACTTCCCGGCACCATTCGGCCCGAGGAATCCGTGCACCTCCCCAGCAGACACCGTGAGGTCGAGCCCGTCAAGCGCTCGCGTCGCTCCGAACGACTTCCCAACCCCCCGCATGTTGATGATCGCTTCGGTCACCACGATTCCTTGCCGTCAGCAGCGCGAGGCGCTCGGGCTGAACACGTGTTCACTGCACTATTTGAGCACATGCTCAGCCAACCCGACGACGACATCAGGCTCGCCTGGCGGCCGGGGAAACAACCGATGAAGGGATGGTGACCCGTGGACGCTTGACGTCAGGGGGCGAGTGCGGCCAGCACGTCGCGGGTAGCACCGGCAACGATCGCATCCCGAGTCCGATCGCGTGGAACACGGCATTGCCGATGGCGCCCCCCACAATGCCGATCGCCGGTTCGCCGGCACCCCATGCGACCTTTTCAGGGTGGTCGATCAGGATCGTCTCGATCGATATCGGCGTCTCGTTGAACTTCAGTACCGGATACTGCATCTTGTACACGGAGAACTGTGGGTTTCGCTCCCAGACCGTCGAAGTAACGCCCCTCGCGTCGAACTGGACCTCCTCTTTCAGCGTTCGGCTGATGGCCTGGACCACATTGCCCTCGATCTGGTTCCGCAACCCGTCCGGGTTGATGATCAGACCGCAGTCGTGCGCAACGACCACCTTGCCGACCTGGATCAGCCCAGTCGTTCTGCTGACTGTCACCTCCAGGTCAGTCGCGACGTACGCCTCGACGACCTCGTACCGGTGGAACGCGAGACCCGCACCAACGCCGTCGATTCCCTGCGGGCGGGTGAGCCAAGCCGGGCGAAGTGCCTCTACCACGGCGATCGCCCTTGGATCGGTCAGATGCGCGAACCGCACCCCGAGGTCGTCGAGGCCGGCGGCGGCGGCCAACTCCCCCAGGAAGGATTCGTTTGCGAACGAGTTCGAGTTGCCTCCGAGTGATCGCAGTGCGGTCGACCGGCGCCACGAGCGGACTGTGCACCCCCGTACCAACGCGGCGCAACCCGCCCCCAACCCTGCGACATCGGCGCCTACCAGAGCGACCTGACGCCGCCCGTCTGGCGGATCGAGGGCTTCTATCAGCCGGTGTCGACATGAATGGTGTCGGGAACACCGTCAAGGCCGGCAGCACCGTCCCGCTCAAATTCGAAGTGTTCGCCGGGACCGAGCTCACGACAACCGAAGCCATTGATGCGACCCTCACAGTCCAGGAAATCAGTTGCACCAACGGTGTAATCGACGCCATCGAAGTGCTCTCCGCGACAGGCGGCACACTCCTGCGCTACGACACGGCCTCAGGTCAGTTCATCCAGAACTGGAACCCCGACGATTTCGCCGGCCTCGACGGTCTCGTCGAGATCATCGCTCTCACCTGACAAAGCACCACCCTCGAGCGCACATCAACGCGCCGCCCCGAACGACAGCCGTGACGACGGAGCCAACCCGCCCCCATCGGTGCCTCCGCACTTGCTTGATTCCTGCCGCGAGTAAGGGTGTCCGTCAAGGCCGCGGAGCATGCCAGCCATGTCCGCCATTGCGGAACGATCCGGTCGCCGCGTTCCACGCCGCACGCGAGGCCGCGGCTGTCACGATCACGGTCTGGCCAGCCTGATGATCAGTTGGTGGGATCAGAGCCGGTGCTGCCGGTTCGATTTCTGCAGCGCTCACGCCGGAGGGGTAGAGCCGAATCCAGGCAATCAAGTTGGCGACCCGGCACCAGGCGTCGATCGTCTCGCTCACCGGTTGATGCGTTCGAATGACCACAGCATCGTCGCATCGAGCCGACGCGTTGAGGTTGACTGCCGCGAATGTCACGACAGTGCTCGGTGGGCTGGGACAACCGATGTAGGCATTCAGGCCAGACATGAACGTCCGAGCGTCGTCGACGGTCTCGACATCCTAAAACGTGATCGAAGCGAGACTCTGCCGCCCCGAAACGTACTCAGGTCGGTTGCTGAAGGCTGGCGCGACGGGAACCTCATCGGCGCCATCTGCGACTCTCCAGACTCGCCAATGAAGGTTCGACGTCCGAAGCCCACCTGTCGGTTCCAAAATATTCCTGCTCCAAGGTTTCCACGGTCCCGCAGAAGGCACTGATGCCTCGCCTCGGGGACGCACTGCGGATTCGCTGTGCGGTCCTGCTGGGTGTTCGGTCTACAGCGGCTGCCAAACGGTCGGCGACCAGTTCCGCCAATGGCGGCCTCAAACCAGCAAGGCTTCTGGGTCCGCCTGAACCTCGACCTTTCCACCTTGTGTTGCACGGTGCCGGAAAATCCTGTGCACCTGGCGGAGATCTCAGCTCCGACAATGGTGGACGAACTACCGCTGAGCTGGGCTTTTGTTGTGGGCGATACCGGTCTCGAACCGATGACCTCTACGGTGTGAACGTAGCGCTCTACCAACTGAGCTAATCGCCCGAAGGCGAGCCGTATGGTAGCAGCGAGTGGTCAGCTCCTCCACCTGCGAACTCGCAGCCAGAACGGGGGAACGACGGCTCCGCTACGGTCGGGACGCATGCGCACGTGTCGGGGCCGAGTGGCCAGTTTGCTCGTGGTCGGCGCGCTCATCAACGGCGGGTGCTCCTCCGACGACTCCAGCGACCAGTCCAATTCGATCGCATCGCCTGTCGCTACGGCGGTGACTGCGGAGTCGGCCGACTCGGTCCCCGACATCGGGCTGCCGGATACGCCGGCCGGTCGCCAGCTGTCGTGGGTGCTTGCCCGTGGCGCGACCGCCACGATCAATGACGTGATCGCTCACTTCGATCCGTCGTTCCTGACGGCCGTTCCAGCGAGCGACGTCCTTCCGATCCTGCAGTCGATGGGCATGATCACCCTCGTCAGCGTCGGCCCGACAAACAATACAGGCCTCACGGCCGTGCTCAGATCCAGCGACGGCGCGCTGCTGCAGGCGACGATCGCCGTCCGAGCTGACAGCCCGAATCTGGTCACAGGGTTGACCCTCGCTCCCGTTGAACTGCCCGTCGCTCCGACAACATGGGCCGAGGTCGACACCCGCCTCGATCGGCTGGCGGCCACGACATCGATGCTCGCCGCCGAAGTGGCCGACGATACCTCGTTCGTCGTCGCCCACGAACGCGCGACCGACCAACCGGGGGCGATCGGTTCGGCGGTCGATCTGTACGTGCTCGGCATGCTCAGCGACCGCATTGCATCCGGAGATCTTGCGTGGGATGACGAACTGACGATCACCTCGTCCAACCGCAGCGTGCCGTCCGGCCACCTGCAGGATCGACCGGACGGCTCGACCGTCACGATCCGCGAGGCGGCAGAGTTGATGATGTCGATCTCCGACGACACCGCCACCGACCTCCTGATCGACGCGGTCGGGCGCGATCTGGTCGAGCAGGCCCTTGCGCCGATGGGGATGGGCGAAGCATCCCAGACACTGACCTTGCCACTGTTGAAAACCCGCGAATTCTTCATCCTCACATGGGCCAGCAATCAAGCTGAGCGCGACGCCTACATCGCCGCCGGCGCCGACAAGCGACGACAGATCTTGGCGTCGCTGCCCGCGGATCTGCCTTCGACCGCCCTCGTCGATCCGACCCGACCGACGGCGATCGACGGCATCGAATGGTTCGCCTCAGCGAGCGAAATGGCTCGCGCTCAACTGTGGGTCGACAGCCAGCGCGGACTGCCGGGTCAGGAGCCGTTGGAGCAGATCCTCGGCGCCAACCCTGGAATCGATCTCGACCCTGCGGAGTGGACCACCGCCACCTTCAAAGGTGGCAGCGAACCGGGCGTGGTTGCGATGTCATGGCTGCTGACTCGATTCGACGGACGCCGGTTCGTCGTCTCGATCATCGCCAACGACGCGACTTCACCGGTCGACGAGCGTGATGCGACCGCGATTGCGACCGGCATCATCGATCTGCTCGCAACGACCTGATCAGTTGGAGTCGAGACGGATGCAGATGTTGCCCATGCCCTGCCGGTCGCGGTGCAATTCAGTCCCTTGGGGGCACATCGACTCCACCGGCTGCAGGTCGGCGACGACACCGTCGTACGGTCCGCTGCACAGGACTTCCTTGGCGTCGCCGTTGCCGAGAATGTCGACGCACGACCCGACTTGCATCAGGTTGTCCGGCGCACGTTCACTCCCCTGCTTGGTGAGTGCAGCATTGACGAGCACGAACGCAATTCCGGCGACCGCGATTCCGAGCATGAACCGCCACGGGAACCTCGCCGGAGTGGCCGGCGGCTCGAAGAACACCCGACCAGCCGCACCGTGGCGGGGCCGGTCATCGGTGGCCGTGAACGACGACGCCGATCCCGACGTTCGGGCCGAACCGGGTTCACCATTCGAACCGTGACCGTTGCTGCTTCGCTGGCTGGTGCGACCTCGCGACTGCGCATCGTAGACCGCTCGCCGCGCAGGATCCGACAGCACCCGCCATGCCTCGTTGATCTGGGCCATCCGAACAGCCGATGCGTCTCCGTTGCGGTCCGGGTGATGCTGACGAGCCAAGCGTCGATAGGCGACACGAATCTCTTCGCGAGTGGCGCCGAAAGACACTCCCAGGCGCTCGTAGTGATCACTCACGGTTCGACGGTACCGCCGGAGCGCCAATACTGCCCGGCGTCGCGGTCCAGGACCCCTTCGTCCACCATGTGTCGCCGCAGGGCGGCCGTGTCGGGATGGAATCGGCCGAGGATGAGGTTCACCATCGCCTCGCTGTAGCGCCGGCCGATGTCGAAATTCTGGGCCATCCAGTCGAGCAGGATCCGTCGCTTGCCCGCAGCAACCGGGATCTGGGTGATCCGGCCATCTGTGACGAAGGCTCGCATCACCTTGCGGCTCACTTCATCGAGATCGTCGAACTCGCCGGTGTCGGGCTTCGCCAGCGCAGCCCGAGCGGCGGTGCTGAACGCAGCGCCAAGCACGAACAGACCACCGTCGTCACCGCCGACGACCAACCCACCGCTGACCAGTCGACCGAGCGCCTTCGCTGCCGCTGTCGTGGTGAGCCCGGTTGCGTGCGCGACCTGATCTCGGGTCGTCGCGCCAAGCTCGAGCGCCGCGAAACAACGACGGCGATCGTCGTCGGCAAGGAGACCGATGATGCCGGCCGCGTCGAGGCCCACGATCAGTACCCCAGGTCGTGATCGATCAGGCCGAGCAGCTCCTCGCCCTTGGAATAGCGACGGACGTTGGCCGAGATTCGAGCCGACAGCAGCGGCACGGCCATGTCCGGGGTGTTGCCCACGTGGGGGGTGATGATGCAGTTGTTCATCGACCACAAAGGGTGCTCGGGCGGAAGCGGCTCGGGGTGGGTCACGTCGAGCCCGGCCCCGCCGATGATGTTGTTCTCGAGCGCCCAGACGAGATCGTCGGTGACGATGTGGGCGCCGCGGGCGAGATTGATCAACCAGGCGTGGGGCTCCATCATCTCCAGTTCGTCGCGAGAGATCATGCCCTGGGTGTCGGGGGTGAGCGGGAGTGCGAGCACCACCAGGTCGGCGCCCGGCAAGCAGTCGGCATATCGGTCGGCCTCGACGACGACATCGGCGCTGTCCATCTCCTGGACCCTGTTGCGGACCACGGTGACGTGGCAGTCGAACGGTCGCAGCAGCTTGAGCAGGGCTTCGGCGATGCCGCCGCCGCCGAGGATGGTGACCCGCGCGCCGAACAGATTGGTGCCGCGAGGTTTGGTCCACTGCGACGCTCGCATGTAGTCGCCGAGGCCGCGCATACCGGCCAGAGCCATGGTCAATGCGAGTTCGGCACACGGTTCGGCGTACACACCCTTGCCGCAGGTCCACGTGCGGTCCGCATCGACCAGGTGAACGACGTTCTCGATCCCGGCGAAGGGCAGCTGCACCCAATCGATGTGGTTGGCGTCGTGGAGCACGTCCTCGAGCTCATCGGCCTTGCGGCCATCGGCCCAGACCAACGCTTGTGCGTCGGCCACCTCGGCCAGATCGACAACTTCACCACCCCCCTCGTGGATGGCATCGGCCATCCAGGTAGGAGCGGTAGACGGCCCGAGCGCGACACGGGGCGCGTTGGTACTTGGCATGATGCCCGAAAAGCTAGTCGGTGTCCAGCAGCCGCGCGGCAACGAGTTCGCCGGATTCAACTGCGCCCTCGAGGTAGCCGGTCCATGTCGCTGTGTGCTCACCTGCGAGATGGATCACGCCGTGCTGCTCACGCAGCACCCGCCAGAACCGGGTGATCTCTCCCGGTCGGTAGACCGCGTAACTGCCGCCGAAGAAGCTCTCACGGGACCACGCCTGTGAGAATCCACCGATCGATGATGGCAGGTCGGGATACATCTCGCGCTCGCTCGACTCCATTGCCGCCATCCGGTCCGGCTCACTCAGAGCGGCCAGATTGCGGCCACCATCGCCGCCGGTGTACGCCATCAGGATCCCGGCACCGCCGGGACCTGCGGTGCTCGCGGTCGGCTCGTACACCCGTTGCGCCCGACCCTCGGTGGTGGCGTAACCGCCGGGCCACGGGCGGCTCGGGTACTGCAATGCGGTCTTGGTGACAGTCCCGTAGCCGAGACCGTGAATCGCTGCGTCGAGTTCACCGCTCAAGGGTGGCAAGAATTCGACTTCGCGAAGTCCATGCAGCGATGTCGCCAGCACGACGACGTCAGCCTCGTGGACACCGGCTGCCGTTTCCACGCGGACGCCACCATGAGGGAGCACCTCGACCGTCGAGATCGGCTCGTTCAGTCGGATCGTGGCGGGTGGCAATTCGGCTGCGAGCGCCATCGAGATCGAACTGACGCCACCACCCGCCATCCGCTGGGCCTCGACTGCGCCGTGTTCGCTGTCGCACTCGGCATACACCTTGCGCTGTTGAGCAATGAACAGCAACGACACCTCGGCCGGCTCAGATGCGAACTCGCCCTCCATGTTTCGTTGGGCGAACAAGCGAGCGAGGGTGCCGAGCTGCAACTCCTCGATCAGGTCGGCGACGCTCAAGGCGTCGTACCGGGCGGCCTCGGGATGGAGTTCGGGATGTGAAGCCAGGCCGATGCCGGCCGAAATCTCGGCAATCCGATCTTCGAACCGGTCGAGATCCACACCGAGTTGCGGGTCGACCCGGTCCATATCGGCCGGACCGAGCAGCCGGCCGCTGCGGAACAACCAGCGGCGCACAGCCGTCCAGGTCGTGCGCTGGTCGTCGACCTCGAGGCCGAACCGATCGATCAAGCCGTGGATCCGGTGATGGACCGTGTCGACCCATTCCGCTCCCGCCTCGGCGTGTTGGCCGTGGGCGAACGGGTCCGACCGGGTGAAGGTCCGCCCGCCGACACGACCGGTGGCCTCCAACACGACCACCTCCCACCCGCCGGCGACGAGCAGATCCGCTGTCGTCAGACCGGCGAGGCCCGCGCCGACAACAATTGCTCGCCGGGTCATGAGCGGTTCATGAGCGGTTCATGGATGGGTCATGGGCGGCTGAAGGGATGGTGCATCAGCGAGAACTCAGTTCCCGGTGAAGGTCGTCGCGATCTCGGTGCCGGACTGGCCCCCTCGACGCAGCACGATCGCAACGGCAACGATCGCAACGAGCGTGCCGACGATGAACACGGTCGACATCGCAGCGACCTCCGGTCTGATCACACCCCCGGACAAGCCGAACACGTAGTTCGGGAAGGTCGTGGTTCCCGCCGGGCTGACGAAGGACGTCGCGACGACGTTGTCGAGGCTGAGCGTGAAAGCGAGCATCCCACCACTGAGCACAGCCGGCATCACGAGCGGCAAGGTGATCTGGAAGAAGCCCTTCATCGGCGTTGCGAAAAGGTCTGCGGCGGCCTCCTCCAGACGGTCGTCGAGGCCCGCAACCCGGGCTCGCACGATCAGTGTCACGACGGCCGAACTGAACACCGTGTGCACGAGCACGATCGGTGTGAGACCGTCGCGAAACGGACCATCGAGCTTGACGAACCAGCTCAATTGACCAGCACCGTCGACGATCTCGGGGGTCACCAGAATCAACAGCACCAATGCGACGAAGCCGGCAGTCCAACGCCCCGGCTGACGGGCCAGGGCAAGTCCGGCAAGCGTGCCGAGGATCAGCGCAATGACGGTGCTGATCACGGCAACCTCGATCGAGGTCACGAGCGCATCGATCATCGTCGTGTTGTCCCACATGTCCCCCCACCAGTGAGTCGAGAATTTGGTCCACACGAAGATCGTTTTGAAATCGTTGAACGACATTGCGATCAGAAAGAAGATCGGAGTGAACAAGAACAGGATCACGAGTGCGCTCCACCCGGGAAGCAACAGCCCGGCAAACTTGGCGCGGAACGTCCGAAACCTGGATGGCCTGCTCGGCATCTCGGTGGTGGTGGTCATCGCTCAGGCACCGTCACCTTCCGGTTGGCCGCGAGCAATCGTTTGGCGAACCAGGCGACACCCGCAACGACCGCGAGAACGAGCAAAATCGAGATGATCAGCGAGACGGCAATCGCCGAACCGGACGCTGCGTTCTGCGCATTGAAGTATTGCTCGGCCACGGCGGCGCCGATCATGTTGCCTTTGACCCCACCGAGCAGCTTGGCGGTCACGTAGTCGCCGGACAGTGGAACGAAGACGAGGACCAGACCGGCGACGATGCCCGGCATTGCGAGTGGCATCGTCACCTGCAGGAATGTCCGGATCCGGCCGGCGCCGAGGTCCTTGGAAGCCTCGCGGAGGTGGAGTTCGACTCGGTCGAGTGCCACCCACAGCGGGAAGATCATCAGCGGCAAGTAGTTGTAGACAATGGCGAGTTGCACGGCGGATCGGCTGTCGAGTATCTGGATCGGGCCGTCACGCAACGTTTGACCGAGCGTGAACCAGTGCGAGTCCTGCAACAGGTTGGAAACGAACCCCTTCGGTTGGAGCACGATCTTCCAAGCGAGCGTGCGCAACAGATAGTTGGTGAAGAAGGGCACCATCAGCAACGCCAAGACGACGACCTTGGCCTTCGGGCCGACCTTGAACGCCAGGAAGTATGCCACCGGGAGGCTGATCACGAGACACAGCACCGTGCCGAGGATGGACGTCTCCATCGTCTGTTTGAGGACGGTGCGGAACGATCCGTCGACGACTTCGCGGTAGCGCTCGAGCGTCGGCGAGGACAGATCGACCTTGCCGGGCGTACCCGTGACCTTGGTGCCGAAACTGTTGACCAGGACCAGCACGACCGGCACGACGAACAGGAAGACATACCAGATGAACGATGGGATTGCGAGCGCGAACTTCGGCCACCGCAATCGGAACTTCTGGAGTGGCGGTCCTGATGCCGTCGCACCGACCGTTGCGGTCATATCAGCCGCCGGCCTTGGCCTTGACGTTGCTGTAGATCTCGACCAGTCGGTCTTGTCCAGAGTTGACAGTGCCGGCGCGCAGACGAGCCACTTCGTCAGGGGTGAAAAAGATCATGTCCTTGAACGGCACATCGCCGGTCAGTTCTTCGACTCCCTTGATGCCGGTGTTGTAACCGTGGAACTGCAGGTCCTTGACGCTGTTGGCCGGATCGAGGATGAAGTTGATGAAGTCGTAGGCGGCGTCGACGTTCTTGGCTTCTTCGAGAATGCACCAGTTGTCCATCCACAGTTCTGTCTCGGGAGCACCGAGGCCCCACTTGTACTGATTGGTATCGCCCCCCGATTCCTCGACACCGATCAGACCCTGACGGGCATCGCCGTTCCACACCATCGACAGCGCATAACTGCCAGCAGTGAGGTTGATTCCCGGATAGGAGTCGAACGCCTTGATGTGCGAAGCGAATTCGTTGACGAGGAAGTCCTCGCAGGCGTCGAGATCCGCCTTCTTTTCGGTGGTCCACGGGATTCCGTTGGCCCAGAAGTACATCCCGCACAGGTTCGGGGCCGTGTCGAGAATGCTCGTGAGACCACTCGCTTCGCCCTGCGCAGCGGCGATGAAATCGGACCAGGTCTTGATCTCGGTGGTGACGACCGTGGTGTCGTAGATCCACCCGGTGCTGCCCCAGTTCTTGCAGACACTGTGCTTGTTGTCCGGATCCCACGACTGGTTGATGTACGCCGCATCCAGGTTGGAGAAGTTGGGAATCCGGGTCTTGTCGATTTCTTTGAGGAGACCAGCGGCCACCAACTGGGGAATGTAGGCGCCGGTGGGAACCACCATGTCGAAACCCGACGAACCTCCACCCTGGACGAGCTTCTGGATCGCCTCCTCGTTGGAGTTGAAGATCGTCAACTTGATGTCACCCCAACTCTTGAGCAAGTCGAGGTCGTCGTATTCGGCCCAGGTGTACATGTTGATCGTCTTGTCGAAGTCGCCGCCGGTCGATGAGTCGCCGGTCGACGGGCTGGCAGTCGACTCTGCGCTCGAGGTGTCGCTACCACTGCTCG
Organism: Ilumatobacteraceae bacterium; assembly: GCA_039920665.1. GTDB lineage: Bacteria > Actinomycetota > Acidimicrobiia > Acidimicrobiales > Ilumatobacteraceae > WLMZ01. Next base: position 38,088 of record JBDSDH010000136.1, read on the forward strand.
ACGAATCGCTGCTCTTTTCGTCGCTACCGCACGCGGCGAGAGCCGCAGCCGCGGCGACCCCACCGGTCATGGCGAGGAACGTGCGCCGGCTGACGACGCGCGCCAGGCGCTGTGCCGCCTCCTCCGAAATCAGAATCCGAGTCGTGTCATCTCGACGAGTCATGTGTTGGTTCCTTCCTGCAATACGTTGTGGTGGCGATGGTTGACGAATGTTGAGTGGTGAGCTGACGAGCGGGTCACGACGCAACAGCTTCTTCGGCTGGATCCTGGATCACGAGGTCGGCTTGGTCGGCAGAGAACTGGTAAACCTCCGACGCCCCCCAGTGGCACCAGACGTGGTCGCCCGGAGCGAGTCGAGGGGCTCCCTGGCGCGGCAGCAGCGAGATCACGTCGCGAGTCGAGGTGCGGATGACGTACTGCAGAACGTCGCCGTAGTGGGAGACGCCTGCCACGACGCCGGGGAGCACGTTCTCGGAGCCACCGGGATCGGTGGAAGCGAGCTGCACGCTCTCGGGGCGCACGGCCGCCAAGGCGTCATCGCCCGCTGCGACGCGCTCTTCCGGAGTCGACGACGCAAACACCGTGCCGTCGCTGGCTCGCACACCATTGCCGGTGGACACACCCCGCCAGAAGTTGTTGCGGCCGATGAACCCCGCCACGAAAGCAGACGCCGGCCGTTCGTACACACTCTCCGGATCGGCGAGCTGCTCGACGTGACCATCGAGCATGATCGCGATCCGATCGCTCATGCCCATCGCCTCTTCCTGGTCGTGGGTGACGAATACGAACGTGATGCCAAGCTGGCTCTGCAGCAGCTTCAATTCGATCTGCATCTCTTCACGCAGCTTGCGGTCGAGCGCGCCGAGCGGCTCGTCGAGCAACAGCACGCTCGGCCGGTTGACGAGCGCCCTGGCCACCGCGACGCGCTGCTGCTGGCCACCGGACATCTGCTTCGGCTTACGGTCAGCGAGCTTGCTCATCTTGACCATGTCGAGTGCTTCGGCCACACGGCCAGCGATCTCGACGCGAGGGGTCTTGCGTTGGCGGAGACCGTAGGCGACATTCTCGGCGACAGTCATGTGCGGGAACAGCGCGTACTGCTGGAAGACAGTGTTGACATCGCGCTTGTAGGGCGGAACGCCTTGAACGTATGCGCCGCTGATCCGGATGAAACCTTCGTCAGGCTGCTCGAACCCAGCCAGCATCCGCAAGGTGGTGGTCTTGCCGCACCCGCTCGGTCCGAGCAGCGACAGGAACTCTCCGGCCCTGATCTCGAGATTGAGCTTGTCGACCGCCACCATCGAACCGAAACGCTTGGTGACGTCGAACAGTTCCACACTGCCCCGCTCTTCGCTCATCACGTGACGTCCTCCCCGACGCTGGTCGACCGGGAGGGTGACATCCACCAGACTCGATCGGACACGAAGCGTGCCACAGTGAGTCGTCGTCGGCAAGGATCTGCTCGTGCGTTCACACAGTAGAAATAGAATCCTGTGTCGCGAGACCCAGCACGTGCAGGCCGCGGCGAGTGAGCATCCTGATGGTCAGGTCGTGATGGGATGTAGTCATGGATGGAGTCATGGATGAAGTCATGGATCAAGTCATGAAGTATGAAGCCACCGGTCGTCACCCCACCTGGTGCGATCGATGAACGAACCGAGCTCCGATCCGGGGGGCCTTTCCGGGCTTGCCGCTCGCCACCTGTGGGGCCACTTCTCCAACATGGGCGGGTTCCAACGTGAGCCGATGCCGGTCATCATGCGTGGCGAGGGCAACTACATCTTCGACCAGCACGGGCACCGGTTGCTCGACGGATTGTCGGGATTGTTCACGGTGCAGGTCGGGCACGGGCGGCGCGAACTCGCCGAGGCAGCGACCACCCAGGCGGCGACGCTCGGGTACTTTCCACTGTGGAGCTTCGGTCACGAGCCAGGGATCCGACTCGCTGCTCGATTGGCCGAGCTCGCTCCCGGGGACCTCAATCGGGTGTTTTTGACCACGGGTGGCGGCGAAGCGGTGGAGAGCGCGTGGAAGCTCGGCGTGCAGTACTTCGCCGCGATCGGGCAGCCGATGCGACGCAAGGTGATCAGCCGCCACTACGCCTACCACGGGACAACGCTCGGAGCGCTCTCGATCACTGGTGTACCAGCGATCAAGAACCCATGGGAGCCGCTGCTCCCCGGCGCAGTGAAGGTGATGAACACCAACTCCTACCGCCGCCCAGAGGGTGCCGATCCTCTCGCTGCGGCCGACGACATCGAGGTCCGGATCCTGATGGAGGGACCCGACACCGTGGCCTGTGTGGTGCTCGAGCCGGTGCAGAACACCGGTGGTGCACTCGTACCACCGCCGGGATATTTCCAACGCGTCCGAGAAATCTGCGACCGCTACGGCGTGCTGCTGGTGAGCGACGAAGTGATCTGCGCGTTCGGCCGCCTCGGGCATTGGTTCGGCTGCGACCGCTTCGGTTACCAGCCGGACATGATCGTGTTCGCAAAGGGGGTCACCAGCGGCTACGCACCGCTCGGCGGCGTCATCGTCAGCGACCGCTTGGCCGCGCCGTTCCTCGAGAACGATCGGGTTTTCCTCCATGGATTGACCTTCGGCGGGCACCCCGTGAGTTGCGCGGTCGCGTTGGCCAATATCGATCTGATGGAACGAGAGGATCTGCTCGGCAACGTACTGCGCAACGAGGCGGCGTTCGACGACGTGATGGCTCGCCTGGCCGAATTGCCGATCGTCGGCGATGTGCGCGGCTGCGGCTACTTTCGCGTCGCCGAACTCGTCAAGGACAAGGCCACCAAGGAAACATTCGACGACGAGGAGTGCAATTGGCTGTTGCGGGGCGTGCTCTCCCCTGCCCTCTACAAGGCGGGACTGTTCTGCCGAGCCGACGATCGGGCCGACCCCGTGGTCGTGCTGTCCCCGCCGCTGACGTGTGGCCCCGACGAGCTGAGCTTCATCGGAGACACATTGGTACAGGTGTTCACCGATGCCTGGGACGCGCTGCAATCGCGATGAGCGAGCCTGCGAACATCGATCCCCAACCAGCCGTTGATCCGCTCTGGGGCTACGTGTCGGCGGGCGAATCTCGCTGGCCGTCGGCGATCGCCGTGAGCGCGATCATGGTGCTGCAGGTGACGCTGCCAGATCGGTTGAGTCTCGGTCCGTGGTGGCTCGCACCATTGATCGAGGCGCTGTTGCTGTTCGCTCTCGTCGTGGTCGGTCCCACCCACCTCAACGCCGAATCCCGCGACCTGCGCATCGTCGCGCTGGCCGTGCTCGGTGTGCTGATTGTGTCCGACGGCAGTTCGCTCGGGTTGCTCGTCCATCATCTGCTGCAGTCGAACAGCAATGTCAGTGGTCGGACTCTGATCTACTCCGCGGTCGCGGTCTGGTTCACCGCGCTCGTCGCATTTGGACTCTGGTTCTGGGAGATCGATCGCGGCGGTCCGATCAAGCGATGCACACCAGAACACGACAGGCCCGACTTTCTGTTTCCTCAGATGCAGAGTCCCGGCGCGACCGTCGAACCGTGGACGCCGCGATTCACGGACTATCTCTACCTGTCGTTCACGAACTCCACCGCCTTCAGTCCCACCGACACAATGCCGCTCACCGGACGGGCCAAGGCGTTGATGGCAGCCCAGTCGTTGGCATCGTTGACGACGATCGTCGTCGTCGGCGCCCGAGCGGTCAACATCTTGAATTGACGGCTGCGGTGGGCATATCCGCCAGAATGTGAGCGGATGAACGACGGCACGATGCTGGCAGCGGCGATGATCACTCAGACGACCCAGGCGATTGCTGTCCTCGACGCGTCCGCAACGGTGATCCTCGCCAACGATGCGTGCGCCGAATTGTTCGGAACGGATGCCGTTCAGTTGCTCGGCGAGAACATCGGCGACCGAGTTCATCCTGACGATCTGCACCGCGCCATCACCGCGGTGGCCGGCGTTGCCGAAGGGGCCAGGCCGCGACCGGGGTTGATCAAGGTTCGCCACTCCGACGGTTCGTGGATGCAGCTCGAGATCGGTGCCAGTCCGATCAACATCGCCGGCTCGGCCGAGACCGAGACCGAGACCGAGACCGAGACCGAGACCGTGGTCACGATGCTGCTGTTGCGCAACAATCTGTTCCCGGAGATCCACTGGAACTTCCTCGCCGCGCTGTCGAGCGGTGAGCCCTTCGTCGACTGTGTCGAGATTCTTGCCAGCGGTTTGAGTGCCGGGCCAGATGGGCCAATGGCCATCAACTACGCCACGTTCGCAACCACCCATTCCGATCACCAGCCGGACCGCTTCGGTCGCACCGTCCTTGACGGCCGCGCCGACATCAGCGACCGCCCCGACAATCAGATCGATCAGCGCTCGGTCGCTGGACCCCTGCCGCCCCGACTCAGCGCGCTCACCGACGATGGCCTGCTCGACCGGACCGAAGGCACGCCATGGGCGATCGCGCTCGCAACCGGGCAGTCGGCGTGGGCATTGGTCGAGAACCTGCCCGACGATGTCCGCCAGCTCGCGAACGACCGATCCCTGCGGGCGTGCGTCGTCGTGCCCGTCCCTGATCCCGGCCACGATCTGCCGGCGCTGCTGATCCAGTGGCCCTTCTGGGCGACGATGGCGGACGTTCTCGGCGAAGCCCTCGTCCGTCGGCCGTATCAGGCGGTGTCACTCGCACTCGAGCGACGATTCGCGATGAACCGGCTCGAACAACTTGCCCATCACGACGGTCTCACTGGGCTCGTCAACCGCGAGCGCTTCTTCGAAACGCTCGGCGGACACGAAACCGCCGGCCGTCCGTTCGCCGTGTTCTACATCGATCTCGATCGGTTCAAGCCGATCAACGACACGCTTGGCCACCTCGCTGGCGACCAGGTCATCGCCGCCTGCGCGCAACGACTGCGTCACCTGTCACGAGCTGGAGACGTCGTTGGTCGCCTCGGCGGCGACGAGTTCGCAATTGGTTGCCTCGGTATGGACACCGATGGTGCCGAAGCAATGGCCGGCCGCATCGTCGAGGCAATGGGTGCTCCGATCACGCTGTCCACCGAGGTTGTCGACGTCGGTGCGAGCGTCGGCTGCACGGTGTCGTTGCCGGGCCAACCCGTCGACGCCGTCGTGGCCGTCGCCGATTCGGCCCTCTACGCCGCCAAACGAGCCGGCCGCAACCGCTGGACCCGCCACTAGCCAATCCGAGACCGCTGGCCTCTGATCGCCGGTCAGCTCTCGATGTTGGCCATGACGTGCTTGATCCGGGTGTAGTCATCGAGCGCGTAGGCGGACAGATCTTTGCCGTAGCCGCTCTTCTTGTACCCGCCGTGGGGCATCTCGGCGACGAGTGGGATGTGGGTGTTGATCCAGACGCAGCCGAAGTCGAGCCGCTTCGACATCCGCATCGCCCGACCGAAATCCTTGGTCCACACCGATGAGGCCAGGCCGTACTCGACCCCGTTGGCCCATCGCACCGCTTCGTCCTCGTCGCTGAACTGTTGGACCGTGATGACCGGGCCGAAGATCTCGTTCTGGATCATCTCGTCGTCCTGGCGCAAACCAGAGACGACGGTCGGCTCGTAGAAATAACCCGTGTCGCCGACCCGGTGGCCCCCGTTGGACACAGTGGCGTGATCGGGAGTGCGATCGAGGAAGCCGCTGACACGAGCCAGTTGATTGGCGTTGTTGACCGGCCCGTAGAGCACGTCCTGGTCATCGGGCATTCCGGTCTTGAGTCCGGCGGCGGCCTCACTGAGGGCTGCGACAAAATCGCTGTAGATGCCGGGCGCGACGATGACCCGGGTCGCTGCCGTGCAGTCCTGACCGGCGTTGAAGAAACCAGCGGTCGAAATACCCTCGGCCGCGGCAGCAATGTCGGCGTCATCGAACACGACGACAGGTGCTTTGCCGCCGAGTTCGAGATGCAGCCGCTTGAGGCTGTGCGACGCTGCTTCGGCGACCTCCATTCCGGCCCGCACCGAACCGGTGATGCTCACCATCGCCGGCGCATCGTGAACCACCATCGCCCGGCCGGTGTCACGGTCGCCGTTGACGACGTTGAAGACACCCTTGGGCAAGAACTCGGCTGCGATTTCGGCGAGCAGGGCGGCAGTCGCCGGCGTGGTGTCGCTCGGCTTGAGCACGACGGTGTTGCCGGCCGCTATCGCCGGAGCGAACTTCCAGACGGCCATCATCATCGGATAGTTCCAGGGCGTGACCTGAGCGCACACCCCAACGGGTTCACGCCGGACAAAGCTTGTCATCCCGCGCATGTACTCCGCCGCGGCCTTGCCCTCGAGATGGCGAGCTGCGGTGGCGAAGAAGCGGATCTGATCGACCATCGGCGGGATCTCTTCGCTGCGGGTGAGCGCGATCGGCTTACCGGTGTTGGCCACCTCGCGAGCAATCAGTTCCTCGGCTCGCGCCTCGACGGCGTCGGCGATCCTGATCAGTGCGAGAGACCGCTCGGACGGCGTCGAGTCCTTCCACCCCTCGAATGCAGCGGCTGCAGCCCGCATTGCCACGTCGACATCGGCCGGACCCGACAGCGTGGCTTCCGCGTACTGCTCACCGGTGGTGGGGTCGATGACGACGCTCGTGCGACCGTCTGCGGCATCGACGTACTCACCGTTGACGAAGTTCTTGAATTGCTCCATCCACTAGAGATAGCAGGTTTTGAATCGGTACCGAACGGGAGTGCGGAGGACCACCAATGCAGGGAACAACCGTTCCGGATCATCGGGCAAGTGAAATCCCTACGCCGGATTGTGCAATATTGGCCACATGACCAACACCCAACCCGCGGCGAATACGACGTCACCAGCGACTTCGATGTCACCAGCGATCAGAACCGTCGGTGTCCCGAAGGAAATCAAGACCGCCGAGCATCGGGTCGCGATGACGCCGGATGGCGTCCGCGAGCTGGAGCGGCACGGAATCGCCGTGTTCATCGAAACGCAAGCCGGCGCAGGTGCGAGCTTCGCCGACGCCGATTACGTCGCGGCCGGGGCCACGATCGTGCCAACCGCTGCCGACGCCTGGTCGCAGGAGATGGTCGTCAAGGTCAAAGAACCCAAGGCAGAGGAGTTCCAGTTTCTTCGCCCGGATCTCACGCTGTTCACATACCTCCACCTCGCTGCGTATCCCCAGGTCGCTCATGCCCTCCTCGCTGCCGGCACGACCGGCGTTGCCTACGAGACGGTCCAACTGGACTCGGGGGCACTCCCTCTGTTGGCGCCGATGAGCGAGGTTGCCGGGCGGCTGGCTCCCCAGATGGGCGCCCATTATCTTGAGCGACACAACGGTGGACGGGGTGTTCTGATGGGTGGCGCGCCAGGCGTCCGTCCGGCCAAGGTGGTCGTCCTCGGAGCGGGCAACGTCGGCTGGAACTCTGCCTGGATCGCCGCCGGCATGGAAGCCGAAGTGGTCCTGTTCGACAAGAATCTCGACCGGTTGCGCTGGGTCGATCAGATCCAAAAGGGCCGAATCGTCACGCTCGCATCGAATCGCGGCGCAATCGAACGTCACCTCGCTGACGCCGATCTGGTGATCGGTGCGGTACTCGTGGCCGGCGGTCGGGCGCCGGTGGTGGTCAGCGAGGACATGGTTCGCAACATGAAGCCGGGCGCCGTGATCGTCGATGTCGCGATCGATCAGGGCGGGTGCATCGAGACGATCCACGAGACCACCCACAACGACCCCGTCTACACGCTTCACGGCGTCCTGCACTACGGCGTTGGCAACATGCCCGGAGCAGTACCCCACACGAGCACGTATGCACTGACGAATGCAACCCTGCCGTACCAGCTCGAGGTCGCACTGTTCGGCGCCACCGGGGCTGCGCGGCGCGACCCTGCGCTCGCCCACGGACTCAACACCGTCGGTGGGCACGTCGTCAACGCGCCGGTCGCCGAAGCGTTGGCCGTACCGTTCATGAGCCCGACCAAACTTTTCGTCGACTGATCACTTCCCATTGTCCGGCAGGTTCAGCGTGATCTCGGTCGGTTCAGCGAGGTTTGCGCCACATCAGCCATTGCTGCACGCCGGCTTTGTGGGTGATGACATCGGTGACCTCGAAGCCGAACCGTCCGTAGAACGCCAGGTTCGATTCCTTCGATGACTCGAGGTACGCGCCGACCCCCTCGTCGTCGCAGCGTTGCAGCATCGGCGTCAGCAGCGCGCCACCGAATCCGTTTCCCTGATGTTCGGGGGCGGTGCCGAGGAACTCGAGGTAGTAGTGCGGTTCGCTCGGGTGATGCTTCTCGAGTGTGGTGAGGATCGCGAGGTTGGCGAACAGTCGCCGTCCGAACACCCGGATCAGCGCCGGCGCATTCTTGACGATCGCGGCGACGGGTGTCTTCCAGAGGTCGGGCGGAGCCCAGATCGCGGCGGCCTCGCTGCCGGCGGTTCGATAGACGAGGTGATGACGCATCTGCAGGTTGGTCATGATTTCGAAGAATCGGGTGGCGGGTGCCAGCGGCACCGACCCCCCGAACAGCACCGAGAAAACTGGATCATCGTGGAACGCCTTGGCCAAGCTGCGCGCGATCGCAGGAACATCATCGTTGGACACGGGCAACACGTCGACGGACACGGGCGAACGCTATCCCCCGGCCGGCGCGGCCGGTTCAACCGCTACGTCCGGCGGCAGCCCGAGGGCTTGGCGGACACGGGCGACCTCCGCCACGTCTGCGGGCACTCGTGGCACGATCGCGCCCTGTTCGACGAGCCACGGGATCGAACGCACCTCGACGTCGGGACTGTTCGGAAATGGTCGACGGAGGGGGTCGGCGGCCGCGCCGAGACCCGAACCTGCGATCAGTTCCAGCGTGTCTCGTTCGATGCGAACTGCGTGTGCCCACGACGCCGATTGCTGGCGCAGGATCGATACGTTGGCGCCCACCGAGAGGCCGACCACGATCAATCCCGCAAGCCTGACTTCGCGGCTGATCCGGTGCAACTCGTCGATCATCAGTGCAAAGGCCGGGGCGATGATCATTGCGGCCATGTGCAGGTAGCGCGACGACGAAGCGATCTCGACTCCGAAACCCACTCGCTGAAAGCCGATCGCGGAAAACATCACGGCGACAGTTGCGCACAGCGCCAGCATGGTCGTCTGCGTGGGTCGCCCATGCCGGCTCTGCATCGACACGGCGAGGGTGGCGAGGATCGCGATGCCGGCAAGTCCGGGCAAGGTTGTCATCGCCGCGAATGTGTCGCTGACGCCACGGACCACGAATGCCGGCAGCAGTGACTGGTTACCCGGACGGGCATCGGCGGCGCGGTCGCTCGACCATGTGACGAGCCACCACAGGTAGGCCAAACCCTGGGGAACCACGGCGATCAGCAACGGCTTCCACCGTTGTCGGAGCGCGAGTAACACGCCGACACCGACGAGGAAGATCGGACCGAATCCGGACGACATCATCCCGATCACGGCGAGTCCGGCACCCATGTAGTCGCGACGGTCCGCAGGCCCGTCATGACTGACCAGCACGACCTGGGCCAAGAACACCAACAGCGACAGCAGGTAACAGATCTGAATCGCGAAGACGAGGTTCTCCCAGCCCGACCCGAACACCAACAGCAGCGTGCAGACCATCGTGGTCGTCCACGGCGAGACCCGGTTGCGCAGGCAGATCACCCGCACCAGGCACACTGAACCAAGATGGGCAACAAGCGTCGGGATCAGGAACGGCCAATACGAATCGAGCCCGAACAGTCGACGAGTGGCGGCGAAGATCAGGAACGGGATCGTCAGCCAATGACCGTCTTGTGGATCGAACAACCAGTGCTGCCACCCCTGGGTCTCGAGTACCCGCTCGCGACTGATGACGCTGGCCCAGTCGTCGCGGGTGAACCACTGTTGGCGACCGACTGCGTAATAGGCCAACACTGCACCGACGAGCGCAAGTCGGAAGACCCATGTCGCAGTGCTCGCCGTTGCCAGGCGCCGGGCGATGTCCCGCACGGTTGCTTCGGCTCTGCTCATCTGCTCACCCGCGCACCACGATCCGCCACCACAGCTGCAGCAATTGGCGGGCGCTACGAGCGATCGCTGGCACCCGGAAGAACTGCGACTTGCCCGACGGCCGCGCGTAATGATGCACGGGAGCTTCGACGAATCGAGCGTGTTGATCGTCGAAACTGCGCATCATCTCGACACAGATCACTCCGCTGGTCGACGTCAGCGCCCGGTCGATGATCAGCTTGCGGCGGAACAACCGGAAGTCGCAATCGGTGTCGCGACCGGGCAGGCCGAACAGCAACTTGACCACATGGTGGTAGCAGCGACCGATGATCTTGCGATGGATCGGGTCGCCACGCCCGAGCTTGTAGCCCTGCACGATGTCGACCTCGTCGGTGGCGAGCGACGCCAGGAGCGACGCTTCCTTGGCGTCGTACTGTGCATCGCCATCGGTGTAGAAGATCCACTCCATCCGGGCCGCCTCGAAACCGCTGATGAGCGCGCCGCCGTACCCACGATTCTTGTCGTGGTGGATCACCCGGAGCCACGGGCGAGCCATCGCAAGTTCGTCGAGCACTGCACGCGAACCATCGGACGAGCCGTCGTTGACGACGATCACTTCCAGTTCATCGGCGTGATCCACGAGCGCTGTATGGACGTCGTCGACGAGTCCGCCGATGGTTGCCGCGTCGTTGTAACAGGGGAACATCGCGGACACCCCGCTCAGTCGGCGAGCGTCTGCCATCAGTGCAACACGGGACGGGAAGCAATGTCGGCCAAGGCGCAGCCGACGAGATCGATTTCGGCGTCGGTCATCTCGGGAAAGCACGGCACCGTCACACACTCGCGCGCCCACGCCTGCGACTCGGTGCAGGTGGCGCGAGTGAAGCGTCGATAGGCGGGCTGCTCGGTGATCGCGAGTGGGTAGTGGATCGCGGTTGCGACATCGAGTTCGGCGCATGCGGCGCGGAACTCATCGCGGTGGCTGCTGCGAGCAACGCACAGGTGAAAGACGTGTTCGGCGCTCTCGCGCTGCCAGCGCAGCGAGGGTGCTTGCTCTCGGTAGTGGTGCGCGATCTGGCGGCGGCGGGCGTTGCCAACGGTCAAGTCCTCGAGTGCCAATCGCAGCCAGGCTGCCTCGACTTCTGACATCCGAAAGTTCTGGGAGATCTCGTCGTGCACGTACAACTCCGTCATCCCGTGGACACGAAGGCGACGGGCGCGAGCGTCGATCTCGGCGTCGAACGTCACCACCGCTCCCCCGTCACCGATCCCACCGAGGTTCTTGGTCGGGTAGAAGCTGTAGGCGGTTGCGGCCGAACGGCGATGGTTGGCGACCGCCCCATGGGCTTGGGCGGCGTCCTCGATGATCGGCAGGTGAGTGTCGGGCAAGACAGCCGCCTGGCCATAGAGATGCACGACGATGACGGCCCGTGTGCGATCAGTCGTCGCCGCGGCCACGAGTGCGGGATCGAGGTTGGCGGTATCGGCCAACACGTCGACCGGGACCGGCGTGGCACCGACTGCGCAGACGGCGGCAGCGGTGGGGACGGCGGTGAACGCGGGCACGATCACCTCGTCGCCGACGCCGATTCCGAGTGCGGCGAGCGCCAACTGCAGCGCCGAGGCCCCGGAGGCGACCGTTGCGACGAACGGTGGATTCGCGTCCGACGGTGGCGCAGCACCGATCGCAGACTCACTCGCCATGAGCCATGCGCCGAAGTCGCGCTCGAAGCACTCGGTCTGCTCACCGAGCAGGAACCGACCGCTCGCGCTCACATCGGCTGCGACCGACGCAAACCGCTGAGCCCGCGCCGCGCCGAGCCGACTCAGGTCGACGACAGGTACCACGGCTGCTCCCGGTAGAACGCGATCGTCGAGGCGATGCCGTCGGCGAGATCGATGGTGGAGGTCCAGCCCAACTCTCGGGCGATCAGCGAACTGTCGGTGCGGAACGATCCGATCGCGATCCGCTCGTGGTCGTCCGGCCACGGTGTTGTCTCGACCCCTCCGGCACTACCCGAAGCCGACACCATGATCGCTGCGATCTCGACCAGCGACGCGTCGGACGAATGACCGACGTTGTAGACCTTGCCAACCGCTGCGCCGGCCGTCGCAGCGATGAAGGCTGCGACGACGTCGTCGACGTGCAGACAATCGCGACGTTGCGAGCCGTCACCGAACAACTGGATCGTTTCACCGAGGAGGGCCTTGCGGACGAAGACCGGTAGGAAACCCAGTTCATCACTCGTCAGCCGCTGGCGTGGGCCGTACACGTTCGACAGCCGCAGCGACGTCGTCGCCAGTCCGTACACCTGGGCATAGACCGAATGCATCTGCTCACCGGCGAGCTTGGCGACACCGTTGACATCGATCGGGTTGGCAGCGGTGGTTTCGTCGACCGGCAACGACGAAACCCTTCCGTAGACCTGGCGGGTCGAGGCATGTACCAATCGAGCGGTCGGGCACACCCTCCGAAACGTTTCCAGGAACTGGGCATGGTCGATCAGATTGAGCCGCAGATCCAGTTGCGGATCGATCATCGAAGCGGTGTGGCTGACCTGGCCGGCAAGGTTGAACACGACGTCGGCCCCGTCGAGCACGTCGGCCACCCGGTCGTCGCCGATGCCGATGCCGATCAGAGACGCATCCACGTCGATGCTCGCGAGGTTGCGCACGTCGCCACCGTGACTCGGCACCATTGCATCGATGACGGCCACCCGCGCGCCCGCCGCGACGAGGGTATGGGTCAGGTTGGCGCCGATGAAGCCGCACCCACCGGTCACGACACAGCGTGCGCCGCTGAGCACAGCCGCTAGAGCCCCCGGGTCGCGATCCATCACGGCTGCGAAGCTAGTGGTTGGAAGAGCAACTGCGACGCAGCCCGATGCCTCCGGTTCGATCGAACCAGCTGCCACACTGGCCGAATGGATGCTGACGAGTACCGACGAATGGCTGAAGCCGGCGAGCGCCACTGGTGGTATCGCAGCACACGCAGCCTGCTGCGCCAGCTGATCGAGCCGCATCTCGATCGGTCGCCGCACGCTGTGCACCTCGATGCGGCCGGGGGCACCGGAGCGACCGGCGGATGGCAAACCGAGTTCGCTCCCACCGTGCTGCTCGACTTCGAACAGTTCGCGCTGCAGGCAGCCGTGGAGGACTACCCGGGTTATCTGCCGATGCGCGGCGATCTCAATTCCCTGCCGTTCGTCGACGAGGCGTTCTCGTCGGTGCTGTGCGTCACCGCACTGTGCCACCGGATGAATCCCAACCCCGCTGCGATCGTCGCCGACTTCGCCCGGATCGCCAAGCCGGGCGCTGTCGTCGCGCTGATGGAGCCCGGAGGCAAGCGCCTGTGGCGCAGTCACGACGACGTCACCCACACCGGACGCCGGTTCAGTATCGGCGACCTGAAGTCGATGGCGATAGCCGCTGGTTTGGAGATCATCACGGCAACCGGCGCCTACAGCTTCCTCGTCCCGCCCGCCTACGTGATGGGCAAGATCGAGAAGGGCAAGGCCAAGAGCGATGTCGGGCGCAACGAGTCCGGCCTCGGCGGCCTGCTCGGGGTGATGGCCGCTGCAGAGCGCAAGCTGCTCAGGCGTTGGCAGTTGCCGTTCGGCCTGTCGGCGATCGTGATTGCCCGCAAGCCTGTCCGATCACGCCTCTGATCCAACGGCTCTGGTCCACGGCTCCCGGGGTCGGCGTTCTACCCTGGCGGAATGACATCGCTGAAGCTCGGCTACAACACCGGATATTGGGGCAGCGGGCCCCCGACGGGCGCGCTCGAATCGATCCAGGAAGCCGAGCGGCTCGGCTTCGACAGCATCTGGACCGCCGAGGCCTATGGCAGCGACTGCCTGACTCCACTGGCGTGGTGGGGCGCGCAGACCGAGACGGTGAAGCTCGGCACCGCGATCACCCAGATAAGCGCCAGAACCCCAGCGGCGACGGCGATGGCAGCAATGACGCTCGACCATCTCAGCAATGGCCGGTTCATCCTCGGCCTCGGAGCAAGCGGGCCGCAGGTCGTCGAGGGTTGGTACGGCCAGCCCTATCCGAAGCCGCTGGCCCGCACCCGCGAGTACGTCGAGATCGTGCGCGACATCATCCGCCGCGAGCAGCCGGTGAACCACAGCGGCGAGTTCTACAACATGCCCTCTGTCGGCGGGTCCGGACTCGGCAAGCCGTTGAAGAGCACGATCCATCCCCTGCGCCAGGAAATCCCGATCTTCCTCGGCGCCGAGGGACCGAAGAACGTGTCGCTCGCCGCCGAGATCTGCGATGGGTGGCTGCCGCTGTTCTTCAGCCCCAAAGAGGATGCGTTCTATCGAAACCGCCTCGCTGAGGGCTTCACTGCGTCCGGCGACGCCACCAAGGCCGACCGGTTCGAAGTCGCCTGCACGGTCACGATCGTTCCCGGCGACGATGTCGAGAAGTGCGCCGACATGGTCCGGCCGTTTCTCGCTCTGTATGCGGGTGGGATGGGCGCACGCGACGCCAACTTCCACTTCGAGGTGTTCGCCCGGATGGGCTACGAAGACGTTGCCTTGCGCGTCCAAGAACTGTACCTGCAGGGCAAGAAGGCCGAAGCGGCGGCCGCGATCCCGCTGGCAATGGTGCAAGACGTCGCCCTCGTCGGGCCACCGGACAAGATCCGGGCCGAACTCGAGCAGTGGAAGGAAACCTGCATCACCACGCTGCTGGTGAGCGGACCCCGCCAGGTCCTGCCGCTGTATGCAGAGATGGTGCTCGGCTGATCACGGATCCGGGCATTGATTCCCCGGACATGCACGTGTCTCGGCGGGCGACTGCCCAGCTTGTACGTTGGCACGCATGGAAGAGTTCGTTCGGCGGATCGTCGATGCTCTGCCGACGGCGACCGGGAAGGTGCTGATACGCGACCGGGCCGGACACGGCTCGCTCGCCGAATCGGTCGCTCAGGCTTGCGCTGCTCGCGGGCTGGCGCCGATCACCGAATACGTGTCGAACGCCGAGCTTCGCCGTGTGATCGGCGCGTCGTCACCGGGCCAGCTGTCCTGCTGGGATGTCGAGCGTGCAGGTCTCGCCGCAGAGATCGGCGGGCTGATCGTACTCGGCGGATGGCGACTCGACCTGGCGGGTTTGGCTCCCGAGTCGGTCGCTGCGTGGGCGGCTGCAACGGGTCGCGTCGAGGCCGTGATCGAACGTCGTCGAGTACCAACCGTTGTCGTGGCGGTTCCGACCGAGGACGTCGCATCACAACTCGGAATGTCGATCGAATCGCTCGAATCGCGCGTCATGCCGAGCATCCTTGTGTCGGCCTCAGAGTTGAATCTGGCGACAGACCGCGTGGTGACCCTTCTCGATCGCGGATCGTCGATCGAGGTGCGTACGGCTGTCGGCACACTGGCGGTCGAGCGGGGACAGCGCCCGCTTCTCGTCGACGACGGTGTCGTCGACTCCTTCGATATCGCGGTCGGCGCCACCGTCTCGAATCTGCCGGCAGGTTCGGTGTACTGGACAGTGCTCGAGGATTCGACCAGAGGCCGAGTCGAGTTGGTCAACGGCGCGGTGCTGGAGTTCGGCCCTGACGGCCGTGTGACGTCGGACGAGTTCGCCGGCGAAAGGGTGTCGCACATCGGCATTGCGACGAATCCGCTGGTCTCTCGATCGATCGGATGGACCATCGTCGACGAGCACCGACCCGGAGCGGTGTTCTTGGCGCTGGGGGAGAACCGCTACCTGGGCGGCGAGAACGCCTCGGCGATCAACGTCGACCTGCTGCCCTCATCACCAACGGTGGTCATCGACGGAACGACGGTGGTCGCCGACGGCGAACTCGTGTGACATGCGTTCCCCTGCCGGGCTGGATTGCTGGCTGCAACTACAATCTCGACGACCCCTGCCCGACCCGGAACGACCATGAGTCCCAACGCCACCGCGCCCCGATCGACATCGACTGCCAAACCCGGTACGGCTCGGGCAGCACTCGGCTATCGGGATTTCCGGATCATCTTCATCGGTCTGTTTGCCAGCAGCGTCGGCACATGGATGCAAAATCTCGCTCTGCCGGCGTACATCGACGATCGCACCCACCAGGCCACCTGGGTCGCGATCATTGGTTTCGCCCAGCTCGGTCCTCTGCTGCTGCTGTCGATCCCCGGCGGTGTGATCGGCGACAAGTTCCCTCGCCGCCAATGGCTCGTCACGAGTCAGGGCGCGCAGTTGGTCTTCGCCGTTGTGATCGCAATCCTGATCGCCAACGATTCGTCGCTGTGGGCGATCTTCGCGGCGCAACTCGGGATCGGTACGTTCAACGCGCTCGGTGCGCCCGCAATGCAATCCTCGATCCCGCTCCTGGTCAGCCGCGAGGATCTGCCAGGGGCCCTGAGCCTCAACTCGGTGATGATCAACGGCTCGCGCGTCATCGGGCCGATGCTCGCCGCAGCATTGATCGCCTTCGGCATCACGATCCCGCAGATCTTCCTGTTCAACGCCGTCACCTATCTCTTCGCGATCGGGGCGATCTTGATGATCACCATCCCCCACGTCAGCAGCGAATCCGTCGAGCGCGGGATGCAGAAGCTGCTGACCGGTATCCGCATTGCTCGCGAGCGGGAAGTGCTGTCTCGGATGTTGCTGACGATGGCGTTCTTCTCGTTCTTCTGCCTGCCGTATGTGAGCCTTTTTCCCTCGATCGCCCGGCTCAACTTCGGTATCGACTCCGACGGATCGACGTACAAGTGGATGTACGCGACGTGGGCGCTCGGCGGAGCGCTCGGCGGACTCGCGTGCGGCGGCGTGTTGCTGCGGTTCGATCGCCGCAAGGTGATCGTGAACGCGTTCCGTGGCTTCGCCGCGGCGATGCTGGCGTTCGCTTTCGCGTCGGGTCCGGCGCTCGCGATCCCCATCGGTTTCCTGCTCGGCTTCTTCTACTTCATGGCCGTCACGCCGATGTCGACGGTGTTCCAGATCAACATGCACAACCACGAGCGGGCGCGGGTGATGTCGCTGTGGTTCATGGCGTTCGGCGGCACGGTCCCGATCGGAGCGCTGCTGCTCGGACCCGTTGTCGACCGGTTCGGCGTGAAGCCGGTGCTGATGCTGGCGGTGGCTGGGGCGATCTTCCTCAGCTGGTGGGCAGACCTGATCCGCCGGCCTGCGGAATCACTGTTCGAGGACGACGGCAGCAAGCCGCTGGAGCCCGGCTACCAGGCTGCCTTTGATCAGCACGGCGTCGTCGCCGGCGAGTAGAGCGGTCACGGTCGTTGGATCCTCGGTCGGGACGATCCCGTAACGATCCGTGCCTGCCGCAACGAGTTCCACCCCGTGTTCGGCCGCCAGCTCGGCGATCATCGCGTGATCCGCAACCGGATCGGCGAGTTCGGCCATCACGCCCAGGATCGCTATCCGGCGACCACTCACATCCATCGCCGCAAGGGCCTCGATCGCAGCGCGCATCGACGACGGGTTGGCGTTGTAGGCGTCGTTGATCACGAGCGTGCCGCGGCGATTGCGACCGACCTGCATCCGCGAGGGCGAGAGTGTTGCCTCGGCCATCGCAGCAGCGGCAGCGGCAACATCGACGCCACACGCACCCGCGACCGCGATCGCGGCGGCAGCGTTGGTGGCCATGTGCGCGCCGCTGACGGCGAGCGCCACCTCGGTTGCGCCCCACGGTGTGTGCAGCCGGAACCGTGGCCGAGCGAGTCCGTCGAGAACGAGGGCGGTGATCCGCACATCTGCGTGTTCATCGATTCCGAACCGCAGCACCGCTGCGTCGGTCATGGTGGCCATTGCACTGACCCGCTCATCGTCGGCGTTGAGGATCGCGATACCGTTGCCCGGCAGCGCCTGCACGAGTTCGGCCTTGGCTCTTGCAACCCCCTCGATGTCCCCGACCAGTTCGGTATGAGCAGCTGCGACGCGAGTGACGACGCCGATCGTCGGTCGGCCGATGTCGCACAACCGAGTGATCTGGCCGAAGCCCCGCATGCCCATCTCGAGCACGAGCGCTTGGGTGTCGTCGGCAGCGCCGAGGATGGTGACCGGCAGACCCTGCTCGTTGTTGAACGATCGTTCGTTGGCGGCAGTGCGTAGGCCGGCGCCGAGAGCTGCTTTGGCGAGGTCCTTGGTGCTCGTCTTGCCGACCGAGCCGGTCACGCCGATGACCTCCGCGTCGAGTTGGTCGCGCCCCCACGCCCCGAGCCTCAACAGCGCTGCGGCGGTATCCGGCACCACGATCTGGGTGCCATCTCCGGTTGCTCGCTCGACGAGCGCAGCACCGGCCCCATCGGTCATCGCGGCGGACACGAAATCGTGGCCATCGCGTTCGGCAACCAGGGCGACGAACAACTGCCCGGCCGCGATCGAGCGACTGTCGAACGACACGCCGTCGAGCACTGAGTCAGCCCCGATCAGCGAGCCACCAGTGGCCTGGGCGACGTCGGTTGCAGAGAAATGCATGCCGAAACCGTAGTGGTGACGGCAACTACGGTTGCGGAATGGCACCTGACGACAACGCCGATGCGATCGACGAAGCCACCGTGGTCTCGACCCCGGACCCGGGCACGAACTCGACTCTGCACCTGACCATGGACTCGACCGTGGACGAACGGATCAACCTGATCGTGATCTTCGGTGGCCAGTCCGCAGAGCACGACGTCAGCTGCGTCACGGCGACACACGTCCTGCGTGCTGTCGATCAGGCGCGCTACCGGGTCACGCCGATCGGAATCGATCGCGAGGGAAATTGGCAGTTGGCGATCGATGCCCAGCGCGCGTTGAACGCCGGGCCGGATCAGCTGCCGTCCCGGTTGGAAGCCGTGGGCGACAGCCTCTCCCCCACGCCGATGCTGAGCTCGGCCGCCGCTGCCGGTCCTGTGGTGGTGATGCCGCTTCTGCACGGTCCGCTCGGCGAGGACGGCACGGTACAGGGGCTGCTCGAACTGATGGATGTGCCGTATGTGGGCAGCGGAGTGCTCGGCTCGTCGGTCGGCATGGACAAGGCGATGGCCAAGGAAGTGCTCGGGTTCCACGGCATCACCCAAGCCCGATGGATCAGCCTGCGCGAACACGAAGTCACCCCCGCCCGCTTGCTCGATGTGGTTGCGTCGCTCGGTTTGCCGGTGTTCGTCAAGCCGTCGAACATGGGCTCGTCGGTCGGGGTGTCCAAAGCGGCGACGATCGAGGAACTTCTGGCCGCGGTCGAGTTCGCTCTCGGCTACGACGAATGGGTCGTGATCGAGGAATCGATCACCGGTCGTGAGATCGAGGTCGCCGTCCTCGGCAACCTCGAACCGGTCGCCAGCTCGCCGGGTGAGGTCGTACCCGGCAAGGAGTTCTACGACTACGAGGACAAGTACGTCGACAACAGCGCCGAGTTGCTGATTCCCGCTCCGCTCTCTGCAGAACACACCGTCGAGGTTCAGCGTCTGGCTGTCGACGTCTACCGCGCCCTTCGCTGCGAAGGCCTGGCCCGGGTCGACTTCTTCTTCGAGGATCCCGCAACGGGTGGCCGCGGATTTTTGATCAACGAGGTCAACACGATGCCCGGCTTCACGCCGATCTCGATGTACCCCAAGATGTGGCAACAGTCCGGCCTCTCGTACCCGGCGCTGGTCGACAAACTGATCGATCTCGCGATCGAGCGCCACCAGCGCCGCCGCCGCAACACCAAACGCTGACGCCGCCGACACCGTCGGATGTTTGCTGCTCGACCGGGCGGACACCAAACACCCTGCACCACAACCGCCGGATGTTTCCTGCACGACCGGGCGGACACCAAACACCCCACACCACAACCGCCGGATGTTTCCTGCACGACCGGGCGGTCACCAAACACCCCGCACCACGACTGCCGGCCGTTTGCTGCTCGGGCGTCGAAGTCGGGCGAGGGAGCTTCAGGGGCGGAGGGCGGAGAGGACGAAGGCTGCGAGTTCTTCGCGGAGGCGGCGTAGCCCCGTTGGGGTGACGGGCCACTCGACCGCTCGCAGCGCCTCGGGTTCGGTCGCGATTCCGGTCACGGTCGCGTAGGCGAGCGCGATGACCAGGCCGGGGTCGGCCCGACGAAGCCGTCCAGCGTCCATTTCCTCGCGGAGGTAGTCGATCGCACGGCGGACGAACGGTTGCACGCTGCGGGTCAAACGCTCGGCGTGCACCGGGGACAGCCGACTCACCTCGCGCACCAGGCCGAGCAACTGCGGGCGGCGAACAGCGGGTCGGAACACGGCCTTGACCACCGCATCGAT
This sequence comes from Ilumatobacteraceae bacterium, assembly GCA_039920665.1. GTDB lineage: Bacteria > Actinomycetota > Acidimicrobiia > Acidimicrobiales > Ilumatobacteraceae > WLMZ01. The sequence goes on from JBDSDH010000136.1 coordinate 58,283, forward strand.
CCGAGCCAGCGGCTCGTCCGGCGCCGCCCGAACGGCGGCCTCGATCACGGCTGCCAGCTCGATCGCCGTCTGGGCCAGCACGGCATCGAGCAGTTCGTCCTTGGACGGGAACCAGTACAGCAGCGTCTGTTTGGCGACGCCGACCACGCTTGCGATGTCGTCGAGCGAGGTCGCCGCGAATCCTCGGCTGCCGAACAGGTCGACACTGGCCTCGAGGATCAGAGCCCGAGTGTTGGGTCGCCGTGACACATGGACTGTCTACCATCTGGTAGACAAGAGGACGTGAATTCGAGGGGCCCCACATGATTGCCGAACAACTGGCCGGCAAACGGATCGCGATCACCGGCTCCACCGGCTTCGTCGGCACTGCGCTCGTCGAGCGTCTGCTGCGCTGCGCGCCAGGTTGCGACCTGGTTCTGCTGATCCGTGGCGGCAAGCGCGGCGCACCTGAACGCGCCCGCCGCGACATCTTCAAGAACGACTGCTTCGATCGCCTGCGCGCCGAATTGAAGAACACCGCCGAGACATTCGACGAGATGATCGCCCGTCGGGTGCAGACCATCAACGGTGATGTCAGCACCGACGGTCTCGGGCTCAACGACGCTGATCGCGCAACGCTGGCCAGTTGCGACACCATCATCCATTCCGCAGCTGCGGTTGCGTTCGATTCCCCGCTCGACATGGCCGTTGAGATCAACCTGCTCGGCCCGAGCCGAATTGCCGAGTGTCTCCAATCGCTGGGCGTCACTCCCCACCTCGTCGCCGTCAGCACGTGTTACGTCGCCGGCAACCGCCGCGGAAACGCCCCGGAAGAACTCGTCAGCGAGGGTCCATTCGATCTCGGGCTCAACTGGCGTAAAGAAGTCGCTTCAGCCCGTCGGCTGCGCAGCGACGCCGAAGCAGCGAGCCGGTTGCCCGACAAGCTGCGCGAGTTCCGAGTCGATGCAGTCAAGGAACTCGGCGCCGCTGGAGCTCCTGCGCTGGCTGCCAAGACCGAGCAGATGCGCGAGCGCTGGGTCACCGACGAACTCGTCGAAGCCGGTCGTGCCCGAGCAGCCAGTGTCGGGTGGCCGGACGCCTACGCCTTCACGAAGGCCCTCGGCGAGCAGGCCTTGATGGAGACCAAGGGCAACGTGCCGGTCAACATCGTCCGCCCGTCGATCATCGAAAGTGCCCTCGCCGAGCCTCGCCCGGGGTGGATCCGAGGCTTCCGGATGGCGGAGCCAGTCATCCTCAGCTACGCACGCGGCTTGCTGACCCAGTTCCCGGGTGTGCCCGAGGGAACGGTCGACGTGATTCCGGTCGACATCGTGGTATCGGCCATCATCGTGGTTGCCGCCACTGGCCCATCGGCCCCGCGCATCACCCAGGTCGCGAGCGGCGGGGTCAACCCACTCAAGTACCAGGCAATGGTCGACTACATCCGCGGCTGGTTCACCGAACACCCGCTGTACGACGCCGAAGGTCAGCCGATCGAGGTTCCGGAGTGGAAGTTTCCTGCTCGGGGCAAGGTCCAGCAGCAACTGCGACGGGCCAAGACGCTCGCCACCAAGGCTGAGCAGACGCTGCAGATGCTGCCTCTGCGCGGCACCCAGGCCTCGTGGGCGGCCAAGCTCGAAGAACGCAAGAACGACATCGACCGGGCGTACGAATACGTGCAGTTGTACGGGCTCTACACCGAGTGCGAGGCGCTGTACCAAGTCGACAACCTGCTCAGTATGTGGAACGGGCTCGATGCCGCCGATCAGGCAGCGTTCAACTTCGACCCCCGCTCGGTCGACTGGCAGACCTACATCACCACGATCCACCTGCCGTCGATCGTCACCCATGCCCGAGCCAAGACCAAGCCGGGCAAGAACCGCAACGACCGCACCGACCGACTGCGGCGCAGCATCCTGTCGCCAGAGCGCCACGTCGCGGCCTTCGACCTCGAGAACACACTGATCAGTAGCAACGTCGTCGAGAGCTTCTCGTGGCTCGCGACCCGTCGGCTCAATGCGCCGGAGCGGATCCGCTACGTGCTACGCACCTTGGCCCAGGCGCCGAGCCTGTCGGCGATGGACCGCAAGGACCGCGGCGATTTCCTGCGCTTCTTCTACCGTCGCTACGAGGACGCTCCGGTCGACCAGATCGCAGAAGACAGTCGAGAACTGCTGACTCAGCTGATCGTCACCAAGAGTTTCCCGGCCGGCATCCGCCGCGTACGCGAGCATCGCGCCCTTGGCCACCGCACGGTCCTGATCACCGGCGCAATGGACTTCGCGGTCGCCGGGCTCAAGCCGCTCTTCGACGAGATCATCGCCGCCGAGATGACCGTTCGGCCCGACGGCACCTACAGCGGCGAGTTGGCCAAAGTGCCGCCGACCGGCGAGACGCGCGCTCAGGTGCTGTCCGACTATTGCAAGGCCGAGGGACTGTTGCTCGAAGAATCGATCGCCTACGCCGACAGCACCAGCGACCTCCCAATGTTGGAGTGCGTCGGCTTCCCCGTTGCCGTCAACCCCGAAACCCGACTCGCTGCGATCGCCCGTAAGCGTGGATGGCTGGTCGAAGATTGGTCGAAGGCACCCGGCGGCCCTCGCCCGCTGCTGCCGCTCGGCACGATGCTGAGCGAGCGCGAACGCAAGCGCAGCTTCAACGGCAGCACGCTCACCCGAGGTCGCAACTGATGAAGGCACTCCAGGTTTCTCGCAAGGTCGCCCGCCTCGGACTGGCCCGGATGGCATCGGCAGTCAGCCCGTCGGCGGCTGCCAAGGTCGGCCCGATCAAACTGATCTCGATCGACCCACCAGAGTCCCTCGGCGAGGGATGGCACACCGTCAAAACCCGCCTCAGTGGAATCTGCGGCAGCGATCTGTCCACGATCGAAGGGCACGCCTCCACCTACTTCGACGACCTGGTGTCGTTCCCGTTCACACCCGGTCACGAAGTCGTCGGAGAACTCGCCGACGGAACCCGGGTCGTCATCGAACCCGTGCTCGGCCATGCCGCTCGCGGCTTCCCGTTGCCGTTCGACGGTGCGGCACCGGGCGACGGCGACGACTACGCCCATCTCGCGCTCGGCCATTTGGAACCCGGCATCCAGACCGGTTTCTGCCACTCCACCGGTGGCGGTTGGAGCACCTACTTCCAGGCCCACTCGTCGCAGTTGCACACGGTGCCCGACGAACTCAGCGATGAAGCAGCGGTCATGATCGAGCCGGCAGCCGGTGGCATCCACACCGCGCTCATGTGCTGGCCGTCGGTCGCGACCGTCGATCGACCCGTGATCGCAGTGCTCGGCGCCGGCACGATGGGCCTCTGCGCGATCGCCGGTTTGCGCCGTCACATCCCCAACGCACACATCATCGTCGGCGCCCGCTACCCGCATCAGCAGTCCTACGCCAAGGCGTTCGGCGCCGACGATGTCGTCGCCCCCAAAGAACTCGGCCGGGCGGTCCGACGCACCGTTGGTTGCCACATGATCGGCGACTACCTCAGCGGCGGCGCCCACGTCACCATCTACGCCGTCGGCAACAGCGGCTCGATCGAAACCTGTCTGCAGATCACCAAGCCTCGCGGCACGGTGATCATGATGGGCATGCCCGCCGAAGTCACGGTCGATCTCACCGGCCTGTGGCATCGCGAAACTCGCCTCGTCGGCTCGTACACCTATGGCACCGAGACGATGCCCGACGGTACAACAGCCCGCACATTCGATCTGGCAATCCAGGCGGTTGCCGATCTCGACATGGGCCGGCTCGTGTCGGCCACATATCCCCTCGATGACTACGAAGACGCCATCGCCCACGCTGCATCCGCCGGTCGGCGCGGTGCGGTGAAGGTGGCCTTCGACCTGCGCACGATTGCTCAGACATTCGACCCGCGCAGCGACCCCAAGGAGAAGAACTGATGCCCCGTCCCGGATTCGTCCTCGAGGTCGATCGCAACACCCCGCCGATCCTGTTTTGGCGCGGCGAGAACTACAGCCTCGAAAAGCTGCCCGCCGGCCGCAGCCGGGTCATCTATGCACCAGAACCGCTCGAAGCGCTGAAGGACATCGACGGTTCGATCGTCGACGCGCTGCTCAACCCGATCGACCACGATCCCCTGCCGGAACTGTTGTTCCCGGGGATGAAGCTGACGATCGCGTTCGACGACATCAGCCTGCCGCTGCCTCCGATGACCCGCCCCGACATCCGCCAACGGGTGATCGAGGCCGTGCTCGACATGGCGGCTGATGCCGGTGTCGACGACGTGCACATCATCGCTGCACTCGCGCTGCACCGGCGGATGACCGAAGCCGAACTGCGCCATGCGGTCGGCGACCGGGTCTACGACGCATTCGCGCCCCGTGGGTTCCTGTATCAACACGACGCCGAGGATCCCGACGCGCTCGAGTACCTCGGCCAGACGCCGCACGGCGAGGACGTCGAGATCAACAAGCGGGCGGCAAACAGCGACCTGCTCGTCTACGTCAACATCAACCTCGTGGCGATGGACGGCGGCTGGAAGAGCACCGCCACCGGGCTCAGCAGCTATAAGAGCCTGCAGCACCACCACAACCCCAAGACCATGGAGCAAACCCGCAGCTTCATGGACCAGCACAAGAGCGAGTTGCACAAGAGCAACTGGCGAATGGGCAAGGTGATGGTCGACAGCGGGGTCAAGGTCTTCCAGATCGAGACGACCATGAACACCGACACGTTCCCGAAGCCGTTCAACTTCTTGTCCAAGCGCGAATGGGAATGGAACGCCCGCGATCGGGCCAGCTTCGTGATGTCGTCGCAGGCGCTGAAGCGCACGCCGACCCGGCTGGCGCGCAACATCTTCCACAGCATCGAAGCGCCACACCAGATGACAAGCGTGCAGGCGGGCGAAGTGGAAGCGGTGCACAAACAGACCACCGAGAACGTGTGGAAGCAGCAACTCGTCGAGGTGCAGGGTCAGACCGACATCCTCACGATGGGCATCCCGTTCATCTGCCCCTACAACGTCAACTCGATCATGAACCCGATCCTGGTGATGTGTATGGGCCTCGGCTACCTGTTCAACATGTACAAGGGCAAGCCGCTCGTGCGTGAGGGTGGTGTCGTGATCATGACCCACCCGACCCCGTGGGACTTCCACCCGGTGCACCACCCGAGTTACATCGACTTCTTCGAGCAGGTCCTGACCGAGACCACCGATCCACACGTGATGCACGAGAAGTACGAGAAGCGCTTCGCCGAGGACGAGTGGTACAAGCACCTCTACCGCACCAGCTACGCCTACCACGGCGTGCACCCGTTCTACATGTGGTACTGGGGTGCCCACGGGATGCAGCACTGCAGCCGGGTGATCATCGTCGGCGGCGACGTCAAGGCCGTCCGCCGACTCGGGTTCACGCCCGCCTCGACGATGGACGACGCGTTCGAGATCGCATCCGACGTCGTCGGCCGAACCCCGACCATCACCCACATCCACACCCCACCGGTCCTCGTGGCCGACGTGAAATGACCGGTCGCTCGGTGATTGCGCTCGCCTCCTCCGCTCTGTGTCACCACAAACACCAGAGTTCGGCTTGTGTGGTGACACAGAAGTCAGGGCGCACCGATGGAGGTAGCTCATGGCGCGGTTGTTGAATCGTGACGATGCGCCGAGGTCGGTGACGACGATCAAGCGCGCTGCACGTGCGGCAGGTTCGATCGAATCCGTGCTCGCCAAGGCCGCCAAGCCGTTGTCCACCAAGGGCTTCCCATACCGCAAGCCGAACGTTCCGCGCGGTGTCGCCGTGCCCCGCAAGAAGAGCACCCTCGGTGCCGATTACGAAACCTCGTGGGCGCGCAAGTACCCGGCACGATTCAGCCGGGTGTTGTTCACCGAGGGCCCGATGAAACTGTTCATCAAGGCCGTTGCCTCACCGACGATCAAGGGCGCCGACCGGCTGGAAGACCTGCGCCAGCAGAAGAACCCGCCGCCGTTGATCTTCACCCCGAATCACCACAGCCATCTCGACACACCGCTGTCGATCTACGCGATCCCCGAACCGTGGCGACACAAGCTGATGGTGGCCGCAGCGGCCGACTACTTCTTCACGTCGAAGGCACGCGGTGCCGGCAGCGCGTTGACGCTCAACGCCCTACCGCTCGATCGGGAATCGACCGGGCGCAAGTCGTCGGATCAGATCCGTGACTTGATGGCCGATGGCTGGAGCCTGTTGATCTATCCCGAGGGCGGTCGTTCGCCAGATGGCTGGGGCCAGGACTTCAAGGGCGGCCCGGCATATCTGTCGGCCCGCACCGGCGCACCGGTGGTGCCGATGTTCATCGACGGAACCGGACCGATCTTCGGCAAGGGAATGAAGCGCCCGAAGCCCGGACGCACCACCGTCGTCTTCGGCCGCCCGCTCCATCCCGAACAGGGCGAGAACACCCGTCGTTTCAACGCTCGGATCGAAGCTGCTGTCGCGCTGCTGGGAGACGAAAGCCTCACTGACTACTGGACCGCTCGTCGCAACCGGGCCGACGGCAAGAACCCCAAGCTGACCGGCCCCGAGTACAACGGTTGGCGCCGCCAATGGCGACTCACCGAGCAGCGTCAGTTGGGTGACATGGGCGTCCGCCGCCGTCAGAAGCGGCGCTGGCCCGACCTCGGCTGACGACCACCCCGCCGTCGCCACCACACCGCCGTCGCCACCACACCGCCGTCGCCGCCGCCTGACAGCCCCGACCTCAGGCGACGCACCCGCGCCAGTTTCGCGAACGATCACGCCCCCAAGAGCGTCACATTTCACGCGCAAAAGTGGATTGAGCGACGCGCTTGCTGTTGCTTGCGCGGATTGTGACCCGTCACGGGTCACAATCCTTCGCGAAACCCGTGGTCGTGCAGCGGATCAGCCGGCCTTGGCGGGCAGCTTGATCTTCAGACCGGCGTAGATGACGACCTTGCTCGGGTCGCCGGTCCAACCGTTGGCAGCCATGATCGCGTCGACCGTGGTGCCGTTCTTGGTGGCGATCCCGCTGAGGTAGTCACCGGCGACGACCGTGTAGGTGGCACCGGCAGCGGCATCGACCGTGGTGGTGGTCTCGGGTGTAGCACCTGCAGTCGTGGCGACTGCCACGTCGGTCGTCGCAGCCGGGGCGGTCGGCGTGGATCCGGGGGCGCAGGCGCCGGACGGGATCTTGACCTCCGAACCAGCGAACAAACCGTGGGCCACTCCCTCGGGCCAGGCGTTGTAGGCCGCGACGACGTCTGCGCTGAGGCAGAACTTTTTGGCGATGCCGTACAGGTAGTCGCCCCCGACCACCTTGTACAGCTGCTCGCCGGCAACGACGCCAGCGGCGTTGGGATCCCCTGCCACTGCTCCCGGCAGTGTGGTCGTCGTGGCCACCGGAAGCGCAGTGACATAGTTGGGTGCGCTCAGCTGAACCTGAACCGTGCTGGCGGTGGAGGCACCCGTGCCGCCTTCGCTGCCGCATGCGGCCAGGGTCGTCAGCGTCAGCGCGCCGATGCCGATGGCCAAAAATCGTGATCTCATACAGCCGAGCTTATGCCGAGGTCAGGTCGACACCCTGTCACCCTCACCAGATCGCCGCAGGTCACGGGTCACTGCAACGGGCGCGTTGTCGGCAGAATCGGAGCCGGTAGTTGTGTCTCACCCATCAGGTAGCGGTCCGCGCCGGCAGCACAGGCGCGACCTTCGGCGATCGCCCAGACGATGAGACTCTGACCGCGCCCCATGTCGCCGGCGACAAATACACCGGGCACGCTCGACATGAAGTCGTCGTTGCGGGCCACGTTGCCGCGCTCGTCGAACGAAACACCGAGTTGGTCGAGCCAGCCACCCTTGTCCGGTCCGACGAAGCCCATTGCGAGGAACACCAGATCGGCGGGCAACTCGCGATCGCTGCCCTCGATCTTTTTGAATGTGCCGTCGATCATCTCGACTTCGTGCAACAGCAGCGCCTTGACGTTGCCGTCGCCATCGTCGACGAATCGCTCGGTGTTGACGCTGTAGACCCGCTCGCCACCCTCTTCGTGGGCTGACGAGGTGCGCAGGACCAGGCTCCACTGCGGCCACGGATTGTTGACCAACCGCTCCGACGCCGGCGTCGGCATGATCTCGAGTTGGGTGACCGACGCTGCACCATGACGGTGGGAGGTGCCAAGGCAGTCGGCACCGGTGTCGCCGCCGCCGATGATGACCACGTGCTTGCCGGCAGCGTTGATCGGCGACTCGGTCATGTCGCCTTCCTGCACCCGGTTGGCAAGCGGAAGGAACTCCATTGCCTGATAGATGCCGGTCAGTTCGCGTCCGGGGATCGGCAGATCGCGCCATGCCGTTGCACCACAGGCGAGGACCACCGCATCCATCGTCGCGAGCAGGACATCGATGTCGATGCCGTCGCCAACGGCAGCATTGGTTCGGAACTCGGTGCCCTCGGTCTCCATCTGTTCGATCCGCCGGTCGAGATGGCGCTTCTCCATCTTGAACTCAGGGATGCCGTAACGCAGCAGCCCACCGATCCGGTCGGCCCGCTCGAGCACGACCACGTCGTGGCCGGCGCGGGTCAACTGTTGGGCGGCGGCCAGTCCGGCAGGTCCGCTGCCGATGACGGCGACCCGCTTGCCGGTCTTCACCGACGGCGGCTGGGGGATGACCCAGCCCTCGTCCCACGCCCGGTTGATGATCTCGACCTCGACCTGCTTGATCGTCACTGCGTCGGAGTTGATCCCGAGCACGCACGCCGACTCACACGGCGCCGGGCACAGTCGCCCGGTGAACTCGGGGACGTTGTTGGTCGCGTGCAGGCGATCGATCGCATCGCGCCAATGATCGCGATAGACGAGATCGTTCCAGTCCGGGATCAGGTTGCCGAGCGGGCAACCGTTGTTGCAGAACGGAATGCCGCAGTCCATGCAACGGCCGGCCTGGTTCGTGATCCTGTCGATCTCGAAGGGTTCGTAGACCTCTTTCCAATCGCGCAGACGCACGGGCACCGGGCGCCGCGACGGAAGTTCGCGTTGCCATTTCAAGAAGCCGGTCGGCTCACCCATCAGACGCTCTCCATCACTCGGGCGCTTGTCGCCGCTTCGTCGAGTCCCTCGGCCGCAGCCTGCTTGATCACGGCCATCACCCGCTTGTAGTCGCGTGGCATCACCTTGCGGAAGCTGCCGACCTGGGCATCCCAGTCCTCGACAATGCGACTCGCAACCGCCGATTCGGTGAGATCGTGGTGCTTGCGGATCATTACCAACAACTCCGCAGCATCGTCACCATCGAGCGGTTCGAGATCGACCATGTCGTTATTGACGAGCGATGCAAAGGTTTCGGTTGGGTCGTAGACGTAGGCGATGCCCCCGCTCATGCCGGCCGCGAAGTTACGACCGGTCGGGCCGAGCACGACAACCCTGCCACCCGTCATGTACTCGCAGCCGTGGTCGCCGACACCTTCGACGACGGCGGTAGCGCCGGAGTTACGCACGCAGAACCGCTCCCCCACCACACCCCGCAGGAAGATCTCACCACCTGTCGCGCCGTAGCCGATGACGTTGCCGGCGATCACGTTGTCCTCGGGAACCAGGATCGAACGGCGATCTGGGTGGATGATGATCCGTCCCCCGCTGAGACCCTTGGCGACGTAGTCGTTGCCGTCGCCTTCGAGTCGCAACTCGATGCCGCTCGGCACGAACGCGCCGAAGCTCTGCCCGGCCGATCCGCGGAAGTGGATCTTGATCGTGCCGTCGGGCAGGCCTGAACCGCCCCATGCCTTGGTGACAGCGTTGCCCAGCATCGTGCCAGTCGTCCGGTTGACGTTGTGGATCTGGGCCTCGAAGGCAACTGGCGTACCCTCGGCGATCGCAGCAGCCGAGGACACGATCAGTTGTTGATCGAGGGCACCGTCGAGGCCGTGGTCCTGACCGACCGAGTTGAGCAAGGTCTGGCCGTACGGATTCTGCGGGACAGCGAGGATCGGACTGATGTCGAGCCCGGCTGCCTTCCAGTGTTGGACAGCACCCTTGGCCTCGATCGACTCGACGTGACCGACCATCTCGGCCACCGTTCGGAATCCGAGCTCCGCCATCAGTTCGCGCACTTCTTCAGCAATGAACTCGAAGAAGTTGACGACAAACTCGGGCTTGCCACTGAACTTCTTGCGCAGCTCCGGGTTCTGGGTCGCAACACCGACCGGACACGTATCGAGGTGACAGACCCGCATCATCACGCAACCACTGACCACCAGCGGTGCCGTCGCAAAACCGAACTCTTCTGCACCGAGCAACGCGGCGACCACGACATCTCGACCGGTTTTGAGCTGTCCGTCGGCCTGCACGACCACCCGGTCGCGAAGCCCGTTGAGCAGCAGGGTCTGCTGGGTTTCGGCCAGGCCGAGTTCCCACGGACCGCCGGCGTGCTTGAGCGACGTGAGCGGCGATGCGCCGGTGCCACCGTCGTGACCACTGATCAGGACGACGTCGGCCTTGGCCTTGCTGACACCGGCCGCAACGGTGCCGACGCCCATCTCGGCGACGAGCTTGACGTGCACCCGGGCGAGCGGGTTGGCGTTCTTGAGATCGTGGATCAGCTGCTTGAGATCTTCGATCGAGTAGATGTCGTGGTGCGGTGGCGGGCTGATCAGACCGACTCCGGGCGTGCTGTGGCGGGTCTTGGCGATCCACGGATACACCTTGTGGCCAGGCAACTGGCCGCCCTCGCCGGGCTTTGCACCCTGGGCCATCTTGATCTGGATGTCGTCGGCATTGACCAGGTACTCGCTGGTCACCCCGAAGCGACCGCTCGCAACCTGCTTGATGCTGCTGCGTCTGGTCGGGTCGTAGAGACGGTCGGCGTCCTCGCCACCCTCGCCGGTGTTGCTCTTGGCCCCGATCGAGTTCATCGCGATCGCGAGCGTCTCGTGGGCCTCGGCGCTGATGCTGCCATAGCTCATGGCACCGGTGGAGAACCGCTTGACGATCTCGGTGATCGGCTCGACCTCGTCGATCGAGATCGCCTCACGACCGCCGGACGCTTTCAGGTCGAACAGACCACGCAACGTCGCCAGCCGCTTGGACTGGTCGTTGACCAGTGCGGTGTACTGCTTGAAGATGTCGTAGCGCTTGGCCCGGGTGCTGTGCTGCAGCTTGAACACGGTCTCCGGATTGAACAGGTGGACCTCACCCTCGCGGCGCCATTGATACTCGCCGCCGAGTTCGAGCTTGCGATGAGCACGCTCTTCGGGCCGGGTCGGATGCGCCATTGCGTGGCGGGCGGCGACCTCATCGGCGATGCCGTCGAGGGTGATCCCGCCGAGTCGGCTGACGGTGCCGGTGAAGTACTCGTCGACGAGTTCCCGGCCGAGTCCGATCGCTTCGAAGATCTGAGCGCCGGTGTAGGACGCAACGGTGCTGACGCCCATCTTCGACATCACCTTGAGCACACCCTTGCCGCTCGCCTTGATGTAGTTCTTGACGGCCTTGTGCGGGTCCATCGCGCCGAGTCCGTTGAGGTCCTCGGCAATCATGTCCTCGATCGATTCGAATGCAAGGTACGGGTTGATCGCGCCCGCCCCGTAGCCGATCAGCAAGGCCATGTGGTGCACTTCTCGCGCATCGCCACACTCGACGACAAGACCGACCTGGGTGCGCCTTTTCTCCCGCACCAGATGGTGGTGAACTGCAGCGGTGAGCAGGAGCGACGGAATCGGCGCCAGCGCTTCATCACTGTTGCGGTCGCTGAGGACGATGATCCGAGCGCCGTCGTCGATGGCCTTGCTCGCCTCGTGACGGATCATGTCGAGTGCCCGTTTGAGGGCCAGTCCGCCGCCATTGACCCGGTACAGGCCGCTGAGCACGACCGCCTTGAGATGCGGGTAGGTCCCGTCATCGTTGACGTGGATGATCTTGGCGAGTTCGTCGTTGTCGATCACCGGAAACGGCAGAACCAGTTGGCGGCAACTCTCGGCGCCGGGCTCGAGCAGGTTGTGTTCAGGGCCAACGGTCGAACCGACCGATGTGACGACCTCCTCGCGAATTGCATCAAGCGGCGGGTTCGTGACCTGTGCGAACAACTGGATGAAGTAGTCGAACAGCAGCCGCGAGCGCTGGCTGAGCACAGCGATCGGTGTGTCGGTTCCCATTGACCCGATCGGCTCGGCGCCGGCTTTGGCCATCGGGCCGAGGATGATCTTGAGTTCTTCGTGGGTGTACCCGAACACCTGCTGACGACGCAGGACGCTCGTATGGCTGAACACGACGTGCTCGCGGTCGGGCAGATCGATGAGTTCGACGAGACCGGCCTCGAGCCATTCCTCATACGGGTGCTGCTCCGCGAGCATTGCCTTCATGTCGTCGTTCGACACGATCTTGCCCGCGGCGGTATCGACAAGGAACATCCGGCCAGGCTGGAGCCGGCCCTTCTGGACGATCTTGGCCGGGTCGATCTCGATCACGCCGGACTCGCTGGCGAGCACGACGATGTCATCGTCGGTCACCCAGTAACGGCCGGGGCGCAGACCGTTGCGGTCGAGAACCGACCCAATCACGGTGCCGTCGGTGAACGCGACGCTCGCCGGCCCGTCCCATGGTTCCATCAGCGACGAGTGGAAGCGGTAGAACGCGCGCTTCTTCGGATCCATGATGGTGTTGTTCTCCCACGCTTCCGGGATCATCATCAACATCGCGTGCGGCAGCGAGCGACCCCCGAGGTGGAGCAGCTCGAGCACTTCGTCGAACGTCGCCGAGTCCGAAGCATCGGGCGTGCAGATCGGGAACGCTCGCTCGAGCCCGGGGAGCAGATTGCTCGACAGCATTGCCTCACGGGTACGCATCCAGTTGCGATTGCCCTGCACCGTGTTGATTTCGCCGTTGTGGGCAATGAACCGGTATGGGTGAGCCAGCGGCCAGGACGGAAACGTGTTGGTGCTGAACCGGCTGTGCACGAGCGCAATCGCGCTTTCCATCCGCTCGTCGTTGAGGTCGGGGAAGAAGATCGCCAACTGTGGCGTGGTGAGCATTCCCTTGTACACGATGGTGCGGCTGCTCAGCGATGGGAAGAACGTCTGCTGCTCGGCCGGCAACTCGTGTTCGATCCGCTTACGGGCGACGAAGACCTTGCGATCGAGATCGATCCCAGCGACGTCATCACCAGGCGTTCCGATGAACAGATGGCGGAACGTCGGCATCGCGGCGTGGGCGGTGGCGCCGAGACAGTCGGGGCTGGTCGGCACGTCGCGCCACCCAATGATCCGCAGGCCCTCATCGGCGACGATGTCGTCGATCGTGGACACGGCTTTGTGGGCAGCTTCCGGATCGGCCGGCAAGAAAGCCATCCCGACCGCGTAGCGCCCAGCGGGAGGCAGCTCGAATCCGGCCACGGCTCGCAGGAACGCGTCAGGCACCTGGATCAGAATTCCAGCGCCGTCGCCGGTATCTGCTTCGGCGCCGGTCGCGCCGCGGTGTTCCATGTTGCAGAGCGCGCCGATACCCATCGCAACAATAGATCGACTGGCGATGCCGTTGATCTGGGCCACGAAGCCGACGCCACAGGCGTCATGTTCGAAGCGTGGGTCATAGAGCCCAGAGGGCGCGGGGAAAGTCTTGAGCATCGTCCACATCCACAGAAGTCAGAGAGGGCTTGAGTGAACGCTCGGGACGACGCTGGCCCGAACTATCGTGAGCATGTTACGCGACTGCGCCCCGTACACCAACTACCTGTCGCGGGACAGGGTGGGTCTGTGGCTACCTGGCTGGCACGACGGTCTCAGGACTGACTGCTCCGACGCTCTCAGGGATAGACGGCGGGACGGTTCTCGAAGTTGGCCATCACGGTCTCGATCTGATTCGGGCGACCGATCAGCGAGCCGATGACCCGCCGCTCCTCCGCAAACTGCTCGGCCGCCCCGGCATTGGTGATCCGATTGAACAACTCTTTGGCGCCCCGCACGGCATCCGGGCTGCGGCCGGCGATCTCTCGGGCCATGGCCAACGCGTCGTCGAGCGGGGTGTCACTGAGCTTGGTCGCAATTCCGAGTTCGAACGCTTCGGTGCCGCTGAAGATGCGAGCCGTGAACGTGAGTTCCTTGGCGACGTCGGGCCGGACCAACCCCGACAGGACCTGCGTGCCGGTCATGTCTGGGACGAGCCCCCAGTGCACCTCACGCACCGACAACTTGGTGTCGGGGTGCACGATTCGAATGTCAGCGCCCAGCGCGATCTGAATCCCACCCCCGAGTGCGTGGCCGTGGACCGCAGCGATCACCGGCACGGGAATCTCCTGCCAGACCCAGGCCACCTGCTGGCCGAGATGGGTGATCCGCCCGGACGCCATCGAGCCTGGGCTCCCTTCAGAACTCGCTGCGTCCGCTGCCGCCTCACGGCTGCCTCCCGCCATCGACTGGAACGAACTGAAGTCGAGACCCGCGCAGAACGACGCGCCCTCGCCGGACAGCACGACGGCGCGGACACCTGGCTCGTTCTTGATCTGCTCGCCGGCCTTGGCAATTGCGAGGAACATCTCGTTGTCGAGCGCGTTGCGCTTGTCGGGCCGATTCATCCGCACGTCGGCGACACCGTCGTTGATGGTGATCGTGACGCGTTCGACAGGGGCAGCAGTGGGCTCGGACATGGATTCGAGTCTGGCAGACCGCTCACCGACGATTTCGGTCGAAGCCTCTGGCAGCAGGCTGGTGTCAGTGTTTGATCGCCTGCAACGTGTAGCTCGCGGCGAGCCGCTCCGGGTGTTCGCGAAGGCGGAACTCTCCGTGTTCGTCCTCGACCATCAGCGCACCGAGCGCCCGCCACGGCACCGAGTCGTGTTCCTCGAACGCCGTGATCTCGAAGCCGGCCCGCATCAGCGCAGTGAAGATCTCGCCGAGCCCGTGGTTGAACTCGATGGTCTCCGGAGCGGAGAGCTCGCCGACATGATCGACATAGGTGTCGTTCTCGACGAACGTGGTGCCGACAGCTGTCTCGAAATAGGGATACTGCACGACGATCAAGCCGTCCGGTCGCGGGTTGTCGAGCGCCCACAGCATCGGGTGACCTTCACGGATGAACAACCGACCGTTGGGCTTGAGGATCGAGGCGATCACCTCCGCCCAGCGCGAGATGTCGGGCAGCCAACACAGCGCGCCAATGCCGGTGTAGACGACGTCGAATCGGTTCAGGCCGAGCGCAGCGGGGGCGTCGTACAACTCGGACTCGATGTAGTGGATCGGGTGGCCGCACGCCACAGCGAGCTCGCGGGCGGCGGCGAGGGCCTTCGGCGAGAAGTCGAGTCCCGTGACATGGGCGCCGAGCCGGGCCAACGAGAGTGTGTCGGTACCGATGTGGCATTGCAGGTGGACGACCTCCTTGCCGCTGATGTCACCCAGCCGGTTGCGGTCGAATTCGACGACGCTGCTGATCCGATTCGGTTCGTCGATGAACCGCTGGAGCCCGTAGTCGACCGACTTGACATGGTGCTCGACCCGGCTCTCCCAGTTGGCTCGATTCACGAAGGCATAGTCGTCCACGACTCCAGCCTGCCAGCTGTCGACTCCGCGTGACATGCTGGTTGGATGACCAATTTGAACCTTTCCGCTGACGAGGTGTTGACCACGACCCGTTCGGTCCGCAAGCGGCTCGACTTCGACCGTCCCGTCGAGCGCAGCATCGTCGAGGAATGCCTCGAGATCGCCTTGCAGGCACCGACCGGATCGAACACGCAGGGCTGGCACTGGGTCGTTGTCGAGGACGCCGCCAAGAAGCAGGCCCTGGCTGACATCTACGCCAAGAACTTCGAGCTGTACCGCAACGCCTCCCGTCCGACCTATGCCGACGACGACCCCCGCGCCGAGCAGGCGTTCCGGGTCACTGAATCTGCCAGCTACTTGAGCGACAACTTCCATCGCGCCCCGATGATGCTGGTCCCGGTCATCCATGGACGGATCGATGCAATGCCGAGCGCGGGTGCCGGTTTCTGGGGCTCGCTGCTGCCTGCTGTGTGGAGTTTCATGCTCGCCTTGCGCGAGCGGGGCATGGGTTCGGCGTGGACCACGATCCACATGATGAACGACGGCGAGCGCGAGGCTGCCGAGTTGCTGGGCATCCCGTTCGAGAAGTTCAGCCAGGCCGGCCTGTTCCCGATTGCTTACACCAAGGGCACCGACTTCAAGCCGGCCAGGCGGTTGCCACTCGACACGGTGCTGCACTGGAATCAATGGTGACAGCGGTCCACTCGACCGGCGACCACAGCGGCATCCGCTCCGCGGCATACGCACAACAGAACGGCTTCACCTATCGCTTCGACTGGGGCCTCGACGGGTTGCGATCGCTCGCTCCCGTCGTGTCGGTCGTCGTGATTGTCGACGTCCTGCGGTTCACGTCGGCCGTGTCAGCAGCCATCGAGTCCGGTTCTGTGGTTCTGCCTTACCCGTGGTCGCATACTGAGGCCGGGGCCTACGCCGCTGAGCGTCACGCGTTGTTGGCGGGCCGGCGCGAAGACAGCGGGCCGTCGCTGTCGCCAACCGATCTGCTGTCGATGTCACCGGGAACCCGCTTGGTATTGCCCTCGCCGAATGGGGCAACGCTCGCGTTCGCAGCCCGAGAACTCGCCACGGTCCGGGTGCTCGCCGGCTGCCTGCGCAACGCCACCGCAACTGCCCGCCACGCTCATCGGATCAGCCGCGGCGATCCGATCGCGATCATCGCCGGCGGCGAACGATGGGGCGACCCATCGGGACAGATCCGACCGGCGTTCGAGGATCTCGTCGGCGCTGGAGCGATCCTCGCCGCGCTCGATCCGTCCGGTGCAGTGGCTGCGCCACGATGTTCGCCGGAAGCCTCTGCGGCCCGCGCCGCCTACCAGTTCGCCCGACCTCGGCTGTTCGAGCACCTGTCGGCATCGGCGTCGGGACGTGAACTGCTCGACCGGGGATGGGGCGACGACGTCGCGACCGCCTCGGCTCATGACGTCACCGACCTCGCTGCCGAACTGATCAACGACGAGTTCGTTCCGGTCCGCTGAACGCTGCTGCGGCGGTACTCGGTTGCACTCACTGTCAGCGTCATCTCGGCCGAGTGCACATCGCGCTGACACCTCAGCCGGTGTTTCGTGACCGGGCGGGAGGGCAGCAAACACCCGGCACCACAACTGCCGGATGTTTCGTGACCGGGCGGACGGACCGCAAACACCCGACACCATCGGAGCAGAATGTTTCGTGACCAGTCGCCGGAACGGGACCCTCGAGGCTGTCGACAGCCGCCGGGCGACCATGTGAGACTCCACGGGCTGTCGACAGGCCGCTGAAGTCCCATCGTCAACGGGCGACTGCAACTCGCTCACAGCAGCACGACCGATATTCGACGAGGTCGCGCTATTCGACGAGGCGGAGGCCCGATGGTGCAATCGAGGGTTCGGCATGGGGCAACTCGACGACGAACTCGGTGCGGTGGGCAGGAAAGACGTGTTGGGACAACAGCACCGGCTGCCCATCGATGTCGGTCGTGAGCCGCTCACAGCGCAGCACCGGCGAACCAACGGGCACATCGAGCAGTGCGGCATCGCCAGGACTGGCTGCGTCAGCGCCGATGGTCTGGGTTGCGCCGAGCAACTCGACTCCGAGCAACTCGTAGAACGGCGACTGCTCGACCTCACGTCGAGACAGGTTCTGACCGAGTTCTGCCGGGCACCACACCGTCACCACCGCAAAGGGTTGGCCATCAGCCAG
The DNA here is from genome assembly GCA_039920665.1 of Ilumatobacteraceae bacterium. Taxonomy (GTDB): domain Bacteria; phylum Actinomycetota; class Acidimicrobiia; order Acidimicrobiales; family Ilumatobacteraceae; genus WLMZ01. The sequence goes on from JBDSDH010000136.1 coordinate 75,952, forward strand.
ATTGACCCGCTTGACCTGCAGCACCTGATCCGAGCCGAGCGCGTTGCGGACCCGAGGCGTCGCAGCGACGAACGCGAATTCGATGATCTGTCGTTGGGCGTCGATGCCACTGTCGGTGAGTTGTCCCTCGATCGTGCCGAGCTGCGCGAGCGTCTGTCGCAACGGCGCACTCGCAACGAACCAGCCGAAGCCCTGACGTGCTGCGAGCAGACCGTCGTCACGGAGTGTTTCGAGGGCACGTCGGATGGTCACCCGACTCGCGTCGAATTCGCGAGACAGTTCGGCCTCGCTCGGCAGCACTTTGCCACCGGCATACGAGCCCGCCTCGACGCGGTCACGGATGGCATCAGCAATCTCCTGGTATCGAATCGTTCTCATCGCTTTGCTGGTCCTATCGATGTGCCTTCGGTCCGCTTGATCGGCGGCGAACTTGTATTATAGTTGTCTACATCGACTGCCGGTTGCAGGGTGCATCCGGCCCACACGGACGAGGAACTCACATGGCCGTCACCGCAGGTACACCCATCGAATTGGTTCAGGGCGTCTACGCCAAATTGGCGGCCCGAAGTGAACTCGGGCGCTCGCGTCTCGGCCGTCCGCTCACACTCACCGAAAAGATCTTGATCAACCACCTCGTGAGCCCGGACGAGGCGATCGAGCGGGGTGTCACCTACAACGACTTCAGCCCGGATCGGGTCGCGATGCAGGACGCGACGGCCCAGATGGCACTCCTCCAGTTCATGACCGCCGGCCTGCCGGAAGCAATGGTGCCGAGCACGGTCCACTGCGACCACCTGATCTCGGCCAAGGTCGGGGCCCAGATCGACATGGGCGTGGCGATCGACACCAACCGCGAGGTGTACGACTTCCTGCGCAGCGTCTCGGCCAAGTACGCGATCGGGTTCTGGGGTCCCGGCAGCGGCATCATCCACCAGGTCGTGCTCGAGAACTACGCCTTCCCGGGCGGGATGATGATCGGCACCGACAGCCACACCCCCAATGCCGGCGGCCTCGGCATGGTGGCCATCGGTGTCGGCGGTGCCGACGCGGTCGACGTGATGACCGGATTCCCGTTCAACGTCCGCTGGCCGAAGGTCATCGGTATCAAGCTGACCGGCACACTCAGCGGATGGTCGTCACCGAAAGACGTCATCCTCGAAGTTGCCCGCGTGCTCACCGTCGAGGGCGGCACGGGAGCCATCGTCGAGTATTTCGGCCCCGGCGCCGACACGATCTCGGCCACCGGCAAAGCCACGATCTGCAACATGGGCGCCGAGATCGGCGCCACCTGCAGTCTGTTTGGGTACGACGACAACATGGCGGTGTATCTCAAGGCCACCGGTCGTGAAGCCATCGCCGAAGCAGCCGAAGCCGTCGCCAGCGACCTGCGTCCCGACGATGGGGCCAGCTATGACCAGGTGATCGAGATCGATCTCGACACGCTCAAGCCATTGATCAACGGCCCGCACTCCCCCGACCGAGCCAACCGGGTCGGCGCGGCCGTCGGCGCCGAAGCGGTGGCCAACAACTGGCCGCTCGAGATCAGCGCCGCCCTGATCGGCAGCTGTACCAACAGTTCGTACGAAGACATCACCCGGGCTGCATCGGTCGCGCGGCAGGCATCGGCCGCCGGGCTGATGGTCAAGACCGACCTGCTGATCAGCCCAGGGTCCGAGCAGATTCGGGCCACCATCGAGCGCGACGGTCTGCTCGCCGACCTCGAAGCAATCGGCGCAACCGTGTTGGCCAACGCGTGCGGGCCCTGCATTGGTCAGTGGGATCGACCGCCGTCGGAGAACGGTGTGCCGAACACCATCGTCAACAGCTTCAACCGCAACTTCCCCAAGCGCAACGACGGCTCGGCCAACACGCTCAGCTTCGTCACCTCGCCCGACACGGTCATCGCCCTGGCGTTGTCCGGACGACTCGATTTCGACCCCACCACCGACACCATCACCAGCCCGTCAGGAGAGGAGATCAAGCTCATCGCTCCGGTCGGCGAGGTGCTCCCCGATGCCGGCTACGACCCCGGTCAGAACACCTTCACCCCTCCCCCGGCCGATGGCTCGGGTGTCGTTGTCGAGGTCTCGCCGGCCAGCGATCGGCTGCAGTTGTTGACTGCCTTCGAAGCGTGGGACGGCCATGACTACATGGGACTGCCGGTCCTGATGAAGGCCCAGGGCAAGTGCACGACCGACCACATCTCGGCAGCCGGCAAGTGGCTCAAGTATCGCGGCCACCTCGAGAACATCAGTGGCAACCTTTTCATCGGTGCCGTCAATGCCTATGGCGGCGGTGTCGGCGAAGGAAAGAGCGCGATCGACGGCAGCGTCGACAGCTACCCCAACCTGGCCAAGGCCTACGGCGAGGCCGGAATCCAGTGGTGCGCGATCGGCGACCGTAACTACGGCGAGGGATCATCGCGTGAGCACGCCGCAATGGAGCCTCGCTTCCGTGGTGGCGTGGTGATCTTTGCCCGCAGCTTCGCCCGAATTCACGAGACCAACCTCAAGAAGCAGGGCCTCGTGCCACTCACGTTCGCCGACGCCGCCACCTATGACCTGATCGAGGAGGACGACCGGATCAACGTGCTCGGCCTACCTCCGGTACCCGGACAGAACGTCCGCTGCCAGATCGTCAAGCCAGACGGTTCGTTGATCGACTTCGAGGGCGTGCACACGTTCAGCCCCGAGCAGATCGAGTGGTTCAAGGCCGGATCAGCGCTGAATGTCGTGCGCCGCAAGGTTGCCGAAGCCGCCAACGGCTGAGCCGGATCGCGACGAGTCGGCGGAGCTCGCGGGCTCCGTCGACTTCATTCCCCGGGCGATCAGCACGATCCCGGCCATCGCCGCGGCGTCGAGTACGAGCAGCAGCAGCGCTGGGATCGGTGGTTGCCATGCCGATCGGTCGAACCGCCACGAGCCATGAGCCCCAACTGTGTATCGCTGCAGCACCACCCACAGCGTGACCACTTGGACCGCTGCGGCGATCGCGGCGACAATCATCCGCCCCCGTTCGGTCAGACTCGCCCATCGACTGCTGATTCCGAGGACCGTGAGACCGAGCGCGGTCGGGATCGAATAGCGGCCCTGCCAGATGAAGCCGACGCTGCTCGCAAACGCTGCTTCGAACATGATCGGTCCGATCACTGCGACCGCCAGCACCCACAGCCATGAGCGCCGGAGTCGTGTCCGTTCGTGGTCACCCGGTCGCAGTGCATCGACCGCAGCCCAGGTCAGCATTCCCCACCAGCCGATGTGCGCGATCCATGGCGCCGAGAACTCGAGCCAACCGAGCGACCCGACCATCTCTCGCCAGGTCTCGGTGGAGTCTGCGAACGATCTCCGAATTGCGCTCACGATCGACACCGCCTCGGCGGTTCGCTGGTCGCTGATGTCGACCGATGCCCACGCGTTCCAGCCCACGACACCGACGATCGCGCTGATCGGAAGCCCGGCAAGGATCCCCCATGCCGAGCGCCCAATCGACGCGTCCGGATCAGCGGGCTCACCCACCTCACCCGGCTCGGCCGACTCACCCGGCGGGCGATGGCGAACGATCACGAACGTCGCTCCGGTGATCGCAACCCCTGCCATCGCAGCAATCGGCCGGATCGCGATCGCGACCGAGATCGGTGCGGCGATCCAGACCAGATCGCGGATCTCCAATCGCTGCGGGCGGGAACGAACCCGCTCGACGCCGACCCACGCCAGCAGCGCCAGCGCGATCTCGAGTGAGTTCGGATTGACCACACCGAAGAGGAACCACGTCGCAGGTGTGACGCATGCGATCAGCAACCCGGCGCCCATTCGTCGAACTCGACAGGCCGCGATCGTCACCACCAACGCGCACCAGAACGCGGCGATGATCCGGTACCAGCCGGCGTTGGCGGGATCGCCGAACCAGCGCACAGGGAACCCGACCAGTGCGTAGTAGGTCGGCGGATAGGTGCCGGCCGAACTGGCAGCCGCATCGAGACCGGACGCCGTTGGAGCCGGGTGGGCACACGCTGCAGGGATGTCGTCGTCGTGGCGGTAGCACGTTGGATCGCCGGTGGTCAGTGACGCGTCGACCACCGTCCGCCGATAGCCGGGATCGAGTCCGGCGACGGGATCTCCGAGGATGTCACCCCGTGCGACCGCAGCGGCGCGCAGTACATGCGCAGGCTCGTCAGGACCACCATACCGAGCGGTCGCCAACGACCAGATCACCAGCACCGACAGAACCAGAGCGCCGACCAGCAGACCACCGAGGCGGGCTGGCCACGGCGGCTTCGGAACCACCGACTCCCGCTGCATGGCTCGGTAGCCTACGCCGATGGATCTCCAGCAGGCATTGCGCACGTCGGGAAGCGTTCGTCGATTCACGGCCGAACCTGTCGATGACGCGACGATCTACGCTTTGCTCGACGATGCCCGTTTCGCCCCCAGTGGTGGCAATCGCCAAGGGTGGCGAGTGGCTGTGATCACCGACGCCGACAGACGCCAGCACCTCGGCCGATTGATGCAGTCCGTCTGGAACGAGTACCGCCAACACAGCGACGTGACCACCGCCCCGTTTGCGGTGATCGATGTCGACGGCAACCCGAGCGAGCGGCCCACGTCCGCAGAGGTCCCGCCGGACGTCGCCAACGAGTTGATCGATCACATCACCGAGATCCCGGTGATGTTGGTGATCGCTGCCGACCTGCGCCAGATCGCGATGATGGACAACGACCTCGATCGACCAGCGATCACGGGCGGAGCATCGATCTATCCGTTTTGCTGGAACCTGCTGCTCGCCGCGCGCGCACGCGGTCTCGGTGGCGTCATCACCACGTTCCTGGCCCGCGCCGAGCCGTCCGCAGCAGCATCGATCGGATTGCCTCCGACATCGGCGATCGCAGCCACGATCTTCATCGGCCACCCGGTGCATCAGCCGACCAAGCTTCGCCGCCACCCCGTCGAGTCGTTCACGACGATCGATCGCTTCGACGGACCTGAATTCCGTGGATGATCGCGTCGAGCCGCAGATGGCTGCTGACGAGGCCACCACGCTCGTCGAGTTCCTCGACTACTTCCGGGCGACCGTCTGGATCAAGGTGGCCGGCCTCGACGACGAGCAGGCCCGCGCCCGGTCGGTCCCGCCGAGCGAACTCTGTCTGATGGGCATCGTGCGGCATCTCGCCGAAGTCGAGCGGTACTGGTTCCAGAACATCTGGCTCGGGACCGACGCGCCGTCGCTGTTCTGCACCGATACCGAACCCGATCTCGATCTCGAGCCAAACCCGTCGTCGACGATGGCAGAAGCGACTGCTGCACTTGCCGCCGAGATCGCTGCGGCGAGGGCTTCGATCACCGACATTCCACTCGATCGGCTCTCAGCGGGGATCCGACACGATGTTCGACCGAATCTGCGTTGGATCCTCGTGCACATGATCGAGGAATACAGTCGCCACTGCGGTCACGCTGATCTGCTTCGGCAGGCGATCGACGGCCTGACCGGCGACTGAGTGGTCAGCTCTCGGCAACGAGCGTGAACGTGACAACGAGCCGATATCTCGTGTCGGTCGGCAACGTGTTGGTCTTCGAACAGGCCACCAATGACAGGCTCGGCAGCGGCGCTTGCAAACCAACGTTGAAGATCTCCGCTGCGCCGGACCCGGTGATGTCCCGACGGACGTACTGGTAGGTGAACACCCGACCATCGGCTGCGGTGATGAAGATCTGGTCGCCGGGCACGAACGTGTGCAGTTGGCGCCAGATGCCACCGTGTTCGGTGCGGTGAGCGAACAGCACGATATGACCCTGCTGGCCGGCGAGGCCGGTTCCGGGCCAGTGACCGACGTAACCGTTGTCGACGACATTGCTGCCGACGCCCTCGATGACCGTGTTCACTGCGTTGTTGAGTCGGGGCAAGAACAGTTCATAGGGCAACGGTGCGGGCGGCGGCGGCGGCGGCACGACATTGACAGGGGCAGGAAGCACAGCCGCCGACGGGGTACCGATGTAGTAGCCGGCGACATCGACGATGAGCGCTGCGCCGCTCTGCGTGTAGACCGCCACACCGGCACTCGAGGCACGCAGGATTGCGTGGTTGGCAATGGTCTGGTTCTTGTACGAAGCGTTGAGGTTCGACGCCAGGGGACGGTTGGTCCGTGCCGGATAGCCGGTGAAGAAACCCGCACCCCTCGTCTCGGTGGCCGTCAGGTTGACCACGACTGCCTGTGATTGGTACAGGCTGGAATAGGAGAATTCGGCGATCCAGCCCGGATACATCCGGCCCAGAACCGTCACTCGGGTGTCGAGCACACGATCGGGCGAGCGAGGCACGAACAACCCTTCGGCGGTCACCGGGCTACCCGGCCCGGTGAAGTAGCCGGCGATGTCGACGATCAGATGGCCGCCGGAGGACGAAAACACGTCGATGCCTCGCGTCGCGGCGTCGATGATGCCGACCGGCAGGATCGCCTGGTTGGCACGGGTCTGGCCGGCTGCGTCGGTGTTGACGTTTGACGACGCTGGCAGACCGCTACCGGCAGGGAACCCCGTCCAGAAGCCAGCAGCGTTGGTCTCGGTGACCGTCAGGTTGACCACGACCGACGTGGCCCCCGCTGGAACTGCGCTGGCACAGTTGACCCGAATCGTGGTGCCCGCCCCGACCTTGGCACCGATGTCGCGCGTGTCGAGCACTCGGACAGCCGCGGCGAGGGCAACAAACCGTCCGGCCGCAACCACATCGGTGACCGGGGTATACGCGCCGTTGACGTCGACGACCAAGTCGCAGGGATTCTGGGCAAAGATGTCGACTGCGCCATTCGCACCGCCTGTGCCGAGTCGAACGGTCACCAAGTTGGGGATGATCTGACCGGCGCGCTCGATGTTGACGTTGGACGCTGTTGGACGCGGAGCACCCGCCGGATAAACAGTGATGAAGCCGGCCGTCGTGGTGTTGACTGCGGTGACGTTGAGAACGGCGGCACTCGCGTTGGACGGGACATTCTCCCGGCCCGCGACCTGAACCCGGATCGTGTTGGCATCGATTCTGCTGTACCCGCCGATGCCTTCAGGACGCGTGTCGGCGAGGCGGGCCGGAGGGACGGACACGAACGCCGACGCTTCCAGTGTGACCGCTCGAGGATGCGGGCGGGGGCCGGCGGCAGCGGCCGGCAACGAACCGACCAACGAGGGACCGGCCAATGCGCCTGCGATGGGAAGCGCGCCGAGTGCGAGCACCCGTCTGCGTGAGAGATCGAGGTTCATCGAGTTGGTCCTGTCTTCATCGAGAAACTTTCGCCACCGCAATTGCCGCCGATCGCAGTCGACGCCAACAGGGTCGTCGTGTCCGCAGCAAGAACGGCACGGCCCAAGAATAGCCCCGTTCGACCACCGGATATTCGGCATCGGCTGTGGGGAGTTGCCGCAGTCACGGCGAAGAGTGGGCCCGGACGAGAAATCGCTCGCCCGACCCATCCTCGTCGATCGATTCCGGATGGGTTCCCAGAGAGGCGGCGATCAGCCCCAGGCGCGCATGATCTGCAGGGCTTCGAGAGCTGCGGCTGGGTCGACTCGAGACACCACTTCGACCCCGCTCTCGGAGTCGAGCACGAATGTCAAGCCGTCGAGTGCCTTTTTGTCGCGGGTCATCAGCGCGAGCAGTTCGCCGTCCTCGAAGTCGCCGAAGCCGTTGAAGGATGTCTCCAACTCGTACAGGCCGCCGACAACGTCGTAGTGCTGTTGCACCCGTTCGGCCCCGATCCGACCGGTGACCTGACCGAGGTGGGCGGCGTAGATCAAGCCGATTGCGACCGCCTCCCCGTGAGCGAGCTCGAAATCGCTGGCGATTTCGAGTGCATGAGCGAGCGTATGGCCGTAGTTGAGCAGCGCTCGACGACCACCCTCACGCTCGTCGTCGCCGACGATGGTGGCCTTGATCTCGACGCAGCGAGCGATCCGATCGACGAGTTCCATCGAGAGCAGATCGTCACCGGTGAGGAAGTGGTACTTGGCCATCTCCCCCAGCCCGCAACGCATTTCCCGGTTGGGCAACGTGGCCAGCGCATCGAGGTCGCACAGCACGCCGGACGGCTGCCAATAGGCCCCGACCAGGTTCTTGCCGGCGGCCAGGTTGACACCGGTCTTGCCGCCGATGGCAGCGTCGACCATGCCGAGCAGCGTTGTGGACACGTGCACGACGGGAATTCCCCGATGCCACGCTGACGCTGCGAATCCGGCCACGTCGGTGACCATCCCGCCACCGACCCCGATGATCACGTCGTTGCGAGTGAGTCCCATTGCGGCGAAGCCGTCGCAGAGCGACTCGATCGTGGCCAACGACTTGTGGTCCTCGCCGCAACCAATGGTGAACACCTCGTGGTCGAGACCCGGATCGATGTCGAAGGGGATGCCTTCCTGGGTGACGATCGCTGCCCGGCGAGCGGTGGCTGGAAGCAGAGCGGCAACCTCGCTGCGCACCCCGTGGCCGACGAGCACGTCGTAGCTGCGCCCGGCGAGCGGGACACGAACCGTTCGAACAGCATTCATCGCAGGACAGCATTCATCGCAGGACAGCCTCCACGACGTCGTTGATCGATCGATTGTCGACCGTGACGATCGCCTGGGCGACCTCGCGGTACAGGGATTCGCGTTCTGAGTACATCTGGCGCAACACCTTCGCCGGGTCGTCATCGAGCAGCGGTCGGTGACCAGCGCTCTTGACCCGCTCGACGAGAATCGCCGGGTCTGCCCGGAGCCAGACGACCCGCGCCGGGCTCGAACGCAGCAGGCGACGGTTGTCCTCGCTGAGCACAACACCTCCGGCGGCGGCAATCACCGACGGCACCTCGGCGTCGAGCGCCTCGGCGAGCACCTCGGACTCGATCGCTCGGAACGCAGGTTCACCATCGGAGGCGAAGATCTCCCGCACCGTGCGGCCCTCACGGGCTTCGATCATCGCGTCGGAGTCGTACAGTTCGCGACCGAGCCGCTGAGCCAATGCTCGCCCAACGGTGGTCTTGCCGGAGCCCATCATCCCGACGAGAACGAGGTGACGGCTCCCCACGCTCATCAGACGCTCATCGCCAATTCGTCGCGATCACAGCGAGGCTTCGAACGCCTGCGCGTTGCGTACGAATTCGACGACCGAGTCGCCGCCGAACTTGCGTTGGGTCTCGGTGGCCAGCACGAGCGCGACCATCGTCTCCGCAACGACACCCATGGCGGGGACGGCGGTGACGTCTGTGCGCTCCTTGAAGCTGACCGTCTCTTGCTTGGTGATCGTGTCGACGGTGCCGAGTGTCGGCCGATTGAGCGTGGCCAGCGGCTTCATCGCTGCCCGGGCGACGACGACTTCGCCAGTGGTCATGCCACCTTCAGTGCCACCAGCCAGCGTTGTTTCGCGCCGGTACGTCTGGCCAGCGGCGTCCCATGAGATCGCGTCGTGAGCTTGGCTCCCACGCCGACCCGCGACCTCGAACCCATCACCGATCTCGACGCCCTTGACAGCCTGGATGCTCATCAGAGCCTGGGCCAACAACGCGTCGAGTTTGCGATCCCAATGCACGTGACTGCCGATGCCGACCGGCACCCCATAAGCGAGCACCTCGACAACGCCACCGAGCGAGTCGCCGTCCTTGGCCGCAGCCTTGATTTCGGCGATCATTGCTTCTTCGGCCGATTTGTCGAAACAGCGCACCGGCGATTCATCGATCGCCGCAAGATCGCGGATGGTCGGCAACTGGCCGGCCTTCGACCGTGCCGGGCCCATCTGGATAACGTGCGACAAGATGTCGATTCCCAGCGTCGACAGCAGCTTCTTGGCAAGCGCACCGGCTGCAACCCGAGCAGCAGTCTCGCGGGCGCTGGCACGTTCGAGCACGTCGCGAGCGTCGGTGAAGCCGTACTTCTGCATGCCGGCCAGATCAGCGTGACCGGGACGCGGCTGGGTCAGCGGATCCTTGGTGAATCCGGGGGCCGGTGACATCTCTTCATGCCACTTGTCGCCACGGAACCACTCGGAGTTCTTGATCTCGATCGCAACTGGTGAACCCAGCGTTCGGCCGTGGCGGATGCCTCCGAGCAGCGTGATCTCGTCCTGTTCGAACTTCTGCCGCGGACCGCGCCCGTAACCGAGCCGACGACGACCCATTTCGATCTGGACGTCCTCGACCGTGATCTCGAGCCCTGCCGGGAGGCCTTCCACGATGACGACGAGCGCCTGTCCATGGGATTCGCCGGCGGTGAGGTAACGAAGCATTGCCAGCAGGCTAGCGGTGGGGCTCGGCGACCGAACCGGTGGGATTCAGCCGGACGCTCGAGCGGCAGCCGCTTCGGCTCGCACCGCCAGTTCGTGTTCGGCGGCCGCTCTCATCACCAGCGGATCGGGTCGCCGCCCGGTCCACAACTGCTGCTGCAACACCGCCTGGTGGATCAGCATCCCGAGACCGTCGACCGCTACGGCACCTCGTTGACGCGCTGCGTGCAGCAACGCGGTATCGAGCGGGTGGTACACCAGGTCGGCGACGACGTGGCGTGCCTGGATCAGATCCGGATCGAACGGAATGTGATGGTTCCCGGCACCGTGTTGGCCCATCCCGACCGACGTGGCGTTGACGATCAGATCGGCTGCCGCGATGTCGCCAGCTGAGCCGACCGAGCCACGAGCGCCGGCGAGAGCGGCTGCCGCTGCACCTCGCTCGGCCGACCGGTTGACGACCACCACCCGTTCTGCACCAGAGCGGACGAGCGCATCGATGACCGACCGGGCCGCACCCCCGGCACCCAACACAGCGACCGTCATCGCCGCTGGATCGCAGCCCGCGTCGCGCAGCGAGGCGACGAATCCGTCACCGTCGGTGCTGTGGCCGGCCAGTCGACCGTCGGGTTGGAGCACCACCGTATTGACCGTACGCAGCGCCGCGCTCGCCGAGTCGAGGACGTCGACGCCAGCCGCGACATCGTCCTTGTGGGGCATCGTCACGGACAGACCAGCGATTCCGAGCGCACGCATCGCGGCCAGCGCAGCCGAGGCTGCGCCGGGGACGACCTCGAACGCTGTATAGACCCAGTCGAGTCCGGACGCTGCGAAGGCCGCGTTGTGGATCGCCGGGCTGAGGCTGTGGGTGACGGGCGAACCAATGACGGCCGCAACCCGGGTGGTTCCGCTGATCATGCGAGCAATCCAGCTTCTCGGGCAGCCCTGACGTTGGCATTGTGCTGGTCGAGGGTCGCCGCGAACGCGTGATGGCCGTCCTCGTCCGACACGACGTAATAGAGATAGACGCAGGGCGAGCCGTCGGTGATGCTCGTACACAGCGGGTCGCCCTGGGTCGGGTTGTTGGCCGGGTGCAAGGCGGCCTCGATCGAGGCCCGGCCCGGGTTGGCGATCGGCGTGGGCGGCAGCCCGAGATTGAGGTAGGTGTTGTACGGACCCGGCGTCTGACGCAATTCGCTGAACGGCGTGTTCGAGTCCTGGCCGTAATAGAGCGTCGCATCGATCTGGAGCGGCATGTCGAAATAGGACGACAAGCGGTTGTAGATGACCCGCGCGATCTTCGGTCGGTCATCATCGAACTTCGCCTCACGCTCGATCATCGACGCCACGATCAACACCTGGTACGGGGTCAGCCCGAGGTCGACAGCGCCCTGCTCGAGGTTCACTTGACGCCCGACGCGCTCCATCAGGTTCGCCATTCGTTGGACCACCTGCACTTCGGTCTCGTTGCCGGCAACCTGGTAGGTGTCGGGAAACAGGAGTCCCTCCATGCTCGTGTTGCCGACGGACTGGTACGGCGATCGAACCTGCCCAGACGCCGCGGCCGCTGCAAACCCCGCGGCCGTCATCGGCGGTAGGTCACGCTCGACTCGTGCGCCCATCTGGGAAATGGTGAACCCTTCCGGGAACGTCACACGTTTGTACGTCGCGGCCGGCGGAGTATTGAGCACCCGCATCAGGTTGCCCATGTGATCGCGTGGGTTGAGTTCGTAGTAACCCGGGGTGATGGTCAGCCCACCCTTGCTCTCGACGTAGTACCGGAACACCCGCGCGTTGGTGATCACCCGCTCATCCTGGAGACGGAGGCTGATCGATTCGAGGGTGTCGGTCTCGGTCACCGTGAACGTGACCCGTTCTGATGACTCGCCGCTCGGATTCACCTGGCGGATGTACCACCAGCCGATCGCTCCGCCGGTGAGCAGACCGATGACGATCAGCGCACTGGCGATGAACACCAGCCACTTGACGATGCCATGTCGCCGCGCCGTCTGCTCGACGATGGCTGCTTGGTTGCCGACGATGTCGTCCCAAACATCATCGACCCACTGGTCATCGGTTTCGGGATCGAGCAGTGGGTCGGGGCGTCGGGGCATCGGTGGCCGAGTTCAGCAGTCGTTCTGGTTGTGGTGACGATCGAGCCAAGTCTGGAGAATGACGGCCGCAGCGACCTTGTCGATGACCTTGCGTCGCTCAGGGGCTTTCATCCCGCGCTCGATCAAGATCTGGTCGGCGGTCACGGTCGTTCGGCGCTCATCGAGCGTTTCCACGGGCACGCCGACCACGGTAGCCAGTTGCCGGACCTCGTGGAAGGCAGCCTTGGCGGCGGTCCCCACGGAACCGTTCATCGACAGTGGCAGCCCAACGACGAGCAACACCGCTTCTTCCTCCTCGACCAGTTGCTTGATCCGTTCGTGGTCGAGCGAGACCCGGCCACTGCGCTGCAGCACCGTCAGCGGCGACGCGATCGTGCCACTGCTGTCGCTGACGGCGACACCGATTCGTTTGCTGCCGAGATCGAGCGCCAACACTCTCATGACCGAGCACCTGCTGGCTCCGTCATGACGGAGGTTGCGTTGCAGCGTTCTTTGCGATCGCGAGGGCATCGTCGAGGCCGGCAGGGTTCTTGCCGCCTGCCGTTGCGATGTCGCCCTTGCCGCCTCCGCCACCACCGACCGCCTTCGCCGCGTCCTTGATCAGGTCGCCTGCCTGACGTCCGAATGTCGGGGTGACCGCCGCGACGAGCGCCACCCCACCGGTGTTGGTGATGCCGCCGAGCACCACGGCTTCGACGCCGTTCTGCTGGCGCACCGCGAGCGCCAGTTCTCTGAGATCGGCCGGTGACGTGCCATCGACTCGGGCCACGAGCACGCTGTTCTCGGCGGTCGTTGCCAGTTCGGCGGCCTGGCCGAGGGCAGCTTTGCTGCGCAAGGTCTTGATCTCGTCGTTGAGTGCCTTGATCTCGTCGAGTTTGCGTTGCAGACCCTCCATCAGATCTGGGGCAGGCACGCCGACGAGCCGGGCCGCATCCGCGAGCAGTCGTTCGTCGCGTTGGAGCAGCGCAACCGAGTTGTAGCCGGTGACGGCTTCGATCCGGCGCAGGTTGCTGCCGATGCTGCTTTCACCGACGATCTTGATCGTGCCGATGTCTCCCGCAGCGCGTACATGGGTGCCGCCGCAGAGTTCGACCGAACTGCCGACTTCGAGCACCCTCACGATGTCGCCGTACTTGTCGCCGAAGAACGCAATCGCTCCGAGTGATTCGGCCTCGTCCTTGGTGGTCTCGAAGATGCGGGCCGGCGAGTTGGTGAGCACCTCGTGGTTGGCAACCGCTTCGATCTGGGTGATCTCGTCGTCGGTGACCGCCGAGTAGTGGCTGAAGTCGAACCGCAGCCGATCGGGTCCGACCAGCGAGCCGGCCTGTTTGACGTGCGGCCCGAGCACCGTACGCAGGGCGTGGTGGAGGATGTGGGTGCCCGTGTGGTTGCGACGGATCGCATCGCGACGCTCGACGTCGATCGAGGCCGTGGCCTTCTGGCCGGCCGTCACGATGCCAATGGTGACGCGTGCTGTGTGACGACGCAGACCAGGCAGGGCGTTGGTGGTGTCCAGGACGGTGGCCGTGCCGGTCTCGGTGACGATGGTTCCGGTGTCACCGGTCTGTCCACCCGACTCGGCGTAGAAGGGAGTTCGATCGAGGAAGATCTCGACCAGCCCTTCACCATCGCCTCCACTACCCTCGATCGGCAACACTGCGAGGACTCGGCTCTCGGTCTCGTCGTCGACATAGCCGAGGAAATCCGTGGTGCCGAACTGATCGTTGATCTCGCGATACGCGTCCTGCTGTTCTTCGCCACCGGAATTGCTCCTGCGAGCATCCTTGGCCCGTCGCCGCTGCTCGGCCATGTCGGTGTCGAAGCCGGCCTTGTCGATGCCGACCCCGCGCTCGCCGGCGATCTCCTCGGTGAGTTCGAGCGGGAAGCCGTACGTGTCGTGGAGCGTGAAGACGGTGGTCCCGCTGAGCGTGGACGGTCCTGCATCCTGTTCGACTCGACCGAGCTCGTCCTCGAGGATCACCAGGCCGGTCTTGAGCGTCTGGCGGAAGCGCTCCTCTTCCTTGGTGAGCACGCCGAGGATGAAGTCGCGATTCTTGATCACGTCGGGATAGGCGTGGCCCATCACCGAAATCGCTGTCTCGACCAGGCCAGGCATGACGAGCTTCTCGGTGCCGAGCAGGTAGGCGTGGCGGACGGCACGGCGGATGATTCGGCGCAGGACGTAGCCGCGGCCTTCGTTGCTCGGAAAGACGCCATCGTTGACGAGCATCGTGCTGCTCCGGGCATGCTCGGCGAGCACCCGCAGGCTGAAGCTGTTGCGGTCGTCGTAGTCGCCGGGGATGTAGAGCTTGCCGGTTGCGGACTGGCCCTGCTCGATCAGCGGCTCCATCACGTCGGTCTCCCAGACGCTGTCTTTGCCCTGGACCAGAGCGAGGATCCGTTCGAGGCCGGCACCTGTGTCGATGCTCGGCTTCGGCAACAGGGTGCGAGTGCCGTCAGGCGCCTGGTTGTACTGCATGAAGACCAGATTCCAGAACTCCATGAACCGGTCGCCCTGCGGGTCGTTGAGCGGTCCGCCCTCGGGACCGAATGCCGGCCCGCGGTCGATGTGCAGTTCGCTGCACGGACCGCACGGTCCGGTGTCGCCCATCTGCCAGAAGTTGTCCTTGTCGCCGAGGCGCTGGATGCGGTCCATCGGCACACCGACGACGTCGTGCCAGATCTGTTCGGCCTCGTCGTCGCTGTCGTGGACGGTGACCCAGATCCGGTCGCCGTCGAGGCCGAACTTCTCGGTCACGAGCTCCCAGCTCCACGGGATCGCGTCGTGCTTGAAGTAGTCACCGAAGCTGAAGTTGCCCATCATCTCGAAGAACACGAGATGGCGCTTGGTGCGACCGACATCATCGAGGTCGTTGTGCTTGCCGCCGGCCCGGGCACACTTCTGGACCGTCACGGCTCGCTTGAACGGCGGCGTCTCGTCACCGACGAAATACGGCTTAAACGGCACCATCCCGGCCACCGTGAACAAGATCGTTGGATCGTGAGGAATGAGACTCGCCGATGCGACCGGCGTGTGCCCGCGCTCGGCGAAGAAACCTGTGTAGGCATCGCGAAGTTGATCGGCGGTGGCAGGCGGCGTATTCATGGTTCCGGCAGCCTATCGGTGGGGCATTCGCCACCTTCGAGACGTTTCCCCAGGTCCGGCGATCGCGACGAGCGCCGAAGCAAACCTGTACGTTCGGGTCGTGGCCCGCCCGGATGATCTGCACGAATACCTCAGCTTCGAAGACCCCGACGAACAGCGAACATGGGTTTTCGACGTCACCTTCCTACGCTCGAACTGGAATTGCATCTGGGGCAACGGCTGCCACGGCGTGCTCACCGAGGAAGCGTCAGACCTCCAGCAGGGCTGTTGCAGCTATGGCGCGCACTTCATCGACGACGACGATGTCCAGACCGTGGTCGAGACAGCGGCTCGGCTCACGCCCCAGAATTGGCAGTTCCACAACGAAGGCACCATCGACGGCTGGTTCGACACCGAGCCGGACGGCACCGTCGTCACCCGAATCCACGAGGGTGCGTGCATCTTCCACAACCAGCCCGGTTTCAGCGGCGGCACCGGATGCGCACTGCACGCAGCGGCGCTTGCTGTCGGTGAACGCCCGATCGATTGGAAGCCCGACGTCTGCTGGCAGCTCCCCTTGCGCCTCCATGAAGAAACCGACGCCCACGGTTACGTCACCAGCACACTGCGCGAGTGGAAACGTCGCGACTGGGGCGAGGGCGGAGCAGAATTCCACTGGTGGTGCACCGAGAGCAGCGATGCCTTCAACGGATCAACGCCGACGTATCGCTCTCTGCGCGACGAGATCGTCGAGTTCGTCGGCCCCAAGGTGTACGACATCCTCGTCGAGCAGTTGGAGCGGCCCCGCTCCACGCCCCTGCCCCATCCCGCCGTTCGCCGCAAATAGGCCGCCGGCCATGACCAGACCGGGAGCAAATCCACGGGTTGCTGCCTGCAATCTGCTCCCAGAGCCTGTCACCTCGCAACCCGATGGCTCACCGGGAGCAAATCCACTGGGCGCTGCCCTCGATCTGCTCCCAAAATCCATGACGGCGGGGTGATTGCGAAGTCGTGCATTCGGCGTGTCACGATCCGCTCGATGATTCGGCAAACTTCGCCAGGTGAGCGGGTCGCAGCAAAACCGAGGTACGACACCTGCCAGCCCTCCTCGGTGGCGCGCAGGTCGCGATCCTCGTCGTACCGTTCGACCATTTCTCCGAGGTGATAGCTGCGGCTGTGCCCTTCGATCCCGAGGCGCGCCCACGGAATCGCGAGGTCGAAACGAGCGACGAACAGGCCCGACGGGGTTCGGAGCTCATGTTGGCGAACGAGACCGGCGAGTATCGGCGACGTCAGGCACTGTTCGAGCAGTCGCTCGAACCACGAGTCGGGCACCCGGTACCCGCCGAGTCGCCGCCGCACCACGTCGAGCAGTTCGGTCGGACCAGATCGCCCCGTACGCCGGAGCAGCTCAGCCCGCTGGATCAACCACAGCATGCTTGCGCCCCGACGCTGGATGTCGTCGACCACGCGGACGAGCGGCTCATGATCGACGAGGCCGGCGAGATCACAAGCGGTCCTGGCCAACGTGGTGCAGGGAATGCGGTCGATCATTGTCACGTCGGCCTTGGGCAACCATCGTGTGCGGCGGACCAGCGCGTCCCGCATCCGGACCGGAGCCGAGTGCGGTGTCAGGATCTCGGGCGTCTCGGTCGGCGTGCTCTGCCCGTCGAGGGACGCGAGCGCTGCGGCGCTGAAATGTGAGGCAACGGCGCGCACCCCCAGCGTCGATGCGTACAGATCGTGCCGCCAGGTGAGATCGACACCGGCAAACCGCCAGACCGACGGACGGATACGAACGACCACACCATCGCGCTCCATTCGGGCGAGGGCATCGCGGGTGACTCCATGTTCGGCAGCCTGGCGCAGATTGAACGTGCCGTAGCGAGAAGCTGCAAACTCGCCCACGGCACGCACGTCGGCGCACTTGGGCATGATCACCGTTGTACACGAGGGGTGTCATGGAGATTGCTCGAACTCTCGCCACAACGACGACTGGGAGCAAATGCACGGTGACAACCCGTGAATTTGCTCCCAGTGAGATTGGTCGCGCCCGAAGGATGTCTATCGACGCGAAAGCGTCCGACTTAGGACTTGACCTTCTTGTTGGACTTGCGGCGATCCTCGAGAGCGAGCCACTTCTTGCGAATCCGGATGTTCTTCGGAGTCACTTCCACCAACTCGTCGTCCTGAATCCACTCGATCGCGGTTTCGAGACTGTGGATTCGGGGCGCCGGCAGCTTGACAGCGTCGTCATGGCTGTGGGTCCGGATGTTGTTTTTTTCCTTCGGCCGAACGGCATTGACCACCATCTCGTCCTCACGAGCGCACTCACCGACGACCATGCCTTCGTAGACCTGCTCGCCCGGGGCGATGAAGAACTGGCCGCTGAGCTGCAACTTGTCGAGCGCGTAGCCGGTCGACTGGCCGATCCGGTCGGCGACCATTGCGCCGCCGCGGGCATCGGGCATCTCGCCCGCCCACGGCATCCAACCGAGGTGGTGCTGGTGCAGCAATGCGGTGCCGCGGGTGGCGGTCATCAGCAGCGAACGGAAGCCGATCAAGCCGCGGCTCGGGCATTCGAACGTGACGATCGTTCGGCCCGCATCACCGGTGCGAAGGTCGGTGATCCGACCCTTGCGAGGTGCGAGTTCCTGGGTGATGGTGCCGACATGCTCGTCGGGAACGTCGCAGACACCCCGTTCTTGGGGCTCGAAACGCTTGCCGTTGACTTCTTTGGTGATGACCTCTGGCCGGCTGACCTGCAGCTCGTAACCCTCACGACGCATAGACTCGATCAACACTGCGAGCTGCAGCTCGCCACGGCCGGCGACTTCGATGATGTCGGGCGAACCGGTCTCGAACAACTTGATCGACACGTTGCCGAGCAGTTCCTTCTCGAGCCGTTCGACCAGGTGACGGCTCGTCAGGTACTTGCCGTCCTTGCCGGCGAAGGGCGACGTGTTGACCCCGAATGTCATCCGCAACACCGGCTCGTCGACCATCAGCCGGGGCAACGCCACCGGCTGCTCGGTCGAGGCGATCGTGTCGCCGATCTCGACCTCGGGGAACCCAGCGACCACGAACAGGTCCCCGGCCGACAACTCCTCGACCTCGTTGCGGCTGACGCCCTCGAACGACATCAACTGGCTGAGACGGCGCTTGAGCGGCGGCGCACCTTCGCCGAACTCCTCCTCGAGGAGGGCAACGGTCTCGCCGCGACGCATCACGCCATTGACGACGCGACCGATCGCCAACCGGCCGAGGTATTCGCTCGCGTCGAGTGTGGTGACCATTGCTTGCAGCGGAGCATTGGGATCGCCGGTCGGCGCCGGGATCTTTTCGAGAATGGTGTCGAGCAACGACGAAAGATCGGCGTCAGGCGCCGGCATACCGATCCCGACCATCGAACGACCGTCGCGGGCGACGGCGGAGATGATCTCGAAATCGATGTGGTGGTCCCCCGCATCGAGGTCCATGAACAATTGGTAGACCTCGTCGAGGACTTCTTCGGGACGGGCGTCTTGCCGGTCGACCTTGTTGATGATCACGATCGCCGGCAGATCGAGCGCGAGCGCCTTCTGGAGGACGTAACGGGTCTGGGGCAGCGGACCTTCGGCGGCATCGACGAGCAGCAGCACACCGTCGACCATCGTCAATGCTCGTTCCACTTCCCCACCGAAGTCGGCGTGGCCAGGGGTGTCGACCAAGTTGATCTTGACGCCCTTCCATGTGACCGAAGCGGCCTTGGCGAGAATGGTGATACCCCGCTCGCGCTCTTGGTCGTTGTTGTCCATCACTCGGTCGACGACCGCTTGGTGGGAGGCGAAGGTGCCGGTGGCCCGCAAGAGGGCGTCGACAAGAGTGGTCTTGCCATGGTCGACGTGCGCGACGATGGCGATATTTCGTAGTTCAGTCATGATCCGGGGTTTTCGTCGTGCCGACGCGAGGGGCTCGGGGGAACCGAACTCGGGCGGCGAGGGTTGAGAGATTCAGCAGGGCATTCGGGTTGCAGTGACGTCAGCGTCAGGACGGAGGTCCGAGCCGTGACGGCGTCACGCAGAGTTCGGGGCCTTCAGGCCGTTTCAGTGGCCGTCAGTCGTCGCTGTCGTCGTCATCGACCTCATCGTCCTCATCGAACGTGACGCCGTACTTTTCGGCCAACGCGGCGTACTCATCGTCCTCACTGGGAGGGCGATGGTCGGTACCACCAAACCCCAAATCCAAGGCGCTGGGACCAGCTTGTTTCAGCTTTCGCGCTTCTTCGAAGCGACGATGACGACCCTTCTTCACGGCAGGGCTCCGAATCTAGAGAAATAACATCGGGGAAGACCTTAGCGGTTGAGCGCGCCAACCTCACGGGTCACAGGAGTGTCCGTCGCTGAAACCCGGACAACTTCCCTGCTCAACGACGTATGGTCTCAGCCTACCTGCCATGTACCCGCAGAACGCAGCAATGCGCGCAGGTCGTCGCGACCATTCTCTGCGCTTCCTGACTCGTCGCTCGAATCCGGTCGCCGCTGCTTGGTTGCTGCAGCAACCAACTGAGCACCCACCATCGAGCCATAATCCGGCCGATCCACGTCGCGGAAAACCCCGAACGGCGTCGGACCCCATGATCCGGTTGCTTGCGCGGCCTCGTTCGAAAGCCTCGCGAGCGCGAATGCGAGGCTCGAATCCTCGCGATGAGCATCGTGGATCAACAGCGCCTCGACCCCGACATCGGCCACCTCGACGATCTGCAACCGTCCGTCACTGC
>JBDSDH010000137.1:0-8589 GCA_039920665.1 Ilumatobacteraceae bacterium
GAACTGGCCTACATCTTCGACAACGCCGACCTCACCGCACTGGTCGTTGCGCCCGAGTTCGTCGGACGAGTCGATGGGGTCCGCCACGTCTCACCGCTGCTGCGCCACGTGCTCGTGATCGGCGCCGACTACGAAGCCGCGCTGGCCGGTCGATCGTCGACCCGCGACTTCGAACAGCGCAGCAACGACGATCGCTACATCCTCTACACCGGCGGCACCACCGGAATGCCCAAGGGTGTGGTCTGGCGCCACGAAGACGTTCTGATGGCGCTCGGCGGAGGTATCGACATCCGCACCGGACACGTCATGCAGTCGCCTCAGGAGTTCATCGACAAGGGCAGCGCCTTCGCGCTCACGAGCCTGCCGCCGATGCCGCTGATGCACGGCGCCGCGCAATGGAGCGTGATGGGCGGCAGCTTCACCGGCAACCGAATCGTGCTGATGGACAAGTTCGATGCGGCCGAGGTGTGGCGACTGATCGGCGACGAGAAGGTCAACCTGTTGATGATCACCGGCGACGCGATGGCTCGGCCGTTGATGGACGATCTGCTCGTGCACGCGGGCAAGTACGACTCGTCCTCACTGTTCGCGATCTCGTCGACGGCTGCACTGTTCAGCCAGAGCCTCAAGGATGCATTCCTCGATCACTTCCCGAACATCGTCATCACCGATTCGGTCGGATCCAGTGAGGGCGGGGCGAATGGGATGAGCATGGTCAGCAAGAGCGCACCGATCCAGGGCGGCCCGACCATCAGCGCCATCAAGGATTCGATCGTCCTCGACGACAACCTCGAACAGGTCGCACCGGGATCGGGTGTCATCGGCCGTCTGGCTCGCCGCGGCAACGTTCCGATCGGCTACTACAAGGATCCGGTGAAGACCGCAGCCACGTTCGTGATCGCCCCCGATGGCACCCGCTACGTGATCCCCGGCGACTTCGCCCGGGCCGAGGCCGACGGCACCATCACCGTCCTCGGCCGTGGATCGGTGTGCATCAACACCGGCGGCGAGAAGGTGTTCCCGGAAGAGGTCGAGAACGCGCTGAAGAGCCACCCGTATGTGTTCGACGCCGTCGTCGTCGGCGTGCCCGACGAACGATTCGGCGAGACCGTGATGGCCGTCATCCACTTCCGCGACGGCTCGATCGCAACGCTCGAAACCCTCCAAACCCACTGCCGTACGCACATCGCCGGCTACAAGGTTCCCCGCCACCTGGCGATGGTCACCGAGATCGTGCGCTCGCCCGCCGGCAAGCCCGACTACCGCTGGGCCAAAGACACCGCGCTCGCCGCGCTCGCTGCGCCCGGCTGACCTTCGGTCGTTCGACCTGACCCCAGCGGCTGTCGACAGCCCCACGAGTCCCATCTGGGCGCCCAGCGGCGGTCGACAGCCCGTGGAGTCCTGCCACGGGCGGTTCGCACCGATCAGGCCGCGAGTTGGGTCAACGATCTCGCGTTGTCGCGCAGGATCAGTTGACGCTCGACATCGCTGAATCGGCTCAACTCCGACACGTAGTCGAGCGGGTGCGGCATACCTTCGATGTGCGGCCAGTCGCTACCGAACAGCACCCGATCGGCACCGACGATGCTTGCGATCTCGTTCGGGTCGTCCTCCCAGAACGGGTTGATCCAGACGTGCTCGCGGAAGAGGTCCATTGGATTGTTCTGGAAGTAGCCCGGCATCCGACCGTCGTAGCTCTTCAGCTTGCGAACTAGATCCGGCAGGAACTCTGAGCCGTTCTCGACCGAGGCGATCCGCACGTTGGGGAACCGCTCGAACAGCTTGTCGAACGCCAGCGTGATCAGAAAATCGTACGCAGCCCGCTCGATGTGGAACGCCCGGACGTTCGGGCCGTATCCGCCGCTGAACGACGATGCGAACCCGTCGACAGCGTACCCGTTCGACGAATAACCGCTGTCGCCGGCGTGGATCACCACCGTGATACCCGCTTCGTTGACCCGCGCCCAGAACGGGTCGAACATCGGGTCACTGGCCCGGCGCGGCCCGCCGATCGTGGTCGGAGCGGCAGGGCGCATCACGACGCATCGCGCTCCTCGATCGAGCGCCCATTCCAACTCCGCACAGGCCCAATCGACATCGGCGAGGGTGATGTACGGGGCGGCATAGATCGTGTCCTGATAGTTGCATCCCCAGTCCTCGTCGAGCCACCGGTTGAACGCCGTGAATGTGGTGGTCAGCGCTTCCAGATCGTGCTTGAGCGGCTCTTCGTAGAGCACACCCAACGTCGGGAACAGCCAGCACGCCTCGAGTCCCTGCTCGTTGAGCACTTGGACACGAGCGTCACGATTTCGATAGGCGGCCGGAATCGGCTCACGCTCACGCAGCATGTCGAGCGGGTTGCGACCGTTTGGATTGCCACGGAAATACTCGTGCATCGCGCCCGCCTTGGCGATCGGCGTGAACGTCGCATTCGTGACCGCCCGGCTCACCCGTCCACCGACCACGTGATACTTGCGGCCATCGATCTCACACCATTGCACGCAGCGTGGCTGCATTGCCTTGGGGACGTGGCGGGTGAACGCATCGAGCGCTTCGTAGTAGTGGTTGTCGGCATCGAATGCCTGGAAGTCGAGCAGCGGAGCAGCATCCATGGCCGGAGACTAATCGGTGGGGAGTACCGAATCTGATGCGCCGTCAGATTCGTTCGCGGCAGGTTCGGCCGGCTGCGTTGGAGGGTCGGGCATGATGTCGACTGCCACGACGTTGATAGCGACACCAGATCCGCTGTGCAACCGCCTCCTGTGCTGGACGAAGGCGACTTTCATCCATCCCCGTACCCCATGGGCGTGGAATGTTCCGGTCAGCGGGCCGGGCGGTCAGCGGGCCGGGATGTCGCTGCTGGCGGGCGGACCATCGTCCACACATCGGGCCCACCATGCGTGATCACTCGATGATCGACGGTTCGGAACCCGAGCCGTTCGTAGAACCGAACGTTCCACTCGGTCGACGTCTCGAGCACGCAATCGACTGACAGCTCGTCGGCCTGGGCCAGAACGGGATCCGCAGTCCGGTCGCCGAGACCATTGCGCTGGAGCGTGGGATCCGTTCCGATCGTTCCCAACATGAAGTGCCGATCGCTGACATCCGGCTCGAACGAGCCGGCCGATGCCGCCAGCGATGGCTGATGACGGTCGCCTTCGAGCATCGCCACGATCGGGCCCATTTCGGCGAGCGTCGCAGCCGACACTGGAGTCGCGCTGTCCATCCACCCTGCGACGCAAGCCACCGTGCCATCGACGGTCGTGACCCACACCTGGCCGAGCGGCATACTCAGACGCTGCAGCGCGAGGAGTTGCAGATCACGAATCCGGCGCACGTGATCGACGCCATCGACCGTCCAACGGATCCAGGGTGAGTCGGCGAACGCCCGCGACAACACCTCCGCGCAGGCGTCGAGCTCGTCGGCAGTCGCACGACGGGTCACGATCAGCGATTCGTCCACACCGAACCCTTCGATCAACCGAGTGGCGAGGTGCCGGCTCGCTCGGTGATGGCGAGCAATGTGCTGGCAACCTCGACCATCGTGCGAACTCGCTCCTCGACGAACATGCACACCTGACGGCGGATCCGGGAGACGTCGACCCTGCCGTCATGTGCGATGACCCGACGCTGTTCCACGACCAAATGGTATGCGTTGGACCACGAGCCGAAGTTCAGCGATCAGCGATCAGCTGCGCTTGAGTTCGGTGACCGTTCCGCCGCTCGCTCGGACGAGGTCGGCTGGGGCGATCGGGAAGACGTCGTGCCAGGTGCCGGCGGCCGCCCAGACTTCGTCGTACTGCAACAGGTCGGGGTCGATGAAGATCCGCAGTTCGGTGGTGTGGCCGAATGGCGGTACGCCACCGATTGTTTGCGCACGCTGACACATCGACCAAGGCTGGCCGACCGCATTCGGGAATCGTCCAGCAAACCGGCGCTCACGACGTTCTGCGCTACGTCATGCGGCCTCTCCCCCTCCGGCCTTACGGAAGTGTGAAGCTGACCACAACGTCGAGCAGGAACACCGCGGCAGTTGAAGGAAAAAGGACGACGAGGGCGTAGCCGAACGCCGTGCGATCGATCGTTGCGGGCGAGAAGCTCGACACCGTGGCCGCTTCAGTGGTGCTCGCCGTTCCCACGGAAGACCAGGCCGCGATGTTCGAGGCCACGCCGGAGCCTGCGGGCCGGGCGACAACCCGGAATTGCAGTTTGAACGGCCCACCGCCGAGGCCTGTGGTGGTCTGCACGTGTGCGGTGACCGAGGTGAGTGTGGCCCCGTGCGGGAGGTCGAGCGACGCCGTCGCCGCCGCCGGTCCAGAAGCGTCAGAGCGCACAAGCGAGGCGGGGTCGATGCGGATGACTCCGGACGAGCGGTCAACGCCGTCGAAGAAATCGGACTTGTGGAAGTCTGAGGGTGCAAGAACGAAGGTGGTCGGCGGCTTCGCCCCCTTCGTGGCGAGTGCGGCATCGATCTGGTCCTTGCGGTAATAGCGGTCGTCGTGGTCATGGGCGACGTAATAACCACTGACGTCGGCCACAACGTGGACGGACCCGGCATTGTTGTAGAAGCTCACTGCGCCGGCGGCCGACAACCCGACGTCGACCTTGTTCGGCGTGGGCGGTTGACCGGACACCCAGTTCAGGTTCGAGGCCAACGGCAACGGCGAGTCCGAGGGGAACACGGACAGATAGCTCGCCTCCGTGCCGCCCACGGCGGTGACGTTCATCGCCAAGGCCAGCGCGTCGGTCGGCAGGTTGCACTTGCCCTGCGCCCCGCGCGCCACCAGGGCGAACGTCTCACCCGGACCTAACGGCGAGGACTTCGATCCCACGTTGTCGACACCAGGACGTGTGTCCACCAAGCGGCACGGTGTGATGGGCACGAACACCGACCGATTACCCGAAGAAGTCGCACTCGCGAGAGGTGCAGCGCCACCCATCGCGACCCCGAGCAGGAGTACGGCGGGCAGTGTCAACGCACGAGAGCGACGGAGCGACATGCGGCGAAGTATCGCGCATCCAGATGGGGGCCAGATCCCGAGTTCGTTCAACTCCGCTTGAGGTCGATCACCAAGCCGCCACTGGCTTCGACCAACGCGTGGGGTTCGATGCCGAACACGTCGTGCCAGGTGCCGGCGGCCGCCCAGACTTCGTCGTACTGCAACAGGTCGGGGTCGATGAAGATCCGCAGTTCGGTGGTGTGGCCGAATGGCGGTACGCCACCGATCGGGAATCCGGTTGCCTCGCGAACAGCATCGGCATCCACCCTGGCGCACTTCGCGCCGCCCGCGGCTGCCGCCAGCTTCTTCTCGTCGAGTTGGTTCGAACCGCTGACGTAGGCCAGCACGATCTCGCCGTCGACCCCGAAGATCAGGCTCTTGACGATCCGGCCGACATCGACACCGATCGAGTTGGCCGCGTCGACAGCGGTCTTGGCCCCATCGCCGAACCGGCGCGAAATGATCTCGAGGCCACGCTCGCGAGCTGCGTCGACAACGCGGGTGACGTTCGGATGCCCATCAGCCATGACGAGTGACCGCGCTCAGTTTGGAGTGGGCGGGGCGCCGAACAAGTCGTCGAGCGCGCTCGACGATGTGTCGGGCTGGGCGGTCTCGAAGGCGGCGTAGCCATCGCGTTCGAGGACATCGACCAGCTCCGGGCCGCCGGTCTCGACGATGCGGCCCTTGACCAGGATGTGCACGACATCGGGCTTCGGCTCGGCGAGCAGCCGGCTGTATTGGGTGATCACCAGCACGCCGAGATTGTCCTCGTTCGTTGCGTCCTCGACCCGGCGAGCGCAGTCGCGTAACGCGTCGATGTCGAGTCCGGAGTCGAGCTCGTCGAGGATTACGATCTTGGGTTGCAGCATCGCCAGTTGCAGCGTCTCGTTGCGCTTCTTCTCGCCACCGCTGAGGTCGACGTTGAGCGAACGGGTGAGGAATTGCTCGCCGAAGTTGATCCGCTCGGCCTCGGCCGACATCAGTTCGAGCACGCCTTCGGTCGACCGACCGCGCGCTGCGAACGCTTCGCTCATCACGTCTTCGACAGAGACACCGGGCACTTCGGTCGGGTACTGCATCACGAGATGGAGACCGGCCTGAGCCCGCTGCCAGGTCGGCATCTCGAGCAGATCGACACCATCGAGCGTGACGCTGCCATCGATCACGTGATAACCGGGCTTGCCCATCACCACGGCCGAGAGCGTGCTCTTACCGGCACCGTTGGGGCCCATCACTGCATGGACCTGACCGGATTCGACCGAGAGATCGATGCCGTTGAGGATGGTCTTGCCGCCAATCGAAGCATGCAGGTTGGCGATGTTGAGGATGGTCACAATTCGACGCCTTGTGGATCGGGTGTGGACACGGGGGTCGAGCGCTCGACATCGATCACGATGTTGCCGTCGACGACGGACGCGCTGTACACGGGGACGGGTTTGATGGCCGGCAACAGGGTTGGTTCGCCGGTGAGAAGGCTGAACGTACTGCCGTGCTTCCAGCATTCGAGTTCGAGGTCGTCGCACAGCACTTCACCCTCACTGAGTGAGACGTTGCCGTGGCTGCACGTATCACCGATCGCGTAGACGGAATCGTCGATCCGAACGACGGCGACCGCACGCCCCTCCACCTCGAACCGCTTGACGGTGCCGGGAGCGATGTCGTCCAGTGTTCCGATGACCGTCGCGCTCATGCCGGCACGACCGCCGTGTGCAATTTGGCCGAGATCCGCGAGCGCAGTTCGTCGGCGTGGCTGCCGACCGGTAATTGAGCCAGCACCTCGTCGAAGAAGCCGAGCACGACCAGCCGCTCAGCGATATCGGGCTGGATGCCTCGACTCTCGAGATAGAACCGCTGCTCCTCGTCGATCGGACCGACCGTGCTGGCATGGCTGCACTTGACGTCGTTGGTCAGGATCTCGAGGTTGGGCACGCTTTCGGCCCATGCCCCGTCGCTGAGGGTCAGGTTGCGGTTGGTCTGGTAGGCGACGGTCCCGCGAGCCTCGGGACCGATCTTGATCAAGCCGGTGTAGACACTGCGCGAGACGTCGTTGACAGCTCCCTTGAACAACAGGTCGCTGCTCGTCTTGGGAGCGATGTGCTCTTGGGTCGTGCGGAAGTCGTGGGTCTGGTGACCATCGGCGAAATACAGCGCGACCTGGCGGGTGCTCGCACCCTGGCCGACGAGTTGAGCGTGGGTACGGACCCGGGCGTAGTCGCCGCCGAGCGCCACCGTCGACAGCAGGGTCGACGAATCGCGCTCGCCGATCGACTGCTGGTTGGCGATCTGCCAGACCTTGCTGCCCAGTTCGTTGACGCTCAGGTATTTCACTCGCGCGGCCTGCTCGGCGCGAACGCGGAGCACCGGGAAGACGATTCCGGTGACGGCTTCGTCCGACACGAACATCTCGATGATCGTGACCTCGCTGTCGGCTCCGGCATCGATGACGAGACGTGGGAAGCAGGCGACGCCATCGGTCTCGAGCGAATGGGTGATGACGACCGGGGTCTCGATGACCGTGCCCGCCGGGATCCGGATGTGAATCGGGGCCATGAACGCCCGGTTCAAATCGGCAAACAGATCGAGTTCGTCGTCGAATCCGGAGTCGCCGAAAGCCGCCTGGTCGACCAGGACCGAGTCGGCACCGGTGATCGTCGTGACGAGGGCACCCGGGCGGTAGCTGTCGAGCTTCAGTTCGCCGATCCGGCTGTAACGCCAGATCTCCTGCTCGGGGGTCGGAGTCGGGGCGGCGGCGTAGCGCTCGAATGCTGCCAACCGTTCGTCGGAATCGGCGTGTTGCACGCTGCGCACCCCCTCGACGGTCAAGGCGTCAGCAATCATCGAAGGCACGTGGAAATTCTACTAGCGCCGTAGTGCAAATTCGCCCGAGCCTGATGGCACGGGGGCGGAGCAACTCGAACGATCAGCGCCGGCGGCGAAAGAAGTTGCGCAGACTGCGTCCTTCGGGTGGCAGCAACGGCTTGCCGGCTTGGAGTTCGGCCATCACCTGGCGACCCAGCTGGTTGATCACGTCCTCGGCTTCGTCGAGGATCGCGGCAGCCGATCCGTCGTCGAGTCCCGGCGGCTCCGCAGGGCTGGGCGGCGTGACCAGCGATCCGTGTTGCCACGCAACATCGGCCAACCGTCGCTCGTACTTCGGGCACGACTCCGGGCATCGCCACGGTGCATCGGGAGCGAGATCGAGGTTGCATTTGCGAACGGTCTCACCGTTGGCATAGCTACGACTCTCGAAGTTCTTGCACTCCTGTCGCATCGGCATCCCGACATTGTGCCAGCAGCGGTGGGCCGGCGGTCAGCGGTCGACGGATTGCTCCAGCCGTTCGATCGCGTGGCGCAGAGCCAACACATCCTTACCCGCAATCTCGTACGACATCGCTCCCCCGAGGTGGCCGAACACGAACCGCGGCAGGTCGAAGATCGACCGGCGAGGTTCGATGTGGGCAAACGCGAGGTCGTCCAACTCCAGCGTCAGTGCGACCGAGCCGACCCGGCGCGTGGCCGAGAGCGGGAACAAGCGCACGCCGGTGTCGGTGACGACCAACAACGCGGCGCGAGCACCGTCGAGCAGCGG
>JBDSDH010000138.1:0-16638 GCA_039920665.1 Ilumatobacteraceae bacterium
ACGAACGATGTCGCTCGCGATGGCGGTCTACCTGGTCGTGCCGATCATCGCCCCCTCACTGGGGGAAGCGCTGTTGTTGATCAGCCCATGGCGAATCGTGTTCGTCGTGCCCGCACTCGCAGCCGCCGCCGTGATGATCTGGATCCTGCGCCGACTACCCGAGAGCCTGCCGGTCGACAAGCGTCGCTCCGTGTCGCCGAAGGCCTTGATCTCAGCGATGGGAGAAGTGCTGCGCAATCGTCAGACCGCGGCGCTCGGTCTTGCGGTGACGTTCTTCTTCGGCGCGATGACCTCGTTCATCGGCAGCTCAGAACTGATCGTCGACGACGTTTTCGGGCGGCCAGGGATGTTTGCGCTGCTGTTCGGCGTCGTCGGCTGTGCGCTTGGACTGGGAGCGCTGCTCAATTCCCGACTCGTCGTCAAGCACGGCGTCGACATGATGCTGCGCTACGGATCGATCTACGTCTCCATCGCTGCGATCGCGATGTTCGCGGTGTCGCGGATCAACAGTGGTATCCCGCCGCTGTGGCTGTTCTGGATCAGCCTGGCGTTGTTCATGCCCGGTGTCAGCATGCTGGTGCCCAACTGCAACACCGCAGCGATGGTGCCCCTGCCGCATGTCGCCGGGATGGCATCGGCTGCGCTCGGCGCGGTGTCGACTGCGGGTGGCGCAGTGCTCGGCTCGCTCGCCGACGGTGCGTTCGACGGCACGGTCGGCCCGTTCGGGGTCCATGCCCTGATCTATGTCGCACTCGGCGTGCTGTGCGTCATTGTGCTCGCCGGCAAGGTCAAGACCCCGACCTCTGCGGTGCCGCTCGTCTCTCGCCGCACGTGATCGATGGGACTTGACGGGCTGTCGACAGCCGCTCGGTGCCCATGTGGAACTCTACGGGCTGTGGACAGCCGCTCGGTGCCCACCGCCTGCCGATCGAATTGCGGGTGCCCGGACCGGGGTGGAATCCCTAGCCTGTAAGCACCATGTCCGAGAACACCATGTCCGAGAACACGATGCCCGACAACACGATGTCTGAGCAGACGCAGGGCGACGTCCCCGCGTACGAACCCAACTCGATCGAGCCAGGCATCGCCGCTCGCTGGGTGGAGGACAAGGCGTACGAGCTCGAGGGCGAACTCGACGACGACACCTACTACGCGCTGACGATGTTTCCGTATCCGTCGGGTGATCTCCACATGGGCCACGTCGAGATCTTCTCGATCCACGATGCCCTGGTGCGCCAGAAGCGGATGCTCGGGCTGCGGGTGTTCAACCCGTTCGGCTGGGATGCCTTTGGTCTGCCGGCAGAAAATGCAGCCAAGAAGCGCGGCGTCGATCCTGCCGCGTGGACCTACGCCAACATCGAGCAGCAGGCCGACTCGATCAAGCGGCTGGGCTTCTCGTTCGACTGGTCGCGCCGGCTGCACACGTGCGATCCCGAGTACTACAAGTGGACCCAGTGGGTCTTTTTGCAGTTGTTCGACAACGAACTCGCCTACCGCAAGGAGGCAATGGTCAACTGGTGCCCCGGTTGCCAAACCGTGCTGGCCAACGAGCAGGTCATCGGTGGTCGCTGCGAACGGAGCGATGATCTTGTCGTTCGCCGCCCCCTGACGCAGTGGTTCTTCCGCACCACCCACTACGCCCAGGAATTGCTCGACGCGCTGCCCACCATCGATTGGCCGGATCGGGTCAAGCTGATGCAGCGCAACTGGATCGGTCGCTCCGAAGGGGCCGAGCTCAGCTTCCGCACCGCCGACGGCGCCGACGACGTACCGGTCTTCACGACTCGCCCCGACACCATCTTCGGCGCAACCTATTTCGTGTTCGCGCCCGAGCACCCGGTGGTAGCTCGGCGGATGGCCGATGAGCCCGGCTATGAGGCGTTCATCGAAGAGGTGCAGTTGCGCTCCGAGATCGAGCGGCAGGCAACGTTGGGTTCGGGCCAGA
This sequence comes from Ilumatobacteraceae bacterium, assembly GCA_039920665.1. Classification (GTDB taxonomy): domain Bacteria; phylum Actinomycetota; class Acidimicrobiia; order Acidimicrobiales; family Ilumatobacteraceae; genus WLMZ01. The sequence goes on from JBDSDH010000138.1 coordinate 1,946, forward strand.
TCGCGAAGCGGGGTTTGCGGCTCAACTTCGACATGGTCAATCCGTTCACCGGCGAGAACATCCCGGCCTACGCCGCCGACTACGTGCTGATGGACTACGGCACCGGCGCGATCATGGCTGTCCCGTTCGGCGACCAGCGCGACTTCGAATTCGCCCAGGCGAATGGCCTGGAAATCCGGGCGATCCTGGCTCCGGCCGACGGCGGCGATCCAGCGGCCGCCGACCCGACGACGATGACCGAGGCGTACACCGAATACGGCATCGTCACCAACAGCGGTGACTACGACGGGCTGTCCACGGCCGATGCCAAGAACAAGATCATGGACGACCTCGAAGCCAAGGCCTGGGGCAAGCGCACGATCAACTTCCGGCTGCGCGACTGGTTGGTGTCCCGCCAGCGTTCGTGGGGTCCGCCCGTGCCGATCATCCACTGCGAGACCTGTGGCCCGCAGGGTGTGCCGGTCGAGGACCTGCCGGTGCGGATCCCGGCCGACCTGAATTATCAGGTCGACGGTTCACCGCTGGCGATGCACCCGACGTGGAAGTTCGTCGTCTGTCCCCTGTGCGGTGGCGAGGGCATCCGCGACACCGACACGCTGGACACCTTCGTCGATTCGTCGTGGTACTTCCTGCGCTTCCTGTCGCCCAACGACAACACGATGCCGTGGCCCAAGGACGCGGCCAATGCCATGATGCCGGTCGATCAGTACACCGGTGGTGTCGAGCATGCGATCCTGCATCTGTTGTACGCCCGCTTCGTCGTCAAGGCTCTGCGCGACATCGGCCACTTCACGGCCAGCGAGCCGTTCAATGCACTGCTCAATCAGGGTCAGGTGATCCTCAACGGTTCGGCGATGTCGAAGTCGAAGGGCAACCTGGTCCAGCCGTTCGAGGTCGTCGATCTGTACGGCGCCGACACCACCCGGGCCACGATCCTGTTCGCCTCGGCCCCGGAAGACGACATCGACTGGGCAGACGTCTCACCGTCGGGCATGTACAAGTGGCTGGGCAAGTTGTGGCGCCAGACGATGATCGAGATCGCAGCATCGGCGAACACCGACGTCGCGGACCACACCGGCTCGGCCGAGGCAGTCGAGAAGCTGCGTCGCGCTGTCCACACCCGCATCGCCGCGATCACCGACGACTACGCCAAGCACAAGTTCAACACCGTGATCGCGAAGCTGATGGAGATCGCCAACTCGGCTCGAGAGGCAGCAGCCGCCGGCGTGCACGGCGCGGCCCAGCGCGAAGCGTTGGAGAGCCTGCTGTTGATGCTGGCCCCGATTGCACCGTTCATCACCGAAGAACTGTGGAGCCGGCTGGGGCACGAGGGTTCGATCCACTCCCAGATCTTCCCCGTGGCCGATCCGGCATTGTTGGTCAAGTCGTCGACCACGATCGTCGTTCAGGTCAACGGCAAGATCCGGGCCCGACTCACGGTCGCGGTCGGGCTGTCGGCCGGCGACACCGAACGGATCGCTCGCGAGGATGACAACGTCGCCGCTGCCCTGGCCGGTGTCACGGTCAAGAACGTGTTCCACGTGCAGGACCGTCTGCTCAACTTCGTCGTCTGACCACGACGCAAGACCACGACGTCATCACTCCACGCCGTCATCCACGCCACCATTCACGCCAGGAAGAGGTTCCGATGAGTTTCGGACAGACATCGGGTCCGCCCGCATCGCAGAAGCAGACCGCCTACCTGTTGTCGTTGATGGAGGCTGCCGGGTACGACTTCGCGACCGGTCGTCACCACTTCGGCCTCACCCAGCGCCAAGCACGCGGCAAGTTCACCATCGGCGAGGCCTCGGAACTGATCGAGCGGCTCACCGCCGAAGCCGAGATCGGCCCCGACGGCGAACCGATCCAGGTCGAGTACGAAGACCCTGCCGCGAAGCGTGCCCAGGCCAGACTCGACAAGGATCGCTCTGTTCTGCTCAAGGGCATCCCGGCCGAAATGCTCGCCAACGAACTCGAGAGCCGCGGCTGGGCCATCATCCCCCCGACCTGAATCTCGGGCCACCACAACCGCACGTTGCGGGAACGATCATGACCCCAAGGGGGTCACTTTTCACGCGCAGAACGTCGGGACGGGGCGGAAAGGTGGGGCGGGGAACGGGCTATTTGCGGGCGGGGGTTCGAGCTCTGGTGATCTCGTAGCAGGCGAGGGCGGCGGCCGCGGAGACGTTGAGCGACGACAGTCGGCCGAGCATCGGGATGCTGACGATCATGTCGCATCGCTCGCGGGCCAGACGCGAGATGCCCGCACCCTCAGCGCCGAGCACGAGGCAGATACCCTCGGCCGCGAGTTCGCCGATTTCGAACAGACTGCGATCGGCGGCGTCGTCGAGTCCGACGACCCAGATGCCGGCGTCCTTGACGCGTGTGAGCGCGCCGGGCAGACCACCGACGACAGCCATCTTCACGTGTTCGACCGCGCCGGCAGCAGCTTTCGCGGCGGTGGGCGTGATGTGTACCGCACGGTGACGAGGCAGGATCACGCCGTCGACGCCAGCGCCGTCGCAGCAGCGCAGGAGCGCTCCGAGGTTGCCGGGATCCGTGACGCCATCGACCGCAACGAGGAACGGCGGCTTCCCAGGCTTGCGCTTGAGGAAATCGGCGAAGTCGTGCTCGGGCAGGGGAGCGGCGAACGCGATCACGCCCTGCGGCGCCTCGCTGCGCGCGACCGCATCGATCTTGCGTCGGTTGACTTCGAACAACTGCACCCGCTCGTTGCGGGCGAGGGCGATGATGTCGCCGATCACTTCGTTCTCGTCGAGATCGGTGGCAACCCAGATCTCGCGGATCTTGCGCTTGCCGGCGATCAACAGCTCGCGGACTGCCTGGCGGCCTTCGACCTGCTCGCCGCCGAGAGTCTTTTCCGGCTTGCGCGCCGGGGCATCGGGCCGTTGCACCCCACCCACTCGACCGGCGCCGCGCGAGCTGAACTGACGGGCGCCACCGCCGGCGCCAGAGGTGCGCGACCGCGCCCCTGCTCCGGAGCTGGACGAGCCGCTGCGGCCGCCGGACGACGAACCAGCCGCACGAGCCGTGCTGCCCGAACGAGCGCCGCCGGAGCGGCCGGTGCCACTGGACGAACGACCTCGGCCAGATGATGAACCCGATGATGATGCACCACGTGGCGCCATGGCGAACTACCTCTTCTACTGCTACGACTTTTGTTGGTTACGACTGCTGGTGTGACTGTTGTTGGATGACGGCGACGGCCCAACAGGCGATGCCTTCGCTACGGCCCAACGCGCCCAAACCTTCGGCGCGTCGACCCTTGACAGTCACCGGTGCACCAGCCGCTGCGCTGAGACGCTGTTGCATCTCGTCGCGCCGGGGCGCCAGTTTCGGCTGCTCACACACCACCGAACAGTCAACGTTGCCCACCATCCAACCAGCATCGGCCAGCAAACCGGCCGTGTGGCGCAGGAGCTGCAGCGAGTCGACGCCTTTCCATTGAGGATCGGTGTCCGGAAAGTGCTGGCCGATGTCACCCAAACCGGCCGCTCCGAGGAGTGCGTCGGTGACCGCATGGGCGATGGCATCGGCGTCACTGTGACCGTGCAGACCTCGCTCGCCGTCGAATGTGACGCCCCCGAGAACGAGTACTCGCGTCGGGTCGTCACTGAAACGGTGGATGTCGAAGCCTTGGCCGACACGGATGATCGGGATGAGGGTGCTCATGCCGGGGCCGGTGCCGTCGCCGGGGCCGGTGCCGGTGCCGTCGCCGACGTAGCGACGGACAGAGATCCAACGACTCGACGAGCCCACTCGAGATCGTCGGGGTAGGTGATCTTGCGGTTGTGGTCCTCGCCGGCGACGACCACGACCCGTGCGCCCGTTGCTTCCACGAGCGCTGCGTCGTCGGTTCCCTCTGCCCCGTCCACGTGCGCGGCACGCAACACGTCGGCCCGGAATGCCTGCGGGGTCTGGATCGCGCGCAGCATCGTACGGTCGGGGGTCGAGATCACCGTGTGCGCCGAATCGACCACCTTGATCGTGTCGACCACCGCGACGCCCGGGATTGCGCAGTCGGCGCCGGCGACGATGGTCGCGACGACGCGCTGGTACAAATCGAGCGAAGCGAAAGGTCGGGCGGCATCGTGCACACAGATGATCGTTGCATCTGCCGGCACCGCCGCAAGGCCATTGCGGACCGATTCGCTGCGTGTCGCCCCGCCGGCCACACCTCCCTCGGCGGCGACATCGGCTGCAGGAACAACGAGAACCACACCGTTCGATGCTGCATGCGCGGTGGCGATCGAGCGATCGAGGATCCGTTCCTCGCCGAGCAGCTCGTACTGCTTCGGCCGTCCGAATCGCTGCGACGATCCGCCAGCGACGACAACAGTCCAGACTTTCTCCGGTCTGGACTCCGTTCTGTGCTGCGGCATGGACATGACGGTAGTACCGTCATGTGTCACATGGCTCACGACGACGTTCTCGCCCAGACCGAATTCTTCGCCGACGCAAGTCGTGACGAGCTGCTGGCCGTCCTCGACAAGTCCTCGGAACAGATGTTGATCCGAGGAGACATGCTCTTCCGAGAAGGTGATGAGCCGAGCTCGCTGTACATCGTGCTGTCCGGCCGAGTCGCCGTCGCGATCGCCAACCCGATCGACAATCGCGAGACCATGGTCGGGCTGATGACGCCCGGCGACCTGTTCGGTGAGATGGGCATGCTCGACAGCGGCCCGCGTTCGGCAAACGCTCGGGCGCTCGAACCGTCGACCGTGTTGGCGATCCCGTACGAGGGCGTCCTGGCGATGTTCAACAACAATCCGACGTTGCTGTGGGGCGTCACCCGGCTGCTCGCCGGTCGATTGCGCGAGACCAACGAGGCACTTGCCGACAGTGTCTTCCTCGATGTCACCGGTCGCACGGCCAAGCGCCTGCTCGAGCTCGCCGATGGTCGCGATTCGTTCCTGTTGCCGGTCACCCAGGAAGAACTGGCGGGAATGGTCGGCGCCTCTCGCGAGCGGGTGAACAAGGCGATTGCCAGCTTCATCCGGCTCGGCTGGATCGACCAGCACGACCGCCGCTACACGATCAAGTTGCGCGACCGGCTCGAACTCCGCTCCCGGTAGTTCGCTCCACCAAAGGTGGGATGAAATGCTTCCTCGAGATCGCCCGTCGATGCTGAAGGCTGAGCAGATCCGTCACGGCCAGCGAGCGACGTGGGCGGGGCTCGCCGGCGGGTGGGAGAAGTGGGATCTGGTCATCATGGACCAGTTGGGTCCGGTCGGCACAGCGATGATCGAGCGTCTCGAGATCGGTGGGGAACACCGGCATCTCGACGTCGCCTCAGGGACGGGCGAACCTGGTTTGAGCATCGCCCGACTCATGCCGAAGGGCCGTGTCGTGCTGACCGACCTCGTGGCCGAGATGCTGGAGGTCGCCGAGCGGAGGGCGGACGCGCTGGGGATCACCAATATCGAGACGAAGGTGTGTAGCGCCGATGATCTGCCATTCGACGATGCCAGCTTCGACAGTGTTTCGGTGCGTTTCGGGTATATGTTCTTCCCTGACGCGACCAACGCAACTGCAGAGTTCTTGCGGGTCCTCAAGCCGGGTGGGCACATCTGTTCATCGGTGTGGATCAAGCCCGAGGACAACCCGTGGACGACGATCCTGATGCAGGCGATCGCGACAGAGGTCGTCGTGGCGCCGCCCGATCCGGATCGACCCAACATGTACCGATGCGCCGCCCCCGGCCATCTCAGTGCCGTCTACGGGGCCGCCGGACTGAGCGACGTCGTCGAGTGGGATGTCGAGGTCGCACTGGTGACGTCGACTCCGGTGGAATATTGGGAGATGATGAGCGAGCACGTGTCGCTCGCCGTTGCGGCGCTCCAACAAGTCGACGAACCGGCTCGCGAACGGATCCGGGCGAAGGTCATCGCGGATGCCGGCGCGTACGAGCAGGGTGGCAAGATCCGTATTCCCGGCGTGGCGCGCTGCATCGTCGGAACGAAGTAGTCCCCGCGGCGGGCCACGAGGACACGACGGCCTGACGGGAACACGACGGCTGACGGGAACACGACGGCTGACGGGAACACGACGGCTTAGGAGAACACGACGGTGCGATCGCCGATCAGCACGACGCGGTCCTGGGCTTGGGCTTGCACCGCGCGGGACAACACATTGCGTTCGACATCGCGGCCGAGGCGCACCATTGCATCGGCGTCGTTGTTGTGTGACACGCGCACGACGTCCTGTTCGATGATCGGTCCCTCGTCGAGGTCGGCCGTCACGTAGTGCGCAGTTGCTCCAATCAGCTTCACGCCCCTGTCGTGGGCCTGGTGATACGGCTTGGCGCCCTTGAAGCCGGGCAGGAACGAGTGGTGGATGTTGATCGCTCGGCCGCGCAAGGTGTTGCACAGATCGGTCGACAGCACCTGCATGTAACGGGCGAGGACGACGAAATCGATGTCGTGCTCGGCGATCAGTTCGAGCAGCTTCGTTTCCTGAGCGCCCTTGGTTTCGGCGGTGACCGGCAGATGGAGGTAGGGGATGCCGTAGGTCTCGACCAGCGGAGCGCAATCCGGATGGTTGGACACCACGAGCGGGATCTCGATGTCGAGTTCACCGGTGCGGTGGCGATAGAGCAAGTCGAGCAGGCAGTGGTCGAACTTGGAGACCATGATCAGCGCCTTGGCCTTGTCCTCTTCGGCTCGTACCCGCAGTTCGACATCGGGGCCGCCGATCCGGGCGATCAGCCGATCCCTGACGGTCGAGACATCGGTGGTGACTGCATCGAAACGAGTACGCATCACGAACGTGTCCGAGTCGGGATCACTGAACTGGGCGTTCTCGATGATGTTGCCGCCGACATCGAGGATCGCTCCGGTGACACCATGGACCAGCCCCGGACGATCCGGGCAGCGCAGCACCATCACGAAGTGGCGCGAGGTCGATGTGCGAGCGTCTTGAGGCATCAGGACAGGATGTCAGGCATCTCGCCGTTTGTTCACGGCCAGCCCAACGATGATCAAACCAATCACGACCGAGCCGAGGTAGAGGCCGCCGTGCAGTCGGCTGGGGTCACTGCTGTTCAAATCAGGATTCGCCATCAGAATCGCCGACGTGTACGGCAGCCACGGCGTCGGATCCTCGACCCCCGCCGCTCGCAGGACACCCTGGAGGATGCTTTCGAGCAGCAGCGGCCACAGGATCAGCAGGGTGATCGTGGCCGGCGAGTTGCGGATCAGCAGACCGAGCCCGAAGCCGAGCATCGACAGCAACCCTGCGAGCACCACCGCACCGATGAGTGCGGCCTTGTCGCTTCCGTCGAGCACGACATCGGCGTTGCGGCTGCTGATGATCAGGGACCCGACGAGGTACGTCACGAACTCGATGATCGCGGCGATCACCAGCGTCGACACGAGCGTGACGATCGCCTTGGCGAGCAGGACGCGAATGCGCTGCGGGGCGGCCGCGAACGTGGCGCGGATGGTGTTGTGGCTGAACTCGCTCGTGAGGTTGAGCGCACCGATCACGCCGAGCAGCAGCGACGTGAGCACCATGGTTCCCGTCACCGCGCCGACGAGGTTGCGAGCGACATCCTGTTCGTCGCTCGTCAGTGCGGCGATCAAGGCGACCACGATGATCGGGAACGCACCGGCAATCATCCCGAGCACGTAGTTGACCCGGACGGTGCGGACCTTGATCCATTCGGAGCGCATCAGGTTGATCACGTCAGACCTCCGGTCGAGTCAGCGGCAGGCGGGGCAAACACGTCAGCCAACGGCGACGAAGGTGGTGGAGGACCGGCCGGTCCACCGGTGACGTTGCCCGCGCTGGTTTTCACCGAGCCGATCGAACGATATTCCTGGGCTCCGGCAGTGGCTTCGAGGAACGCATCCTCGAGCGAACCTTGCTGCGGCGACAATTCGTGCAAGATCGACTGGTTCTTTGCGGCCAGTTCGCCGACCTCGACCGATGTTGCGCCGATGATCTCGATCGTGGTCGGGTCCTGGAACGTCACCGTCGCTCCGGCCATGCGGAGATGATGCGCAAGCGCTTCGGCGTGCGGGCTGCGAACTTTCACCCAGTGTTTGGCGTGCTTGGCGATGAACTCCTCGACCGAGCCGGTGTCGATCAACTTGCCCATCCCGATCACGACGAGGTGGTCGGCCATCTGAGCCATCTCGCTCAGCAAGTGGCTGCTCACGAGCACGGTCTTGCCCTGCCCGGCCAGGTGGGTCAGTACATCGCGGATCCAACGAATGCCCTCTGGGTCGAGTCCATTGGCGGGCTCGTCGAGCAGGATCGTATGCGGATCCCCGAGCAGCACCCCGGCGAGGCCGAGTCGCTGGCGCATGCCGAGCGAATACCCGCCGACCCGCCGTTTGGCGGCATCGCCGAGCCCGACCAACTGCATCACCTCGTCGACGCGAGAAGCAGGAATGCCATTCGATGCTGCCAAGGCGCGGAGATGGTTGCGACCGCTGCGACCCGGGTGCACGTACCCGGCGTCGAGCAGCGCTCCAACCTCGAACAACGGGTTGTTGATCGAAGCGAACCTGCGACCGTCGAAGCGCGCGTCGCCGGCATCGGGCCGATCGAGGCCGAGCATGCACCGCATCGTGGTGCTCTTGCCTGAACCGTTCGGCCCGAGGAAGCCGGTGACCCGGCCCGGTGCGACATCGAAGCTGAGTTGGTTGACAGCGACGATGCGGCCGAACCGCTTGGTGAGTCCTCGAATTTCGATCATTGACGGCGACCGTAGCCGGGGCCTGGTGCGATCAGGCGGACGCCGAGGTCAGCCGGTGATACCGGCAGCGGTCAAGAACTGCCCGGAGACTGTTCCGGGCAACACGCCGTTGTCGACTTGGCGGACCATCTCGCGCAGGTCGGGCGTCGACAGCGCCTGGCTGACTTGATCGATGATCTGCTGCACGCCGGGCGTGTACGCCGTTGCGGTCAAGATCGGGATCACGCCGTTGTTCTCGATCCAGTTCTTGTCGTCGTCCAACACGACCATGCCGGTGGTGATGGATGGGTCGAGGCTGCTCTGAAAGGCGCCGCAGTCGGCATCGGTCTCGATCAGCGGGGCTTCGGTGGTGGTGGTCGATTCGTCGCTGGCAGCAGTCGGTGCGGCGGTCGTCGTGGACGTGGTGTCCTCGGGGACCGCCGGTGCGAACGCATCACCAATGTTGTCGGCGCTGACTTCGACGAAGTCCTTGAACGTCGCGCCATAGGTCTTCTCGAAACCAGGGAGACCGAACGGGCTTCCTTGCTTGAACGACTCGGTGCCGGCAATTCGCAGGGTGTCGGACACCTTGGCCAGATCCGACAGCAGCGACAAGCCGGTCGATGACTGGGTGTTGCACGCGATGACCGGCTTGTCCTCGGCATTGGACGACGCCCCCTGTTGGAGGGTGCTGGGCAGGATCTCACCGATCTGGTTGGCCTGCAGGTTGAGGCTGATCGCGGACGCCTGTCCGGCGGTCGAAATCGTCGTTGTCGTCGATTCCTCGAGCGGGATCGTGGTCGACGAGTCCGTGCTGTTGTCGGTGCTGCTGCCGGTGGCGCCGTCCGTCGAGTCGGCGGTGGTCGCCTCCGTCGTGTCGGTCGCGGTGGTGCTGGTGCCGACCACCGTGGTGATGGATTCGATGGTCGTCGTGGTGGGCACTTCCGTCGTGGAGGTGCTGGAAGCGGCCGGCTCGGTCTCGGCCAGATATGCCAGCAACTCGCCGGTGTGGCCGATCATCAGGTCGGCGGCACCGGACTTGAGCGCGGTGTATTCGGTTGCCAGATCGGCTACTTCACCACGGCGCGCGACGCGGAACCCGGCACCTTCGAGGGCACGGGCATAGACGTCGACCAGGACCTTGCTCTCCGACGTGTCGAGCCCGATGATCGTGACGGTCTGGGCCAACGGCGCCTGTTCGGTCTTGGCATCGCTCTTGCAGGCCGCAATACCGAGCGCCGCAATGACGAGGCCACACGCGCCGATGCGGCCATAGCTGGAGTTGAACATCTCTTCCTCGATCCATCGGGACCGCAGGAGTCAGATTCCCCCTGCGAACGTGTCGATCATCAATCGGACATCGTCGGCCAAAGGATACAGAATCGGACACGTACAACCAGTCGCAACGTACTCGCCGACCTTGGCCTTGACCTCGTCTGGTTCGCCGCTGGCGGTGATCATCTGGACGATGTCGTCGGGCACCATCTTGCTCGCCGCGACGACCTGATCGTGGGTGGCCGGCCAGGTCAAGACGGTGCCGATTTCGTCGAGCAGTTCCTGCGGCACACCGGACGCCTTCATGATGTGGGGCTGCTGGCCGAGGTACTGGGTGACGAGCAGACGGGCGTTGTCGAGCGCCTTGGCCCGGTCGTTGTCGACCGAGCAGACGACGAGTTGGGGCCGATCGATGTCGTCGATCGTGCGGCCGGCCTTGGCAGCTCCGGCCGCCAGCGAGGCCAGCGCGCCGACGTTGTACTCGGGTGAGACGAGGTAGTTGAGCACGGCACCATCGGCGATCTCGCCGGTCAGTTCCATCATCTGCAACCCGGTGGCACCGATGTAGATCGGCACATCCTTGGGTCGGCGCTCCTGGTGCACGTAGTCGAGTTCGACCCCGTCGAGGTGAACGTAGTAGCCGTCGAACGTGACCGTCTCGTTGTTCAGGAGGGCGCGGACCACGGTGACGATCTCGCGCATCACTTTCAGCGGACGAGCGCGGTCGACGCCCACCTTTGCCGCCAGCGGATCCCACCATGCGCCGAGACCGCAGATCATCCGGCCAGGTGCGAGGTCGTCGAGTGTGCTGAACGTGCTGGCCAAGCGTGCGGGGTTGCGAGTCCAGCAGTCGATGACGCCCGACCCGATCTTGATCCGGCTGGTCGTCGCCCCGAACGCAGCCATTGGTACAACCGCATCGCGGACCAGTCGGCTGTCAGCTTGCCAGACCGCGTCGAACCCCTGTTCCTCGGCGTAGCGCACCAACTCGATCCCTTCGGAAATCGTGTGGGCGTCTTGGAGATACAGCGCAACAGGGGTTGTCATAGAGGATCGATCGTGGTCCAGCCCTCGGCAACATGTCAAGCATTCACCAGTCGTTCCCCGACCATCTGGTGTCCCGTCGAGCATCACGGGTGCCCCGTTCTTCCCGGCCAGCGCAAGTACCTTGGTCGCAATGGATCACACGCCGGCCGCGCCGGAGCGAACCGACGCCGGCGACCACCGCCGCCCCCGCCTGTTCGCGTTGGGTGCGGCGGCCGTGTTGAGCATCGTCGCGGCAGTGGGCTACGTGGTCAGCGGTTCCGATGAGGCGCCGCCGTGGAAGCGCACTGGTCCACCGATCACCGTGCAGGGATGGGCGCCCTACTGGCAGACCGATTCGGCGCTCGCATCGTTCACTGCCAACGCCGACGTGTTCACTGATCTCTCGCTGTTCGCCTACCGCGCCACCGCCGCCAACGCCATCGACGCCTACCCCGGGCTCGCCGTATCCGTGCCGGCGACGTACCGAGCGGCGGTCGACACCGCAGGCGTGAAGCTGACCGCCTCGATCCTGGACGACACCGGCACCGGCGTGATGGCATCGATCCTGGCCGACCCCGTGGCCCGGGCCACGCATGTGCAGACGATCGTCCAATTCGCGACAGCCAACGGCTTCGATGGGATCGACGTCGACTACGAGGGATTTGCCTTCTCCGATGGTCGCTCGACGTGGGCGACCACCCGGCCCAACTGGGTGCTGTTCATCCAGGAACTCGCGGCGGGATTGCATGGCATCGACAAGACCCTCACCGTCAGTGCACCCCCGATGTACGACCCTGATCGAACCGGCGGCGATCGCGGCTACTGGGTCTATGACTATGCCGCGATGGGTGAGGTGGTCGACTTCATCCGGATCATGGCCTACGACTACAACACCAGCGAGCCCGGACCGATCGCCCCGATCGGGTGGGTTCAGGGATTGGTCGACGACATCAAGGCAATGGTGCCGCCGAGCAAGCTGATCCTGGGTGTCCCGGTGTACGGCTACAACTGGCCGACCTCGATTCTCGGTGTGTGTCCGGCTGATCAGGAGCCGAAACGGCAGAACCAGTCGACCAAATCCGCGGCGGTGCTCGCGGCATCGAAGGGCATCGTGCCGACCTACGACGTCGAGCGGGCCGAGAGCACGTTCTCGTACCTCGAGAACCTGGTGGGTGTCGATGCCTCGGGTGCGCCCACCGAGTGCACGGTCAATCGCACGGTCTGGTTCTCCGATGCTCGCGCCGCCCACCAGCGGGCATGGACCGCCGAGCGAGCCGATCTCGCCGGGATCGCGATCTGGGCGCTCGGCAGCGACGACGAGCTGGTCTGGCAAGGCATCGATGCCGCTCGGGCCGACATCGCATCATGGCCGGTGGCAACCGACGATCCCGGATCGAGCATTGCGACGTCGCTGACCACCGCGCCGGTCCCCATCCCCTGAAGCCGTGGTGGTTTCTGCGCCCATGTTCCCGGAAACCCCCGTGACATGGTGGTTCGCGGGAACATGGGCGCAAAATCCACCGGGGATCGACGACTGAAGGACCCCGAGGAGTAGGCGTCAGAGTCGGGCGAAGAGGCGCTGGGCTTGTTCGGCGGCCTTGGCTCGCACGTCGGCGATGTCGACCCGGGTCGGCAGGCCGTCGCGGAGCAGGACCTCGCCGTCGGCGCGCTGCACGTGCAACGCCCGAATGCCGGGAGTGAACGCGACGTGCCACGCCGAATCGACGTGGTCGTAATTCCACGTGACGGTGTCGGTTGCAGCGTCGGGCATCAGTTCCCACCCATTGGCGAGCCACTCCCATGCAGTGTCAGGAGATGCAGTCACGTCGTCGGCGCGGTGGGCGACGTAGGCGAGACGGAACTCCTCGAGCATGTCGGCGCCGATCCCATCGGTGCCGAGAACGACCGTGTTGTCGCGCTGGGCCGGGCGGGCGTAACCCACAGCATTGTTCATGTTGCTGCGCGGGTTGTGGGCCAGGCGTCCCGGCAGCGAACGGTCGAGGTGGACCGCGTGGACCAGCAGCCAGTCGTCGGACGCGAGCGACTGCATTCGCGCGCCGGCCGCGATGTCGATCAAGCCCTCGGCGACGTGCACGTGGACGCCGACGCCGAGATCGCGTGCCGTGCCGGCAGCGGCATCGAGTGTCTCGTCGCTGCACGTGAACGCGGCGTGGATGCCGACCATGCCGTTACCACCGGCGGCGATGAACCGCTCGCACTCGGCGAGACCGTCGCGAGCCGCGTTGGTCATCGTCGGGGGAGGGGTGGTGTCGTCACCCCACAGCGTGCCGTCGTCCTGCCAGCGGTCGGTGACGCCGTATGCGCACATCACCCGCACGCCGACTTCCTCACACGCATCAGCGATCACGTCGAGGCTGCCCTCGATTGCGTTCGGTCCCTCGTGATGGTCGATGATCGCGGTCGTGCCGCACTGCAGCGCCTCGGTTGCGCCGAGCATTGCACTCCATCGGAGCATGTCGAGATCGAGCGCGGCATCGAGCCGCCACCAGACCTGATGGAGGATGCCGAGGAAATCGACCGGCTGCTGTGGCGGTGCGGGCATGCCACGCGCAAGCGACGAATACAGATGGTGATGACCGCAGACCAGCCCCGGTGTCGTGCTCGGCAACAGCACACGCCCGGCCATCGCCGTCATTCGTGACCGCCGCGCCAGATCGGCGAACGGGGCGCTTCGAACGTCGTCGCCCGCCGATTGCCGTCGATCGCATCGAACGCCATCGAAGCCCACCACGATACGCCGGCTGTATTGGCCGGGAGGTTGTCACGAGCGAACCACCCGACGTCGACTGTCTCGAGCGGATGAGGCGTGAGCTGGCCACCCACCATCTGACAGTGGAACAACAACATGTACATCGCAGACCGGGTGAAGCCCATCCGCTGACCGTCGACGACCGCAACGAGATGCTGCACCTCGCACTCGATGCCCGTCTCTTCGAAGACTTCCTTGAGCACGACTTCGGACGGCGAATAGCCGCTGTCGGCCCAGCCCGTCGGGTACAGCCAGATCAAGCTGTCGGAGCGCTGGACGAGCAGGATCTCGCCGCGGTGGTTGCCGACAATTGCGCCGATCGCCACCTTGGGTGTGACGTATCCGGGCACGCCTTCACCGACGCTCTCCAGCCACTCCTGAACGAAATGATCCTGCTCGCGTCTTACCTCGAGCGCGTCGTCGGCCGCGGCTTTGATGTCCGCCGCAACGTGGAGCACCTCTTCGAACCGCTCCTTCTCGTACAGGCTCTGCGTGAAGCCCAGCCCAGTGCGGGCGATCGCTGCCAAGGCCTCGCTCCAGCGGTTCAGATCGCGAGTGAAATCCTGAGGACCGAGGGGCGCTTCGGGCAGCTCGGGAACGACGTCACTCACGCCGCGACCATAGCCGTCGGTCGCCGCAGAGTGGTCGCCGTGGAACGCTTCTCGCGGAATGGCCCGCACCAAATGATCGCCGGCCCAGAATCGGTCGGCAGCCGATCAGAGGTCGGCTGCGAACGCGACGATCGCCAACCGGACCTCGTCACTGTCGTTGCCATCGGCGGTTATCGAGAGCGACGGCCCGGTGATGGTGGTCGCTTTGATCATCGAGCCGACACCGAAGTTGTTGAGGTTGGCGGGACTGGTCGCCCCGATGACACTGCTGTCGAACGCATTCGGGATCGCTGGATCGGCCCCGATG
>JBDSDH010000139.1:0-4636 GCA_039920665.1 Ilumatobacteraceae bacterium
GCTTGATCGTGATCGACTACCTGCAGCTGATGAGCGGCAGCGGCAGCGAGAACCGCCAGCTCGAAGTCAGCGAGATCAGCCGCGGTCTCAAGGTGCTCGCCCGCGAACTCAGCATTCCGATCGTCGCGCTCAGCCAGCTGTCCCGAAACCTCGAATCACGAGCGGACAAGCGGCCGATGTTGGCCGACCTGCGCGAATCCGGATCGCTTGAACAGGACGCCGACGTGGTGATGTTCCTCTACCGCGACGAGGTCTACAACAGCGAGTCGCCCGATAAGGGTTCGGCCGAGATCATCATCGCCAAGCACCGTTCCGGACCGATCGGGATGAAGCGGGTCGCATTCCTCGGTTCGTACACCCGCTTCGACAACATGGCCCGAGGCGTCTGAGTCAGCTTGGTGAGTCAGCAGCATCACGCCCGGATCGGGGCGGCCCAGACCGCAACGGTGCCGCCGGCGATGCCGGGCGCGACGTCGAACGATCCACCCGCTTTGGCGGCGCGAGCACGCATGTTGGTGACACCTCGTCCGCCGGTCGCTTGAGCGGACTCGATGCCGACCCCGTCATCGACCACCCGAATGGTCAGCACCCCGGCGCGGACATCCACACCCACCTCGACCGATCGGGCGCAAGCATGGCGGGCCACATTGGACAGCGCTTCGCGCGCGACGGCGAACAGGTCATCGGCGAGCGAACCATCGACCGCTGTGTCGATCGGCCCGTCGAAGCGAACGACCGGCTCGAACCCGAGCCCGCGTGATGCTTCGGTACACAACTCGAGCAACTCCTGGCGTACCGATCGGCCTGGCAGCCGTGTGGAATGGAGTTCGAAGATCGCGGCCCGGACCTCGCGCACCGTGGTGTCGAGGTCGTCGATCGCAGTGGTCACCCGGCTCAAAGTTTTCGGGTCGCTGATCAACCGGGTCGAGGCCTGCAAACTGAGTCCGATCGCGAACAGCCGCTGGACCACCGTGTCGTGGAGGTCGCGGGCGATCCGTTCACGATCTTCCATGGTTGCGAACTCGACAACGCGGGCGTGCATCCGGGCATTGTCGATCGCAATGCCGGCGGCCACCGAGAGGCTGACGACCAACTCCTGGTCGACCTCGGTGAACGGTTCGCCGCCGATCTTGTCGCACAGGTAGAGATTGCCGAACACCTCGCCGCGAACGGCGATCGGGACCCCGAGAAACGATGTCATCGGTGGATGGTTGGGCGGAAACCCGAATCGGTCGGGATGCTCGCCCAGATCGGGCAGCCGCAACGGCTTGGGATCGACGATCAACAGCCCGAGAATGCCGTGGCCATCGGGGAGATGGCCGATCGATGCCCGTCCTTGTTCATCGATGCCGACGGTGATGAAGTCCGACAGTCGGCTGCGTGATTCGTCGAGCACACCGAGTGCGCCGTAGGTCGCGTCGACGAGCTCGACCGCGGTCGCGATGATGGTCTGCAACACCGTCAACAAGTCGAGATCGGATCCGATTGTCAAGACCCCGTCGAGGAGGCGTCGCAACTGTCGAGGTCCGGCGAGATGATCCACCCGCGCATCCTATAAAGCGGTCAGTAGCTGTCGGCAGCGGGTGGTTCAGGGAGTGATTGTCTGCAAGGATCACCGGGATGACTGTGCGAATTTTCCTCGTCGACGACCACGAGGTGGTTCGGCGTGGCGTTCGTGACCTGCTCGAGACCGAGGACGACTTCGAGGTCGTCGGCGAGGCGGGGACGGTCGAGGAGGCGCTCGTGCGAATCGCACTCGACGTCCCGGACGTGGCCGTGCTCGACGTGCGCCTGCCGGACGGCAACGGCGTCGAACTGTGCCGCGACCTGCGCTCGGAGTATCCCCGGTTGGCCTGCTTGATGCTGACATCGTTCGACGACGACGAGGCGCTGTTCGAATCGATCATGGCCGGGGCGGCCGGGTACGTGCTCAAGCAGGTCAAGGGCAGCGACATCGTCAGCGCCGTCCGCGAGGTCGGGGCAGGACGGTCGCTGCTCGACCCGGTGATGACCCTCCGGGTGATCGATCGGCTGCGCACCGGCACCACCGAAGATCCTCGGCTGGCGTCGCTCAGCCCGCAGGAGCGACGGATCCTGGAGTTACTGGCCGAGGGCAGGACCAACCGCCAGATCGCAACGGAGATGTACCTGGCCGAAAAGACCGTCAAGAACTACGTCAGCAACCTGCTGACCAAGATGGGAATGAGTCGCCGCACCGAAGCAGCGGTCTACGCCGCCCGCCAATCCGAACGCCACCGCAACCAGTGACGCGACGGTGCCCGGCATTGCTGCCGGGCACCGTAGCGGGGATCGTGGGTTGAATCAGGTGGTGCTGGGGGTCCGACGGTGGTGGCGGAATCCGAGGCCGACCAGGACGGCGGTGATCGCAGCGGCGACGAAGGCGCCGATTGCGGCGATGCCGGCGATGGTGCCGACTGTCGACCAGGCATAGGCCGTCAACAGCAGTCCACGAAGGGTTTCGCCGCGGAACAAGCTGTCACGCTGGCCGGTGACCGCCGACGCCTTTCCCTGGAGTTCATCGATCGTCGCCTGCGACTCGCCCGCTTCGGTCGCTGCCTTGACGGCGGCCTTGGCCTCTCGCTCCGGGGTGCCCAGGTCGGCGAACGTCGCACCATCGGCGATGCCCTCGAGGTGTCCGTTGATGTAGCTGGCGTAGGCCTCGGCTTCGTCACCCGTGTCGAGCTTCTGGCCGGCGAAGTCGAGCAGGTCGGTCCGCCCCTCGGCGGTCAGGGCAGCAGCGTCCGGGAACGAAATGTTCTGCGAACCGAGTTCGCTCGACACGTAGTCAGCCGAGAAGTTGTGACCCCAGGTGAGCAATCCACCGGAGATGATCAGCACGATCGTGGCAAGCACGCCGAGGCTGATCAGCAACGTGTCGATGGTGCGCCGTGGCAAGGCGATGATCGGAACAGCAGTGCTGTCCGCTGGCTTGTTGTCGGCCTGCACGTCTGGCGTGGCGTTGGCGTGCGAACTGTCGCCGAGTGTGGTCGTCATGATGTTTCCTCCGGTTGTTTCTTGGGGTCAACGTACGGGTCGACCGCAGTCACCAGTAGGGCCGAAGGTCCCATCGCCGGGGGACCTCCGGCCCTCGTCGGAAGTGGAGCCGAGGGCGAGGATGGACGACATGATTCGAGAAGAGAAATCCTTTTTGTCCGTCAGCGCGTTCATCTTCGGCGCGCTTGCACTGGGCTTCGGCGGGTTCGCGATCCTGCATGACGGCAACGGCAGCTCGTCGACCACGAGTTCAGCCGTGGTTGCCGACGCCGCCACGGTGGTCGACATGACCCTGAGTGAGTTCGCGATGAGCCCGGCGATGCCGACGGTCCCCGCTGGTGACGTGACGCTGCGGCTCACCAACTCCGGCACGATGGTGCACAACGTCACGTTCCCCGACGGTGGCAAGTCGTCCGGCGACATCCAGCCCGGCGGATCGGCCACGATGGAGTTGAAGGGGCTCGCCGAGGGTGATCAAACCTTCATCTGCACGATCCCCGGTCACAGCGCGTCCGGTATGACCGGCATGTTGATGGTCGCCCCGGCCGGCACAGACGTCGCTGCTGCCAATCCCGATGCGATGACCGAGATGACATGGCAGGAAATGGACAAGGCGATGAAGGAGCGGTCGCTGCGTTTCATCAACGAGCCGAAGACGAAGTTCGGTGGCACGCTGCTCGATCCGGACATCCAGGCTGACGGCACCAAGCAGTACGAGTTGACGGCTTCGATCGTCGACTGGGAGGTCGAGCCCGGCAAGATCGTCAAGGCGTGGACGTACAACGGGATGGTGCCGGGACCGGAGCTGAAGGTCGACGTCGGCGACAAGATTCGGATCATTCTCCACAACGAGCTGCCCGAGTCGACGGTCATCCACTTCCACGGCATTCGCGTGCCGAACTCGATGGACGGCGTGGATCCATTCACTCAAGAAGCAGTCGAGCCCGGGCAGAGCTTCAACTACGAGTTCACCGCCCTCGAACCGGCGGTCGGGATGTACCACTCCCACCACAACTCACAGACCCAGGTGCCCAACGGTCTCGCCGGTGCCCTGATCATCGGTGAGATGCCGATCCCGGCGTCACTGGCCAAGTACGGCATCACCAAGGTCGACCAGTCGGTCAACATGATCCTCAACGATGCGGGCACGATTGGACTGTCGCTGAACGGCAAGAGCTTCCCGGCGACCGAGATCTACACGGCAAAGGTCGGCGAGACGATGCTCGTCAACTACTACAACGAAGGCCTGATGTCGCACCCGATGCACCTGCACCAGCCGGTCGGTTGGATCATCGCCAAGGACGGCATCCCACTCGAAATGCCGATGCCCGGCGACACGATCTCGGTCGCCCCGGGTGAGCGCTACACGGTGCTCTACCACTTCGTCGATCCGGGTGTCTGGGCCTGGCACTGTCACATCCTCAACCACGCCGAAGGCCCGCAGGGCATGTTCGGCATGGTCACCGCCGTCATCGTCTCGGAGTAGGACAAGCCATGTCGCAGCACTTCGACACACTCGACCCGGTGTTCGTGCCGGGTCCCGGAGGCAAGGTGATCGTCGGATACGACGGGTCCCCGACCTCGGTGGCCGCGCTCGATTGGGGCGCGGCCGAGGCCCTGG
>JBDSDH010000140.1:0-16972 GCA_039920665.1 Ilumatobacteraceae bacterium
GACGAGATCATCGCCAACGCCCGTGAGGCGCGCCCGCGAGGGGCTCCCCCGCTGCTGGTCACGGTGTGGCAACCGTTCGAGGAAGCGCTGCTCGACCCAGATGGTGTCGATCGCCGCCGCTACGACACGCTCGGCATCGATCGACTGATCATCGTCCAGTTCGATCCGGTGCGACTCGAACTCATCCGGCAACGCTGAACCACGGTGTTGGCCGGGACGCCCTGCATCGACCGACGACTATTCACCGATCAGCGCGTCGCCGACAGTCGCTCACGTCAGCGAGCGCCGAGCAGGTCGACCACGAAGACAAGCGTCTCGTTGGGCTTGATCACGCCGCCTGCACCCTGCGATCCATAGCCCAGGTGCGGCGGGATGGTGAGCCGACGGCGACCGCCGAGCTTCATCCCTGCGACGCCCTGATCCCAGCCGCTGATGACCTGGCTCGCTCCGAGGCGGAACTGAAACGTGTCACGCCGGTCCCAGCTCGCGTCGAACTGCTGACCGGTGCTCCACGACACGCCGACGTAGTGCACGTCGACAGCCATCCCGGCAGTGGCCTCGTGGCCGTCGCCGACGATGATGTCCTCGATCAGCAGTTCGGTGGGTGCATCACCCTCGGGAATCGTGACGTCTGGTTTGGTGAGATCGCTCATGACGCAGCACCTTATCGGCGCCGCTCACGTTGAAATCGGTGCGACATAGGTGCCCTGAGCGACCGCCACCGGCTTGGCCGGATCGTCGGTCCACACCGTGACGGTACCGATCATCGATCGGCGGCCGGCGTGGTCCAGAACGGCCTTGGCGCGCAGGATCTCGCCTCGAGCAGGTCGCAGGAATCGGATCGACATCTCGCTCGTCAGCACCATTGGCTCGATTCCTCTCACCGTGAAGCAGGCGTAGTACAACGCTGCATCACACGCGCCGAACACGGTCGGGCCACTGATGATGCCACCCGGTCGCAGGTTCAGCGCCGACGGCGTCAGCCTGGCGATCGCCCAGCGCGCTCCAACCGCTTCGCACACATTGCCGTTACCGGCGAACTGACCACCGAGAAATGTATTGATCTCCTCGACCGTGACACCACTGGCGGGAAGGGATTCGTCGATCATGCGTCCCACCATAGGACGCACCTCCGGGCTCACCAGGAGTCCTATGGTGGCGCGATGGCGCTGCGCTCGACGGGTCTGTCCCGCGAAGAAACTCTGTCCGCTCTCGATGCGATGAAGGAACGCGATGTTCGCTGGCGCGATGGCCGGGCATTCACCCTCGCCTATCACGGAGGCGACGATGTGATCGAGATCGCCGCCGATGCGTATCGCAAGTTCAGCAGCGACAACGCCCTCAACACCGAGGCGTTTCCGAGTTTGAAGAAGATCCAGGCCGAGGTGGTCGATGCCGCGATCGGATGGCTGGGTGGCGATGAAGGCGCCGCCGGCTTCATGACATCGGGGGGCACCGAGAGCATCCTCCTCGCGGTCAAGGGCAGCCGAGAGCGGGGCCGCACGGAACGCAACATCACGACTCCGAACATCGTGCTGCCGACGAGCGCCCACGCTGCGTTCGAGAAGGGCTGCCACTACTTCGGGGTCGAGAGCCGGCGCGTTGCGGTGAAGGACGATTGGCGAGCGAACCCCGATGCGATGGCCGATGCTGTCGACGACAACACGGTCTTGATCGTCGGCTCTGCGCCGCAGTATCCCCAGGGTGTCATCGACCCGATCCCGGCCATCGCCGCGATCGCAGCCGACCGTGGTGTCAGCTGCCACGTCGACGCCTGTATGGGTGGCGTCGCCCTGCACTACCTCGCCCGGCTGGGTCACACGGTGCCGCCGTGGAACTTTGCCGTCGATGGCGTGACGAGCATGTCGGTCGACTTGCACAAGTTCGGCTACACCGCGAAGGGTGCTTCGGTGATCGCCTATCGAAACAAGCAGTTACGCAACTATCAGACCTACGTCACCGACAACTGGCTCGGTGGCGTCTACGGATCATCGGGCATTCTCGGCACCAAGTCGGGTGGATCGATGGGAGCGGCGTGGGCGGTGATGAACTACCTCGGCGACGAGGGCTACCTGCGTCTCACTGCAGCAGGGCGACGGGCTGCCGAGGAACTCGTCGCCGGTATTCGGGCACGACCGTCGCTGCTGTTGCGAGCGGAGCCAGCGACCAGCCTGGTCACCTTTGGTGCGGCCGATCCCGATTCGCTCGACATCTACGCCGTTGCCGACGGCCTGTGGAGGCGCGGCTGGTATGTCGACAAGCAGGGTCCGCCCCCGTCGCTGCATCTCACGGTCAACGCAGTCCACGACGGCAAGATCGTCGAGTTCCTGGCCGACCTCGATGCGGCCGTGGCCGAGGTTGTCGCGGCGTCGTCGAGCGGTGAGCAAGGTGCCTACGGCACTGTCGATTGACCACCGGTTCCAGAGATATAGTCAGCACAGTTGTACCAGGAATTGCCGAACCAGGAAGAGGAACTCGTCGTGGATCAACACATCGTCGCCCGTCTGGACGCATCACTTACCGAGTTGCAGTCGACTGGCCTGTTCAAGCCAGAACGGGTGCTCGAAGGTCCGCAGGGCGCCCACGTGACAGCGAACGGCACCGACCTGATCAACCTGTGCGCGAACAACTACCTCGGCCTCGCCAACCATCCCGACATCGTCGCTGCGGCGCACGCTGCGGTCGACCGTTACGGCTACGGCATGGCGTCGGTGCGGTTCATCTGCGGGACCCAAACCCCGCACCGAGAACTCGAAGCACGACTGAGCGAATTCCTCGGGATGGACGACACGATCCTGTTCCCATCGTGTTTCGACGCGAATGGTGGACTGTTCGAGACACTGCTCGACGAGCAGGATGCAGTGATCTCGGACTCGCTCAACCACGCCAGCATCATCGACGGCATTCGGCTCAGCAAGGCCCAGCGATACCGCTACGAGAACAACGACATGGCCGACCTCGAACGATGCCTGCACGAGTCCGCCGGCGCTCGTACTCGCTTGATCGCGACAGACGGCGTGTTTTCGATGGACGGCACGATTGCAAACCTGGTCGCCATCTGCGATCTCGCCGATCGCTACGACGCGCTCGTGATGGTCGATGACTCGCACGCGACCGGGTTCATGGGTGCGACCGGCCGCGGCACCCACGAGCACTGCGGCGTGATGGGCCGAGTCGACATCCTCACCGGCACGCTTGGCAAGGCCCTGGGCGGGGCCAGCGGCGGCTACGTCTCAGCGCATCGATCGATCGTTGCCTGGCTGCGCCAACGAGCACGTCCGTATCTGTTCTCGAACAGCGTCCCACCGATTGTCGCCGCCGTCACCCTCAGCGTGCTCGACCTGTTGGAGACCGACCCCTCGCTCCGAACGCGGGTGCACGACAACGCCGCCTACTTCCGCGCCGGCCTCGCGGCATCAGGGTTGCGCCTGACACCGGGCGAGCATCCGATCATCCCGGTGATGCTCGGCGATGCCCCACTCGCCGCTCAAATGGCCGAACGTCTGCTGCTTCGGGGGGTCTACGTGATCGGATTCTCGTTCCCGGTCGTGCCGATGGGCAAGGCGAGGATCCGTACCCAGATGTCGGCGGCGCTGTCGACATCCGATCTCGATCTCGCAATCGCTGCCTTCAGTGACGTCGCCCAGGAACTCGACCTTGGCTCCGGTGCCGGCCCCGACGGCGGCGCAGCGTGAAGGCGCTGATCAAGCAGTGGGCCGAACCAGGGTTGTGGATGGGTGATCTGCCCGAGCCGGCGATTGGTCACAACGACGTCCTGATCAAGATCCACAAGACCTCGATCTGCGGGACGGACATCCACATCTACACCTGGGATCCGTGGGCCCGACGTTCGATCACGGTTCCAATGGCCATCGGCCATGAGTACTGCGGGACCATTCTCGCGATGGGCAGCGAGGTTCGCGGCTTCTCGGTCGGCGACCGGGTCTCGGGCGAGGGACACATCACGTGCGGCCATTGCCGCAACTGCCGTGCCGGGCGACGGCACCTGTGCCGCAACACCGTCGGCGTCGGCGTCGATCGCCAGGGCTGCTTCGCCGAATATCTCTCGCTGCCTGCGGTGAACGCATTCAAGTTGCCGGACTCGATCTCCGACGACATCGCCTCGTTTCTCGATCCGTTCGGCAACGCCGTGCACACCGCACTCGCGTTCAACATGGTCGGCGAAGACGTGCTGATCGCCGGCGCCGGACCGATCGGAATCATGGCGGTCGCCGTGGCCCGCTTCGTCGGCGCCCGACACGTCGTGATCACCGACGTCAACGACTATCGCCTCGATCTCGCCCGATCGATGGGGGCCACTCGCGCCGTCAACGTCACCCGTGAATCACTCGACGACACGATGGCCTCACTCGGGATGCAAGAAGGATTCGACGTCGGATGCGAAATGTCGGGTAACCCGTCGGCGCTGCGCGAAATGCTGCGCACGATGCACCACGGGGGCAGCATCGCGATTCTCGGCATCCCGCCGGAGGACGCCGCGATCGACTGGACCCAGGTGATCTTCAAGGGGCTCAACATCAAGGGCATCTACGGCCGAGAGATGTTCGAGACCTGGTACAAGATGGCGAGCTTGCTCCAGAGCGGACTCGATCTCTCGCCTGTCATCACCCATCACTTCGGCGTCCACGACTACATCGAAGCGTTCGAGACGATGAAGTCCGGCCGGTCCGGCAAGGTGATCCTCGACTGGTCGACGCTGTAACTGCCGCTCGGTCACTCTTGGCTGCCGAGAGGGGCGAAGAGGAGTGATACAAACGACCGATGGAATCGCTCCGCTTCGGCATCTTCCTTCCGCCCATGCACAAGACCGGCGTCAACCCGACGTTGGCGCTGCAGCGAGATCTCCAACTGATCGAGCACCTCGACCAGTTGGGTTATCACGAGGCCTGGATCGGCGAACACCATTCCGCTGGATCCGAACTGATTGCGAGTCCGGAGGTGTTCATTGCCGCAGCGGCCGAACGCACCAGACACATCAAGCTCGGGACGGGCGTCAACTCGCTGCCGTATCACCACCCGTTCATCCTGGCCGACCGGATCGTGATGCTCGATCACCTCACCAGGGGCCGGATGATGTTCGGCGCCGGACCGGGGCAACTGACGAGTGACGCAGCGATGATGGGCATCGACCCAACGACCCAACGACCACGGATGGAACAGTCCTTCGATGTGATGATGCGGCTGTTCAAAGGCGAAACCGTCACCGAGCACACCGACTGGTTCACGTGTCACGAGGCGGTGCTCCAGATCAAGCCGTACAGCAATTTCGACATCGTCGTCGCCTCGTCGATCTCGCCATCAGGATCCAAGCTGGCCGGACGATACGGCACGGGTTTGCTGTCGATCGCAGCGACCGATCCCGCCGGGTTCGGGGTCCTCGACTACAACTACAACGTCTGGCAGGAAGAGGCCGAGCGCCACGGGCATCAGGCGCCGCGTGACAAGTGGCGTCTGATGGGCCCGATGCACATTGCCGAGACCGTCGAACAGGCCAAGGCCAACTGCCGCTACGGACTGCAATGGGTGTTCGACTATCTGAGCCACATCATCCCGACCGGAGATCCGAGCGCTCCCCCGCCGCCGACCGACTTCGATGACTTCGTCGATGCCGTCAATGCCAGCGGGGCAATGGTCATCGGCACCCCGGAAATGGCGATCGAGCAGATCCAGCGGCTCCAGGACAAGACGGGCGGTTTCGGGGCCTACCTGTTCCTCGGTGCCGACCTCGCTGACTTCGGTCCAACCAAGCGCAGCTACGAACTGTTCGCCGAACAGGTGATGCCCCACTTCACCGGTCAGCTCGCACCGATCCAGGCCAGCTATGACCTGATCCGTAGCGAAGGAACTCGGTGGGTCGACGCAACGCTCGGCGCGCAGTTGACATCGATCGCCGACTACGAAGAAGAACGCGCCAAACGCTGAATCGGAGCGCGACAGATCACTCGGCCCGAACTGAACCAGTCCGGGGATTCCGTCACCGGCCGCTCTAGCGTCGGTGAACGATGACGACGTTTCTGGAAGCCCTCGCCGCCCGACCGTTGCTGTTCGACGGTGCGATGGGATCGTTGCTGTACGACCGCGGCGTGATGCACACCAACTCCTACGACGAGCTCAACCTGTCCCGTCCCGAGCTGATCCTCGACATCCATCGCCAATATCGAGCCGCCGGCGCCGACATCATCGAGACCAATACGTTCGGCGCCAATCGGATCACACTCGCCCGCCACGGCCACGGCGATCGCACGACCGAGATCAACACGGCTGCGGTCGCGCTCGCCCGACTCGCTGCCGAGGACGCCGGATTCGTGGCCGGTGCAATCGGTCCGACCGGCGTCAAGTTCGCCATCGCGACCGAGAGCGAACGAGGTTTGGCACGAGCAGCGTTTCGCGAGCAGATCCAGTCGCTTGCCGATGCGGGTGTCGATCTGTTCGTGTTCGAGACGTTCACATCGATCGTCGAGATCGAGATGGCGCTCACGATGGCTGCCGAAGTCGCCCCGGACACCGCTCGGGTCGCCCAGATGGTCTACGACGCGGACACCTTGATCGATGGAGTGCTCTCGGCGGCAGAGGTCGCCGAGCGCCTCGTGAGCGCGGGTGCGAACGTGATCGGCGGCAACTGCGGATTCGGTCCGCCCGAACTGTTCGAAGTCGGTCGCCAGCTCGTCGGACACGGAGCGCCCGTCTCGATCCAGCCCAATGCAGGACTTCCCAGCGTGGTCGACGGCCGCACGATCTACGTCGCCAATCCAGAACATTTCGGCGTGTTCGCGCGACGGATGTTGAAGTCCGGCGTCCGCCTGATCGGTGGCTGTTGTGGCACCACACCCGACCACATCCGGGCGATGCACGGGGCGATCCGAATGATGGGCGGTGGCAGCGCCGCCCGGGTCGGCGCCGCAGCCGTGGAAATGCATCCGCTGCACGTTCCTCGTGCTGCTCTCATTCCGCTGCGAGACCGCAGTCGGCTCGGACGCCGCATCGCTGACGGCGAGTTCGCGGTGTCGATCGAACTCAGTGCACCCACCGGAACTGATGCAACCAAGCCAATGGGTCACATCGCCGACGCATTGGCCGGCGGGATCGACATCGTCAACGTGGCCGACGGCCCGCGCGCCACGTCACGGATGTCGAACCTTGCGTTCTGCGCGACGGCCATCGCATCAACGACGGTCGAGCCGATCTTGCACGTCTGTTGCCGAGACCGCAACTACCTCGGGCTGATCGCCCACTTGCTCGGAGCGCATGCGCTCGGCATCCGTAACCTCGTGATCATCACTGGCGACCCACCCAAGATGGGCGACTACGCATTTGCCAGCCCGGTCTACGATGTCGATTCGATCGGCTTGCTCGAGATCGCGAGCGCTCTGAACGCCGGTTTCGACCCGACCGGCAAAGAATTGCAGGGAGCAACCTCGTTCGTCCTGGCGACCGGAGCCGAACCGGCTGCGGCCGACCGCGACCGCGAGTTGCACCGACTGGAATTGAAGAAGGCCGCGGGCGCCGAACTGGTGATGACCCAGCCCGTCTACGATCCTGAAACGCTTGCCTCGTTCATCGCCGATGCCGCACCGCTCGGTCTGCCGATCATGGTCGGGCTGCTGCCCCTGGCGTCGCATCGCAATGCCGAGTTCCTCCACAACGAGGTTCCCGGGATGCAGATTCCCGAGGCCTACCGGGAACGGATGGCCAAGGTCGGCGGCGGGCCTGCGGCTCGGGCAGAAGGCATCGCGATCGCACGCGAAGCACTGCTCGGCGTGCAGGACAAGGTCGCCGGCGCATACATCATGCCGCCGTTCAACCGGGTCGATTCGGCGCTCGAGATCCTCGACGTCGTTCGCGATCGCCGTTGGCAGCCGGCGATCTCAAGCTGACTGCCGAGGCGACGATTCCGGTGATCGGCCACGATGCGGGATTGGTCGAGCCGAGCCGGCAGGAACCGGTAGTTTGAGTGGTGCCGCTACGCCCAGGCGGGAGAGACCCGAGCAATCGACATGGCGTCGACTGCGGAGGCGCCGAAGGAGCAACCACCCCGGAACCTCTCAGGCACCAAGGACCGTCTGGGCAGGCAACGCTGGAAAGTAGGTGCGTCGCACCTCGCCGAAGGGGAAACCCGGTCGATCTCGATCTGCCGGTGAAGCTCTCAGGCCCGATGACAGCGGGGGCAGCCGACCCTCGCGCCTCAGGAGCAACCATGTCCATCGGTACCGAAACGCCCATCCCGTCCCGCATCTCCCCGCAATCCTCCTTGGCGGAGCTCGTCGATCAGCAGGAGTTCGTCCGCCGCCACATCGGCCTCGACGGGCCCGACAAGCAGCAGATGCTGCGGGCGCTCGGGCTCGAATCGGTCGAGCAGTTGCTCGATGCCACCGTGCCGGAGTCGATCCGGATGGATGGCGACCTCGATTTGCCCGACGGCGCCAGCGTCACCGATGCGCTCGCGGAACTGCGCGCCCTGGCCGACGCCAACGTCGTTCGAACCAGCCTGATCGGGATGGGTTACAGCAACACCGTCACTCCAGCGGTCATCCTGCGCAACGTGCTCGAGAACCCGGGCTGGTACACCGCCTATACGCCGTACCAACCCGAGATCAGCCAGGGTCGGCTCGAGGCGATCCTCAACTTCCAGACAATGGTGGCCGACCTCACCGGCTTCTCGATCGCCAATGCATCACTGCTCGACGAAGCGACCGCGGCGGCCGAAGCGATGACGATGATCCGCAGACTCAGCAAGCACGCAGGACACGCCTTCTTCGTCCACCACGACACACACCCGCAGACGCTGACGGTGCTGCGTACCCGCGCCCGACCGATCGGGATCGACATCGTTGTCGGTGACGACAGCGCCTACGACAGTGGAACCTGCTTCGGAGCGCTGATCTCGTGGCCCGGTTCCAGCGGCGAGCTCGGCGATCACCACGATCTGATCCAGCGGGTCCACGCCGTCGGCGGCCTCGTCGCGACAGCCACGGATCTGCTCGCCTGCGTTCTGCTCACTCCGCCCGGTCACGCCGGGGTCGACATCGCGATCGGTCTCTCCCAACGGTTCGGGGTACCCATGGGTTTCGGCGGGCCACACGCTGCATTCATCGCCACCAACGAATCACACGCTCGAGCACTGCCGGGTCGCCTCGTCGGCGTCAGTACCGACACCGCAGGTCGCCCGGCCCTGCGACTTGCGCTCCAGACCCGAGAGCAGCACATCCGCCGCGAGAAGGCGACATCCAACATCTGCACCGCCCAGGTCTTGCTCGCCAACATCGCCGGGCTCTATGCAGCCTGGCACGGGCCGGATGGTCTTCGCAGGATCGCCGAGCGAATCCACCGGCTGACTTCGATCGCCGTAGCTGGCCTGCGGGCAGGCGGGTTCGAGGTGCTCAACACATCCTGGTTCGACACGGTGCGAGTGCGAGTCGTCGATGCCGACGCGGTCCATGCCGCTGCCAACGAACGCAACCTGGCCCTACGCCGGATCGACACGACAACCGTCGGTTTCAGCCTCGACGAGACCACGACACCGGACACGGTGGTTGCGCTGTGGGACGCTTTCGGGGTCGCTGGTGACGTCGCTACATGTGATGCAGCCGTTGCAGAAGGAGTCGACTGCGGCATCGTCGACGGTCTGCGCCGCACCGACGAGATCCTCACCCAGAGCGTGTTCAACCGCTATCACAGCGAGCACGAGATGTTGCGCTACCTGCGCCGGCTCGCCGACAAGGACCTCGCGATGGATCGAACGATGATCCCGCTCGGATCGTGCACGATGAAGCTCAACGCCACCGTCGAGATGATTCCGATCACCTGGCGCGGATTCTCCGAGATTCATCCGCTCGCGGATGACGCCGACACGGTCGGTTACCGGGTCATGATCAGCCAGCTCGAACAGATGCTGGTCACGATCACCGGCTACGACGCAGTGAGCCTGCAACCCAACGCGGGCAGCCAAGGCGAGTTCGCAGGGTTGCTCGCAATCCGCTCGTACCACGACAGCCGCGGCGATCACGATCGAGTGGTCTGCCTCATTCCGTCGAGTGCGCACGGCACCAACGCAGCGAGTGCGGTGATGGCCGGCATGAAGGTCGTGGTCGTCGCTTGCGATGCGCGCGGCAACGTCGACCTCGGCGACCTCGATGCCAAGATCGAGGCGAACGCTGATCGGCTCGCGGCGATCATGGTGACGTACCCATCCACCCACGGCGTGTTCGAGGAGCAGATTCGCGAGATCTGCGCCCAGGTCCATGATCATGGGGGTCAGGTGTACGTCGATGGCGCCAACCTCAATGCTCTCGTCGGTCTCGCCCAGCCGGGCAAGTTCGGCGCCGACGTCAGCCACCTCAATCTGCACAAGACGTTCTGCATCCCCCACGGCGGTGGAGGCCCCGGTGTCGGTCCGGTCGCGGTCCGTTCACACCTCGCCCCGTTCCTTCCGGCCGATCCACAGCGACTCCACGACACCTCGTCCGGTGACACGGAATCCGGCGGAGCGGTGGCTGCGGCGCTGTTCGGCTCGGCCAGCATCTTGCCGATCTCTTGGATGTACATCCGCCTGATGGGCGCTCGAGGCCTGCGCGATGCCACCGCAGCAGCGATCCTCAGTGCCAACTACATCGCGGCTCGGCTCGACGAGGCATTCCCCGTTCTCTACCGCGGCGAGCGCGGCTACGTCGGACACGAGTGCATTCTCGACCTCCGCCCGATCACCAAGGCCACCGGTGTCACGGTCGACGACGTTGCCAAGCGACTGATGGACTACGGCTTCCATGCACCGACGATGAGCTTTCCCGTCACCGGCACGCTGATGGTCGAACCAACCGAGAGCGAAACACTGCGCGAGGTCGATCGGTTCTGCGACGCGATGCTGGCAATCCGGGCCGAGATCGCCCGGATCGAATCGGGCGAGTGGACCCACGAGGACAGTCCCCTGCGCCACGCCCCACACACCGCCGAGGATCTGCTCGGCGAATGGGACCGCCCGTATTCCCGTGAACTCGGCGCCTACCCGCTGGCTTCGCTGCGGGCGAGCAAGTACTTCGCTCCTGTTTCACGGATCGACGCCGCATACGGCGACCGCAACCTGATCTGCTCCTGCGAACCGCTCGAGGCCTACGCCGAATCGCTCTGACCACGCACCACCCGCCACCGACAGTCAGCCGCCTGTCGACCGCCCTGGGCTACTGTCGGCGTCATGGCTGAATCATCGGTTCCGAACCTTGGCGATCTGATCAACATGTTCGGCAGCGCCAATCCACTGAACTCGATCGGCAAGACGATCGAGCAGTTCAAACGTGGTGTCACCGACTTCTTGGCCGCCGTCGAGAACTTCAATCGCACGATGGAGACGGTCAACAACATCGCCGAACGGGCCAACGCACTGTTCGACGACGTGGAAGAGCCGATCCGGGCATTCATGCCGCAGGTGACCCGCAGCATCAAGGCCGCCGATGCGGTGATCAATCAGATCAGTGGGCCGATCGAGAAGGTCGCGCCGGGTATCAACCGACTCGCCGAGACGCTCGGCAATCCGGTCTTCGCGTCGATGCCGAACGACATCGCAGGCTTCCTCGACTCGTTCGCCGACGTCGCCCGCCGCTTGCAACCGCTTGCTCAGATGGCTGAGAACGCTGGCAGCATGTTCGGATTCCGGTCGCTCCTCGGCGGTGGGGCATCACAACCAGCGACTCCCCCGGCACCGGTTGTTGCGACTCCCCCGCCCCCGCCGACTGCATCCATCGCCGTACTGCCGATCCAGCCGACCGTGGCCAAGCAGGCACCGGCCGCGAGGAACGCCGTCGCAACGAAGGCGTCAGCAAAAAGGGCCCCTCCAAAGAAGGCCCCTGCACAGAAAGCCCCTGCACAGAAAGCCCCTCCAAAGAAGGCCCCTCCAAAGAAGGCCCCTGCAAAGAAGGCCCCTGCAAAGAAGGCGCCGGCCGCCAAGAAGGCAGCCGCCAAACGCTCGTAGGCAACGTCTGTCCTGTGCCCGGCTGGGCGGATGCTCTGTCGAGCGGGCAGGCTCAGTGTTTGGTCACAAATGGGGTCGGTACAACCGTGCCCGCCAACAACGTGCCGCGAACGTCGACCGACACCGAGGTGCCCATCTCGATCTTGGGCGGCAGGAACGCGAGCGAGATGCCGTGTCCGAGAACGGGCGAGAAGTTGCCGCTGGTGACCGACCCCACCGTCGTACCGTCGATCAGCACGTCGCAGCCCTCTCGTGGCGGGCGGCGGCCATCGGTCGCGATGCCACGTACGAGGCGTTCGACTCCCTTGGCCTTTTCGACCTCGAGTGCGGTGCGGCCGCGGAAGTCGCCCTTCATCCAGGCAACGACCCATCCGAGTCCGGCCTGCAGTGGGGTGATCCCAGCACCGAGTTCGTGACCGTGCAGCGGCAGCGCCGCTTCGAGTCGCAACGTGTCGCGAGCGCCGAGACCGGCAGGCAACACTCCGGCGTCGAGCAGCGACTGCCACACCTCCTCGGCAGCATCAGCCGGCACTGCGATTTCGACACCTTCCTCGCCGGTGTAACCCGTACCGGCGACCATGCATGGCACCCCACAGACCTGGACCCGCTCGATCCGGAACTTCTTGACCGCTGCGGCGTCGGGGGCGAAGGTCGCCAGCCGCTGGCGGGCCTGGGGTCCCTGGACCGCGATGATCGCTCGCGAGTGTGTCGTCTCTTGGCCGCCGATTGCATTGCGGACCCGGTCGGTGTTGGAGGCATTCGGCATCACATCGAACGTTTCCTCGTCGACCCACCAGATGATGATGTCGTCGAGCACCGAACCGTCTGACTCATCGAGCAGGTGGGTGTATTGAGCCCGCCCTGGGCCGATCTTGCCGAGGTCGTTTGTCAACGCCCATTGCAACCGTTCGAGCGCATCGGGACCAGTGACCTGCACGGTGCCCAGGTGCGACACGTCGAACGCGACGGCATTCTGGCGACACGCGAGGTGCTCGTCGATGGTGCCGGCAGAGTACGACAGTGGCATCGCCCAGCCACCGAAAGGAACCATCTTGGCTCCGAGTGAACGATGCGCTGCATCGAGTGGTGACAGTTCCATCTCGTCCATGGCCGTGCTCAGATCGCGACGTGGCCCGGTGTCGTGACCGGCACCGTCTCACGGTGGGAGAGCAACTGGATGTCGACCTCGTTCTTGACCGCAGCAAGCGGCAGTACGTTGAGCACGCCCTGACCCTTCTTGAGCAAATCGATCAATTGATCGCCATCGCACAACACGACATTGGTTCCGCTGATCACGATGTGAGCCGAGGCGATGTCGGACGTGACGTGTTCGCGCAGATAGCTGAAGACCTCACGAACGGCTTCGAGCTTGATGCCGGCGTCGAGCAGATTCTTGATGACCCGCAGTTCGAGCAGGTCGCGATATGAGTACTCACGGCGGGTTCCGCTACCGGAGGCATCGCCGAGTGACGGACGGACCAGTCCGGTGCGGGTCCAGTAGTCGAGTTGACGATATGTGATACCGACGATGCTCGCCGTCTTGGTCCCACTGAATCCTGCGTCGCTCATGTCCTGCTGCCTCCACCGATGACATGCCCGTAACTACGAGCGTGTAAGGGATGCAACAGTACGGCAACACCTGCACATCGTCAAGGGTGCTGTCACGCATCGCGCGATTACTGCCCGACATTTCGCGCGGATCGCGCGATCCGATGGCCGAACGATCAGGTGAAATCGTCGGGGCTGATGTTGTCGATGAAGTCCCGGAATTCGTCGAGGATCTGCTCATCCTCACCGTCGGCATCGAGCGCCGCCGCGGCAGCGCCGTCCTGGCCGACTGCGTCGAGCAACTCCTCCGTGGCAAAGATACTGGCTCCCGTTCGTGCGGCAAGGGCGAGCGCATCCGACGGCCGGCTTGACACGGTCTTGACACCGGCGGGCGTGTCGATGACGAGCTCGGCATAGTAGGTGTGATCGCGAATTTCGGTGACGACGACTCGCTGCAACTGGCCCCCGAGCGCTCCGAGTACGTCGACGAACAGGTCGTGGGTCATCGGCCGCGGTGCCTTGACGCCTTCGAGAGCGAAATGGATCGACGATGCCTCCGGGTTGCCGATCATGATCGGCAGCACTCGCTTGCGACCCTCTTGTTCACGCAGAACGAGCACGGGCGTATTGTCCGGTACTTCGACTCGCACACCGACCAGCTCCATTGCAATGTCCACGGACGCG
This sequence comes from Ilumatobacteraceae bacterium, assembly GCA_039920665.1. GTDB lineage: Bacteria > Actinomycetota > Acidimicrobiia > Acidimicrobiales > Ilumatobacteraceae > WLMZ01. The sequence continues at coordinate 14,213 of JBDSDH010000140.1, forward strand.
ATGGTAATCCTCTTCGGCGAGGAAGGACACTCAGGCGTCGAAGTGATGTTGCAACAGCGAGTCGACCAGGGCATTGTGCAGGCTGGCGCCCAGACCGGACAACTCCGACAGCGACGCCAATGCGGTCTGGCGAGCTTGCGGATTCCGCTGCCGGAGCAGCGGCATGATTCGCTGTTCGAACAACGCCGACTCACGTTCGGCGGCCTGACGCCACGCGCGCAAGTGACGAGCATCGATGCCTTGAGCCAACAGCTGACCTGCGATGCGGGCGATCTCGACGGCCGCCGGCGGGAAACTGGCATCGGTTCCGGAGCCGCGGGCAGTCACGACGCCATAGTCCTGCAGTTCCGCGAGTTGGGCGGGCGTGATCGAGGCAGCCACGCACAATTCACTCGGGTTGTAGGGCAGTTCGCGAATGCCGTCGGTGGAGGCGCTGCGAATGTGGGGCACGGCCGGCTTGGCGACGGGCACCGGTTCGACCGGCTCGGGCACGCTCGGCATTGGTTCGCCAGCGACCTCGTCGGCGGTCGGCAGTTCGACGACCCCGGGCGGGGTGGCGGCCGGTGTCGCAATGTGGTGGGTGAACGGCTGTGGCTGTGGCTGTGGCTGTGGCTGCGGCTGCGGCTTGGGGCGAACCACCGGCTCGATCAACGATGCGACCAGGTCCGACGCCGATGTCCGCGAGCCCGGTGCGGCCGAGCGCGGCGCAGTCGGCTTCGTCAACGGCGGTTGGGGTGGTGCAGCAATCGGTCGGTGTGGCGCAGCCTGCGGTTGGGCCGGCACGATCGGCACTGCGGCAGTGATCGGCGCCGTCGCCGTTGCGACATCGAACAACGACGTGTCCGTCTCGCCCGGAATGAGTGCCTGTCCGCCAGCCCATTCGGGGCCGCCGTCGGTACGACGGAACACGCTGTCGCGTCCCTCGGAGTCGGTCGAGGCCGCTTCACGCTGCTCACGAACTTCGCGCTGCTCGACGTTACGGATGCCACGCGGCGGCGTCCGGCCACCCGTGCTGTCCGAGTCGATCGCGCCGGATTCGATCCGATCGCGGATCACTTTGAGGGGCAGGAAGTTGGCCTTCTGCTCGTGCAGGATCGCCCGCAGCAGTTCGACGTCGCTGTCATAGAACTTGCGGTATCCAGACGGTGTGCGCTCGGGTTCGATCAGACCTTGGCTCTCGAGAAATCGGATCTTGGAGATCGTGACATCAGGAAAATCCTCGAGCAGGAGCCCGAGCACCTCGCCGATCGACAGGTATTGGTGGTCCGCCACTGCCGATCTACTGTGCTCGCTCGAAGAACACCATGCGGAACTTGCCGACCTGGAGTTCGTCGCCCTGGCGCAGCGGCGCTTCGTCGATCCGCTGCTGATTGACGTAGGTACCGTTGAGCGAACCGGCATCGCGAGCCACGTAGCCGTTCGGTGTGCGCTCGACGTCGGCGTGGCGCCGCGACACCGTGATGTCGTCGAGCATGATCTCACTGTCGGGGTGGCGACCGAGGCGGGTCAGCGGATCGCTGAGGGTGAACGTGGCGCCCGCTTGCGACCCGCTGCGAACGATCAGCACCCCACTGTCGGCGGGCAGCCCGGCGAGGTCGACCTGAACATCGTCGGCGATGCCGGGGGCATCGAGCAACGGGTCGACCTTGGCGAGGGTGATGGTGTGGTCCGCGGCAAAATCGAGCGCGGTGCCGCACGCTGAACAGAACTGGGATTCGGGCGGGTTGCGGTGACCGCAACGGTTGCAGAACGTGTATGCCATGAGCGTCTCGATCAACCCTCGGTGAGCGCTCGGTAGCCGGCCGCGTCCAGCAACGCGTCGAGCTGCTCCGGCGCAGAGAGTTCGATCTCGCACAGCCAACCTGCGCCATATGGATCGTTGTTCAGCGCAGTCGGATCATCACCGAGGCTGTCGTTGACCGCCGTCACCGTCCCAGTGACCGGTGCGTAGACGTCAGAGACAGACTTCGTACTCTCCACCTCACCGAAGCTGTCGCCGACGCTGACCACAGACCCGACCGCGGGGATTGCAACGTAGACCACATCACCGAGTGCGTCCTGGGCATAGTCGGTGATACCGATTCGAACAGCGCCCTCGACCCGCTGAATCCACTCGTGATCGCTGGAATACAACAGGTCGTCAGGCACGTTCATGGTCCTCACGGTAGCCAATCCCGAACCGGCAGCGGAACAAAAGTCGGAATTAACGTCTTGTTGAGGCTGAGACTCTGCCCCGGCGCATCATCCCTGGTGACAGCCGACGCGCGTTCAGTGCAGCAGCAGACGTATCCGTCGTGAATATTCCTGTGCCAGACGACGGGCGTCGACGGCCGAATCGGCTTCGGCCCAGATGTGGGTCACTGCCTCCTCGGGATCGGGCAGAGCGAGCACCCAACCATGGGCATGGGTGATCTTCACACCATCGATCAGCACCACGTCGGGGCCGGCCATCTCGACCAAGCTGCGCATGACCAAGCCCTTCTGCTCCCATGGGGTGACGACGGTCTCGTGTTCGAGGTACACCTCGGGAAGCCCGTCGACCACCGCAGCCAAGGTGCGATCATGGCGGGCGAGCAGGTCGAGCACCTTGAGCAGAGCACCCGCAGCATCGAAGGCGGGCAGGAACCCGGGCAGGATGTAGCCGCCAGAGCCATCAGCGGCGAAGCCGACACCGGGGCTGGTGGCGGCCGCCATCAGCGCCGCGCTCGACAACTTGGTCGGCACCACCATGACCCCGCGAGCAGCTGCGAGGTCGGCGAC